>NZ_JBEOSF010000001.1:0-358592 GCF_040302725.1 Kitasatospora sp. NPDC097605 | reverse complement strand
CGGACCACCCTCGCCCGGACCACCGGACCGAACCGACGGACCACCCTCGCCCGGACCACCGGACCGAACCGACGGACCACCCTCGCCCGGACCACCGGACCGAACCGACGGACCACCCTCGCCCGGACCACCACCCTCCTGGCTCCGGCGCAGAATCCGTGCAGTAAACCGGGCTCGCCAACGCGAGCCCCGACGGTAGGTGGCCAACTTCTCGTCCACGCTCCTCCGGTCCTCCGCCTGGATGCCGTCCGTGAGTTCTGCTCTGCTTATACGGGATGTGGTGAGGGTGAGGGCTTCTCGGTCAGCCACCATCCGCGTGTCGAGCGAGGGCACGCGGTCGGACACCGCGTCTCGGCTCAGCAGGACGGTGCCCGAGGCCGGGTCGGTGGTTTGGAGGCCGTCGCCCAGGTTGTCCTGGGCTGTCTCGTGGCGGGTGACGATGATGCCGAGATGGACCGCGCCGGCGAGCGCGATCGGGGCGATCGTGCTCAAGCTTCCGACGGCGAGGTCTCCGAGGTGCAATCCATCGAGGGTGCCGGCCGTCTGCTCGTTGAGGCGGATCGCGTGCAGGGCGTTGGCCCAGACGCTGGTGCCGGTGGCGCCGGCGAACAGGCTCCAGGCGTAGGCGCGGGCGGTCCAGGGCGCTTCGCGCAGCAGGACGAGAGCGCGTACTCCGTAGGCGATGAACCCGTCGACGACAACCGGCCACGCGTAGCTCAGGTTTCCTCGGACGTGGATCGCCTCGGCCATCTGCTGGAGAGCGTCGTACGAGAGCCCGAAGCCGGTCGCGCCGAGTGCCGCGATGGCGGCCATGTCCCATCGGGAGACCTTGGGGCGATCTGGGGTCACGCGGCCACCGCCAGGGTGAACACCGCGGTGGCACGCAGTTCCTCGGTGAGGGCGATCTCCTCGCGTCGCATGGACGCCGGGATGACGTCTAGCTGTGTACGGGCCTGGCGTTGGCGCGCGGTGGCGGCCTTGTAGCCGATGCTCAGCAGGGCGGCCCAGGTGTCGCGCGGAATCCCGGCGCCGATGGCGACGCGGACCACGGCCTTCTTTTCGGCCTCGGTCAGCCGCGGCCGGTGGGTGCAGAGGAGGGTGGCGCGCACCCGGTCGAGGTCGACCTGTCGGCCTTCCCTGAAGGCAACGATCTGGCGGAGCTGTTCTTCGGTTCGGCCTCCGCGGATGCCGTCCTGGACTCCGCACTCGATGGCGTCGGTCAGGCACTCGCGGCGCACTGGGCACTGCAGGCAGTCACCTCGCCGGTGCGGAGGTCGGCGGCCATCACGCGGCCGCCTTCGCGAGGTGGCGGACGACCTCGGGGATGAGGTCCTCCTGGCCGGCGACGGCACCGCGGCGGCCGAGTTCGGTGAAGACGGCCAGCGGGTCGACGCCCGCTTCAGCGGCGGCGCGCAGCACCGGCAGCCGGAATGCGGAGAACACCCCGGCCAGGCCGGACATGATGCCGGCGGAGTCCGTCGTCGGCGCGCCGTTTTCCAGGAGGCGGGCCTCGGCGGTGTCGGCGGCGCGCAGCACCGCGTGCAGGTCCACGCCAGTGGTGTGACCTTCGCGTTCCAGCACCGGCACGAGCGCTTCGAGCTGGGTGTTGCCGGCTCCGGCGCCGAACCCGCGGGCGCAGGCGTCGATGACGCTCGCCCCGGCCTGGACGGCGGCCAGGGAGTTGGCCACCGCCAGGGCGAGGTTGTTGTGGCCGTGGAAGATCACGGGCACGTCGACCGCTGCGGCGATCGTCCCGATCCGTTCGGTGACGTCGCGCATGGTGTAGTGGCCGGCGGAGTCCATGATGCCGACGGCCTGCGCGCCGAAGGCGACCATGCGGGCGCACTCCTCGGCGAGGCGGCCGGGGTCGGCCATGTGGCTCATCAGCAGCACGGCCTGCGCCTCGGCGCCGAGATCGCGCACCAGGGCGAGGTGGCGTTCGGTCGTGTCGCCGAGGGTGCAGTGCGCGGCGACCCGTACCACGTCGGCGCCGGCGCGGACGGCGTCCCGGATGTCGTGGCCGGTACCCCAGCCGGGGGCGACGAACACGCCCAGGCGGCTGTGGGTGAGGACGTCGCGGACCGCTTCGATCATGGCGCGGTCCTCCAGCAGGGCCTGGCCGATCTGCAGGGACGAGCCGCCCAGGCCGTTGCCGTGGCCGACCTCGACCAGGGGGACGCGGGCGGCGTTGGCGGCCTCGGCGTAGGCGCGCAGTTGGCCGGCGTCGAGGCGGTGCCCGACCGAGTGCTGGCCGTCGCGCAAGGTCGCATCGTGCAGGATCACGTGAGCGGTTGTGGTCACGGGGTGCCTCGCAGGGTCCGTGCGGCGGCGTGGCGTTCGGCCAGGGCCACTGCGGACGCGTTGATGATCTCGACGTTCCCGGCGTAGGCGGGGAGGCGGCCGCCGGTGGCGCTGACGTCGACGGTGAGTGTGATCCGGCCGCCGGTGACCGCGCAGTCGGCGAGCCGGTAGCCGGGCACGAGGGAGTCGCGCACGACCGCGGCCGCCGTCTTCACGGCCTCCCGCAGGGCGTCCGGGTCATCGTCGGCGGCGAGCAGGGTGGCCTGGACGCGGAACGCGAGGGCCGGCAGAGCGGGGCTGAGGCTGGTGAGCACCTTCACCCGCGGTGCGCCGGTGAACTGGCGCACGGCAGCGCCGGTCGTGGCGATGTACTCATCGAGGTCGCGGCGCCCGGCCGGGCCGACGCTCGCGGCCGCGGCGGTGGTGACGACCTCGACGTAGTGGGGCGTGCAGTGCCGGGCGGCGGCGGCCAGGACCGGCGCGGCGGCCTGGGCTCCGCAGCTGGCCAGGCTCAGGTGCAGCCGGCTTCGGGCGACGTCGCCGTTGACGGTGGGCGCGGCGATCGTGCCGTCTCCGGCCGGGGTGAGGTCGACGAGCAGGATGCCGGCAGCGGCAAGCTCCGCTCGGTGCCGCGGGTGCGCCGCGGCGCTCGACGCGTCGAAGACGATGTCCACGCCGCTGCCGGTCACCGCGTCGATCCCGCCGGTGGAAACGGCGCAGCCGAGGCGCTCGGCGCGTCGCAGACCGGCGCTGCTGTGCCGGCCCGCGACGAGGGCGCACACCAGCGAGGATGATCGGGTGAGGCGCTCGGCGAGGTCGAGGCCGAGCAGTCCGGGGCCGATCACGGCCGCGCGGAGCGGGGGTGGATGCATGGCAGCTCCTGTGGTCTGGGTTGGGTGGGCACGGTGCTGATGCGGTCACACGGCTTGGACGCGGACCGGCGGGAGGGAGGGCGAGCTCGCCTGGACAGCGAGGCCCGGGTGGAGCGGAAGGCTGGCGTGGACGGCGCCCGTCAGGACGATGTCGCCGGCCCGCAGTCCCGTGCCCCGCCCGGCCAGGCTCCGCACCAGCCACAGGATCGAGCGGATCGGGTCGCCCAGCACCTGCCGGCCGTCGCCCGCGGCGACGTCGGTGCCGCCGGCCTGAACGGTCAGTACCTCGTGGCGCAGGTCCCAGTCGGGCACCGCCGCGAACTCGCCGAGGACGAAGCGGGCGCACGCCGCGTTGTCGGCCACGCTGTCCACGAGCGTGATGCCCTCCAGGTCGTAGCGGCTGTCGATGACCTCCAGCGCCAGGCACGCTCCGTCGATCGCCGCACGGACGTCGTTCTCCCCGATGCCGACGCCGGTCAGACCGGCGCCGAGGCGGAAGGCGAACTCGCCTTCGACCCGAGGCGCTATCAGGCCGGCGCAGGGAACGAACCCGTCCGAGGGCAGCTGCGCGGACGCCAGCAGGATGCCGGAGTCGGGCTCGTCGATGCCGAACTGCCGCTGCATCGCCGGGCTGGTCAGGCCGACCTTGTAGCCGACGGCGGTGTCGCCGGCGCGCAGGCGGTGGTCGGCCCAGTGCTGCTGAAGCGAGTACGCCTGGGCCAGCGACACCCCGTCGCGCCGCCGGGTCAGACGCGGCAGCGGCCGGGCATCCGCCGCAGCCTGTTCGAGCCGCCGGACTTCCTCGAGCAGCCACGATGCCGCCGCGGGCTCGTGGTCCGGCGCGACCGACGCCGGTGGGCCTTCCCGGCCCGGGCCCGGCGTCATCGCGTGCCCGCAGTGTTCCGCTGCCATCTCGGTTCCTCTCAGGTGGGTCAAGCTCGGGCCGACTCGGCCATGCCCGGCCGGAGGCGTCGGCCGACGGGGCCGACCACGTGGCTGCCATCGTCCCCGCCCCGGACGACCCAGGGGCGTCCGGGGGCATCACCGTCTCGGCCCGTCACGGTCAGGTGAACGGAACCGACCGGCGCGTTGTACGAGCCTGGCCGTTCACGCCCGGGAACTGACCGCGGGACGTCGATTCCACTCCAATTCGCTTGCGTGGGCCAGCGGTTGTCTGTTGTCCCGGGGTTGTCCCGCCCGCCCGCACGATAGGCTCCCGGCCACTGGCGGTGATGGAGTTGGACCCGTGGCAGAGCTGATCACGCACCCCCTCGCCTACGCGCGGGCACAGAAAGGCTGGTCGCAGAGCGACCTCGTGGAACAGCTGCGGCGGGCCGCGGCCAGACGCCCGCAAGGGCTGCGGACCGGTGCGGACAAGAGCGCGGTCAGCCGATGGGAGAACGGACGCAAGACTCCGCACTTGGAGAGCCAGCTGCTGCTCGCCGATGTCTTCGGCGTCCCGTACGAGGAGGTCGCACAGTTCGGCTGGCCGCACTGGCTACCGGGCCGCCATGAACCGTTCCCGGTGGCCGCGGGCCACACCGTCACCTCCCTCCGAAACGCCCTGAGAGCCGCCATGGACCCCCGCCGCCGCACCTTCATGGCCTTCGGCGCCTTCGCGCTCGCCGGCCTCGCCGCCCAGTGGGCGGAACTCGAGCCCGAACGCCTCGACGCCGCCCTCGACGGCAAGCGCGTCGACGGCCCGCTGCTCGACTGGCTCGAGGAGACCAGTCGGACCCTCAACGCCCTGCCGACCGAACAGCGCCAGCGCACCGCCCGGCTGATGGACGCCCAGCTCGCCACGGTCACCGACCTGATCGATGAGGGCAACTACAGCTCCACCACGGGCCTGCGCCTACACCGGCTCGCCGCGTCGCTGGCCGTCACGTGCGGCTGGTACCGGTTCGACCAGGGCGAGCACCACCTGGCCGGACAACTGTGGAACGCCGCATTGGTTAACGCCCACGCCGGCCGCGACCGAGACCTGGGCGCCGGCATCCTCTCCGACTTCGCCTACCAGGCCATCTGGCAGAACCGCCCCGGCGACGCCATCGCACCCCTCACCCAAGCCCTCTCCCGCGCCGCCCATCCCACGGCCCGCTCGCTGCTGTACCTGCGCCGCGCCCGCGGCCACGCCGCCCTCGGCGACCCGAACGCCTGCCACCGCGACCTCGCCTCCGCCGAGACAGCCCTGCTGACCGACACCCCCGACCCGGCCCCGGCCTGGTGCGTGTGGATGGGGCCGGCCGACCTCGCTGTCGACTCCGGACAGTGCCTGCTCGACCTCGGCCGGGCCACCGAGGCGCTCGGCCGCATCGACGAGGGCATCGGCCTGCTCCCTGAAGCTCGGGCGAAGACCAGGGCGGTCTTCCAGCTGTCCCAGGCCCGGGGCCTGCTGATGGCCCGGGAGGTGGAGCAGGCCCTGAAGACGACGGGTGCGGCTCTCGACGTCGCCACTCGCATCGGCGCACAGCGCTGCGCCATCCAGGCCAAGGAGCTGGCCCCGGCGTTCCGCCCGCACCGGCAGGTCGAGGGCGTCCCTGAACTGCTGGTCCGTCTGGCGGCCGTATGAGGCGATACGTCCCGTCCGACATGCCGATCCGAGAAGCCTGAGGGTGCCAGGCCGTGGAGCGTCAGCGGCGAGCAGCGTTGCGGAGTCCAGGCCGCGCGGCGCCCGTGTGGTAGTGCACCGACGCCCAGTTCCAGGGTCTGACTACTGGCGGCGGCCCGTAAGCTCGGCGACGGCGCCGAGCACCGCCTGAGGGTCGAGCAGGCTGTCGAGGACAGTGTCCGCCCCGGCAGTGGCAAGTAGCTCTGCTGAGGTCGTGCCAGAGGCGACTGCGATCACGCCGGCCCCGCCCTCAGCTCCGGTCCGGACGTCCTCGAGCGAGTCCCCGATGATGACCGTGTTCGACCGGTTGAAGGATGTCCCACAGCGGTCCGCCGCGCGGCGCTGGGCGATCTGGACCAAGGCCGGACGGTGTGAGTCGTCGGAGGCGAAGCCACCGATGGCCAGATCGACGTACTGGTCGAGGCCGAAGGCACGAAGCTTGATCTCAGCGCTCTGCCGCAGATTGCCGGTGACCACGGTGGGCACAAGGTCAGGATCGGAGTGGACTGCTTCGAGGGCGGCAGGGGCGCCGGGCATGAGCCGGCCATCGGTGCGCAGTTCCTCGGCCCGCTCGGCGAGAAGCCGGGGCAGCAGGTCGATGATCTGCTCCGCGAACAGCTCGGCGTCCTGGTGGTCGACGTCGTTGGCCGCGAGCAGTTCCCTTACCGCGAGGGGCATCGTGCGGCCGGTGCCCCTCGCTGGCAGCTTCGTCGCGTCGCGGCCGACGACCCGGCGGAACGCCTCGCCGTAGACGGCGCGGTCGGTCTCGCCGACATACACCAGGGTGCGGTCGACGTCCCACAGAACGAGCACGGCGCTGGTCACGCTGACAACTCCTTGGTCGCGATCACTTGTCGTGATCGTTCTACCAGCTCGCTCGACCGCGGGTCCGGGATGGCCAGCAGGTGCTCCACGGTCTGCTCCAAGTGCTCCTTCAGCCTGGTCGACTGGACGTTCGTGGCCAAGGTGAGCGCCGTCTCGGCGGCTTCGAAGCCGTCTTCCCGGTCCCCGGCAAGGAAGTGGGCGGAGGCGGCTCTCGATGCGAACAGCGCTCGGGTGCGCAGATCCGCCGGGTTCAGCGTGGAGGCGGCCCGCCCGAAGTGGTCTGCCGCCGCCTTGTGTTCGCCGAGTTGGAGATAGCAGCTGGCGGTCTGGCCGAGGATCTCCCCGCGGTTCATCCAGTACAGCCAGCCGGGGTCCTGTTCGGCCGGGCCGTAATCGGCGAGTTCCGCGGCCCGGCCGAGTGCGCGCCGACATGCCTGCTGCTCCCCCAGCTTGGCGTGCCCGCGCGCTTGGCGGGTCAGAAGCATGGCCTCCAGGTGGGAGGCGCGGAGGGTACGGATCTTCTCCCGGGCGGCCTGCATCGCGGTCACGGCGTCGCGCGGGTTTCCGACCGAGTAGCTCTGGATGGCCAGGTAGGACAGGGCGCCGGCGCCATAGCGGGGATCGCCGGAGGCGTGGGCAGCTCGTAGGGCCGCCAGGAGAGCTCGTTGAGCCAGTTCGTGGTGCCCGGCGTCGAAGTGGAACCACC
Organism: Kitasatospora sp. NPDC097605; assembly: GCF_040302725.1. Classification (NCBI taxonomy): domain Bacteria; kingdom Bacillati; phylum Actinomycetota; class Actinomycetes; order Kitasatosporales; family Streptomycetaceae; genus Kitasatospora; species Kitasatospora sp. NPDC097605. The sequence goes on along the minus strand of NZ_JBEOSF010000001.1, from coordinate 351,277 downwards.
CGAGCTGGGTGGCGGTGTCGGCAGCAATGCCGGCCAGGCCCCGACCAGTCTTCTCGTCGTAGTTGGCGGACTTCAACGTCTCGTGAACCAGGCCGAGATGGGCACGTGCCAGCCCTGCGACGAGGGCGCTGCCGGAGCTCGCGTCCATCGTGCGAAGGCTGTCGATCGTCCCCTGGAAGCTCGCAACGAGTCCAGGAGCCACCCGTGCGCCGCCGAGAGCCCGTACGACGGGTTCGACGTCCGCGATCCCCCACTGATGGATGTAGGCGGAGAGGGCAGTGCCGGTGAGGCCGAGGAATCGGCGGCGGCTCGGACGCATGGTGGCGTGCTCCCCTCGCATCACGTCGTGCAATGCCGCCACCATACGGCTCGCCGTCCACGGCCCGGCAATGCCGTCAGGGGAGGGAGGTGGACTCGCGTCGCTGAATGGCCCTGTTGCGGTAGCCGCTCGAAGGGGGAGCCTCACGAGGTCAGCAGGGGCACCGACCGAATCGAGGTACTCAACGATCCTGTCGATGTGGGTCAGCTGGACCCGCCCGGCCTCAAGTCGAGAAAGGTAGCCCTGGGTCAGCCCGGTGATCCCTGCGAGGTCGTCCTGGCGAAGCGGCACGATCTCCCGGAGGCGCTTGCTCAGCCTGCCGAAGTCCAGCTCAGCGAGGCTGTCGCGCACCACCTCATCGCGCCACGCCCATGTGGGAACGGCGACAGATGTCTGGTCAACGACCGTCCGCGCACATGGGCCGCAAGCACTGCCGCTGTCGTTGTACCGGCTGAGCGCACATCCGCATCGTTCGCACTGCCGTGCCCCCATTCCACCCCTCCCGTCCGCGGGAGCCCGGTCTCCCGCAGGCGACCGCCATGATCATATTTCAGCGCGAATATGACTACGCGAATGGTCGCCGTCGAGCACCCTCAGGCACCTTACTGCGGCAGGCAGTTGCCGTGGCCGAAAGCGATCACATTTGTCGGCACCCCGACATGCCAGCTCGTCGGGCCCGTTCCTGCTGCAACGCCGGCATCGACCGCTTCCACCGACCACCCGATCGCGAGTGGTGGCACGGGCGGCCAGCAAGTCTGCGGAGCATATCCGCCACGAGGGAGGTAGGCCGTTGAACACCGCATCAGCTCCGCAACCGAGCCGATTGGTACGGCACGACGGCGAGTCGCGGGCGGCTGGCGCGGAGCAGCGTGCCAGTGCCGGGAGGGGCGGCCCCAGGATCACCGCATCTACCCGGCCGCTGTATCACCCTGCTGGCCTGGACGGTGCGTTGCGGGCTGCGGTGGACGATCTGCGGGCGGGGCGCTGGTGGTCGACCGGCCGGTTACTTGCGGTAACGGGCGAAGACTGGGGGCGCCGCACGTCTCGTACGCAGGTGCTGGCGCTCGTGGCCGCCCGGTCCACCGTGCTCGCCGACTGGGGGCGCGAGGACCCGGAGGACCCGGGGCTGGCCGTCCTTCGCACTCGGGTCGCGGTCGAGCACGCCTTGACCGCGGCCGAGGCCTGCTCCCCGCAGGCTCGCCGCCTGGAGCGGGCGGCACGCGAGTCGTGCTGGGCTGCTGCCGAGGCCGTGCCCTCGGACCCTGTGCCGTGGGTGTGTCTCCTCGCTCTGGCCGTGCTGGACCGCTCCAAGGCCTTCGCTGAGCATCGGCAGCCGTCATTGGACCCGATGCTTCCGCCGGGCCCGTGGGGGCTGCTCCGCGAGGCGTTGCGGCGCGATCCCGGCAACCGGGAGGCCCACCACCGGATGCTGCGCTACTGGCAGCAGGTCTGGCGGCCGGCGGCGGCCGACTTCGTGAACGTCGTTTCGTCGACGGCGCCGGCTGGGTCGCCGCTGGCCGCGTTGCCGTTGTACCTGTCGGTCGAGCACTACCGCAATGAGCCGAGGCGGAACGCGGTGGTGCTGCGGCAGTGGCTGCGGGAGCCGCACTTCTCTCGTACTCAGCGCGCGTACGAGAGTTGGGCCGGGTCGGCTCCCGGGTCGTGGTCGGTCGCCGATCTCAGCTATCTCGCCCATGCGCTGTGGGCGTCGGCCCGGATGAGTGCGGCTGTCGAGGTGTTCACGGCGCTCGGCCCGTTCGCGTCCAGGGCGCCGTGGAGCCTGGTAGCCGACTCGCCGGACAAGGCCGAGGCGCTGCTGCTGACCGCTCGCGAGCAGGCCCTCGCCGGCCGGGCGACAGCTCTGGGCTGACTCCCCCCTACCCACTGTCCATCCTCTTCCCCACACGGAGGCCGACCCCGATGTCCCCTGCCCACGCCGCGCCGTCCGACGAGGAACGGCTTCGCCAACTCGGCTACGAGCCGAAGCTCGTCCGCCGGATGGGCGAGTTCGGCAACTTCGCCAGCAGCTTCTCCGTCATCAGCATCCTGTCCGGCTGCATGACGATGTTCGCCTTCGGCCTGAACACCGGCGGCCCGGCGGTGATGTTCTGGGGCTGGATCGGCGTCGGCGCGATGGTGCTCTTCGTCGGCCTGGCGCTCGCCGAGGTGACCTCGGCCTACCCGACGAGCGGGGGCCTCTACTTCATGGCGCACCAGCTCGGCGGCCCGCGGTGGGGCTGGCTGGTCGGCTGGCTCAACCTGCTCGGGCTGATCGGCGGGATCTGCGGCATCGACTACGGCGCCGCCAGCTTCATCGGGGCGTTCCTCAACCTCCAGTCCGGCTACGAGCCGACCCCTGCAGGCCTCTTCGGAATCTTCGCCGCCGTCCTGCTGCTCCACGCGCTGCTCAACCTGCCGAACGTGCGACGGGTCGCCTTCCTCAACAGCGTCTCGGTGTGGTGGCACATCGGCGGGGTCGTGCTGATCGTCGGAGCGCTGGCGATCGTCCCAAGTCGGCACCAGGAGGCCAGTTGGGTTGTCGGGCATTTCGTCAACAACACCGGTTGGAGCAACCCGATCTACGTGAGCGCGGTCGGCCTGCTGCTGGCGCAGTACACCTTCTCGGGCTACGACGCCTCCGCGCACATGTCCGAGGAGACGACCCGGGCGGCGGTGTCGGCACCGCGCGGGATCGTCCGCTCGATCTGGGTGAGCTGGATCGCCGGCGCCGCCCTACTGGCCGGCATGCTGTTCTCCATCCAGGACTACGACGCCGTCCTCGGCACCAGCACCGGCGTGCCGCCCGCGCAGATCTTCATCGACGCGCTCGGGACGACCGGCGGCAAGGTACTCCTGGGCGTGGTGATCGTGGCGCAGCTCTTCTGCGGCAACGCGGAGACGGCGGCCAGCAGCCGGATGGTGTTCGCCTTCGCGCGGGACGGGGCGCTTCCCGCCTCGGGCTTGTGGAGCCGGGTGTCGGAGCGTACGGGGACGCCGGTGGCCGGGGTGTGGCTGTCGGTGGGGGCGGCGCTGGTCCTCGCGTTGCCGTCGCTGTACAGCACGACCGCGTACGGCGCGGTGACCGCGGTCAACGTGGTCGGCATGACGCCGGCGTACGCGGTGCCGGTCTACCTGCGGCTGCGCCGGGGACGCCGGTTCCGTCCCGGGCCGTGGAACCTGGGCCGGCGCGGGCCGGTGATCGGGTGGATCGCGGTGGGCTGGGTGGTGGTGGTGAGCGTGCTGGTGTGCCTTCCGCAGTCCTATCCGGTGACCGTCGACACCTTCAACTACGCGCCCGTCGCGCTCCTCGTGGTGATGGTGCTGGCGTGGGCGTGGTGGCTCAGGGCGGGGCGCGCGTACGCGCCGCCGGTCCAGCAGTCGGCCGAGCTCGTCGAGCTGACCGAGGAGGTCGTGTGACCGGCCGCCGGCGCACCGGTCGTCCGAAGGCGACGGTGCGCACCGCCCGGAGCCGCGCAGCCGGCAGGCCGGTGGTGGCCTCGCCGACCGCGCCGCTGGACCGCCTGGTCGACACGCTCGCCATCGAGACGGTGCTGCTGGCGACGGTCGATGTGCAGGGCCGGCTCAAGGGCAAGGAGTACGACGCGGCCGGGCTGGTGGAGCGGCTGCGGTCGGGGTCGCTGTCCCCGGAGATGTGTGGGTACGTGCTCGGCACCGACCTGGGCATGGCACCCTCGGAATCCGGGCCGTTCTCCTGGCAGTCCGGGTTCGGGGACATTGCCCTGCTGCCCGAGCTGCGGCGGGCCCGGGTGCTGCCGTGGCTGCCTGTCACGGCGCTGGTCCTCGCCGGGCCGATCGGCGGCGGGTGGCCCCATCCGCTGGCTCCGGGCACGGTGTTGAATGACCAGCTGCACCGGCTCGCCGAGTACGGCGTCGTGCCTGCGGTGGGGATCGAGACGGAGTTCGTGCTCTACGAGGGCACCGTCCGTGACGCGGCGGCGGCCGGCTGGAGGGGGCTTCGTCCCGCCGTCGGGGAGAACCGCGACTACGCCCTCGACAGCCCTGGCCCGGTGCGGGAGTTCGGCCGCAGGCTCCGGCAGGTCCTCGCGGGCGCCGGCCTGCCGGTCGAGGCGGTCAAGGGCGAGGGCGCGCCCGGCCAGGTCGAGGTGACCTTCCCGTACGGGAGGCGGTGGCGGCGTGCGAGCAGCACGTGCTGTTCAAGCACGCCGCGAAGGCGGTCGCGGACGCACAGGGGATGACGGCGTCGTTCATGGCGGCTCCGTCCACCGGGGTCGGCAGCGGTCTGCACCTGCATGTGTCGCTGGCCGACTTCGACGGCCGGCCACTGCTGGCCGTCGACCCGCAGGACGGCACCGAGCTGGGCGAGTTGGGCGAGCAGGCGGTGGCCGGGCTGCTGGCCGTGCTGCCCGAGGCCGCGCCGCTGTGGGCGCCGTACGTGAACAGCTACAAGCGCCTCGGCGACCACTCCTTCGCTCCGGCCCGTCTCGCCTGGGGCCGTGACAACCGGACGTGCGCGGTGCGGGTGGTCGGCCACGGCCGCAGTCTGCGGCTGGAGGTGCGCCTGCCGGGCGCGGACGCCAACCCGTACCTGGCGCTGGCGGCGGTGTTCGCCGGGATCCGGCACGGCGTCGAGGCCCGCCTCAAGCCCCCGCCGGCCACCAGCGGCGACGCCTACGAGATCCGCGACGTGCCGCTGGTACCGCAATCCCTGGAGGAAGCCGTCGGAACGTTCGAGGCCAGCCAGCTGGCCGGGGCGCTGTTCGGCGAGCCGGTGGTCGCGCACCTGGCCCGCGTCGCCCGCATGGACCTGGACCACCACGCCGCCCGCGTCACCGACGCCGAGGTGGAGCGCGGTCTCGCCCAGGCCTGAGCCCCGGGCCGGCGGCGGGTCGACCTCCTCCCCGGCGCCGGCCCGGTCCAACCCACCGTCCACTTCCCCCGTTGGAGGGACCCTCATGGATACCACCCGCTCCGCAGCCCAGCCCGCCACCCGGCCGAGGCCGACGGTGCCCGACCTGCTGGCCGCCGTCTACTTGGTCGACGTGGCCGCCCCCGGCATGGAGGGCCTGGCCCTGTGGCTGGCCGGGGCCGGGGCCGACGTCACCGGCAGCGTCCCCGAGTCCGAGCAGCACAGCCCCATCGTGGCCGCCCTCAGACAGGCCGGCGTCCGGGTGGTGGTGGGGTCCGATGCCGGGCACCTGCGCACCGACCACACCGCGGTGGTCTGGTCGGGCGTGACGGTGGGATCCCACCCGGAGCTGGACCGCGCCCGGCTGCTGCGGCTGCCGATCCTCGGCCGGGCCCTCGCGCTCAAGGCGATCACCTTGCAGGCCGGCCCCGCGGTCGTGGCGGTGGCGGGCAGCCACAGCACCGCGACCGCGGCGGCGGCCCTGGCGGCCGTTCTCGACGACGGCGAGACCAGCTGGGTCCTGACCGCCCCGGCCCGCGAGGGCGCGGCCGGGCACGCGAGCGGTGGACGGCTCGTCGTCGACTTCTGCCCGGACACCGCCACCCACGAGGCCGCCCCGCCCGCCGGCTGGCAGCAGCGCCCCGCGTCGCCCGTCGTGCGTGGCGAGCCGGGCTTCGCCGCCGCGCTGATCCTGTCCACCGACGCGAACGCCCCGCACTACGAGGACGCCATCGAAGGCCTCAACGCGGCCGAGCGCCTCGCCCGGCGGGCGGAGACCGTCGTCCTGCCGACCTGGGACGCGGGCGTGGGGATCCTGAGAGAGCGCCTGACCTGCCAGCCCGGCCCGCAGGTGGTCACCGTCGGCCTCAACCCGGACGACACGGTGTGGATCATGGCGCTGCTGTGGACCGGCGACGACTACCGCGCGACCCTGCGCTACCAGGAGCGCAACCACACCGTCGTCCTGCCGGTCGTCGGCCGCCACCACGCGCTTGCGGCGTGCGCCGCCGTCGCGACCGCCCTGGTGCTCGGCGAGGACCCCAAGGCCGTCGTGGAGCGCGCTGGCCGCTTCGCCGGTGTGGAGCGGTCGCTGGCCCTGCTCGGGACGCAGTGCGGCGTCACCGTCGTGGACTCCCGTGCCCGGCACCCGCGTGAGGTCGCTGCGGACGTCATGGCCGCCCGGATGCTGACCGAGGGCGAGGTGGTCGTCGTCCTGGAGCCGGACGGCATCGCCCGCACCGTGGCCCACGGCACGGCCCTCGGCACGGCCCTGGGCGATGCCGACCGCGCGGTGCTGCTGCCGGTCAGCACGCCCCTGGCCTCCTACCACGGGCACGACCCGCTGGACGCCGTCGAGCAGGCCGCCCTCCACGCCCTCGGACAGGGCACGGTGAACCGGATCCGCTCCGGGCCGTGCGAGCCGGCGCCGGAGCAGCGGCTCTACGAGACGACCGCCCAGGGCGACCTCGTCCTGGTCATCGGAACCGGCCAGGCCGCCCGGCTCGGCCCCCGCCTGCTGTTCCACCTCGGCGCCCCGACGCACCGATCCCGCACGAGCTGTGACCCGCCCTTACCCACCTGGTGGAGAACCTCGCCGTCACCACCGGTGTCCGGGCCGACGTCTCCGGCCCTGTTCCCAGCCGCGCTCACCCTCGCCCCGCCTGCCTGACGATGCCGGGCACAGCGCGCGAACCCTGTTCTGAAAGGTGCATTGTGACCCCCGACGAGAGCCGTGCTGCGGTCATCGATACGGCCTGGCGCCAGGGCCTCGATCCAGGTGGATCGGTCCTTCTGCAAGCTGGCCCTCACCACACCTGGCGTCTGCCCAAGTCCGGGGCCGTCGCCAAGGTATGGTCCCCGGGCACCACGACCGAGGCTGCCCTGCGTGAGACGCGGATCGCCCAGTGGCTGCTGCGCTGCGGTATCCAGGCACCGCGTCCGGTCGGCACCCGCGCCTTCCCGCTCGTGCACATCGCCCGGTACTACCTCCAGGTCACCTTCGCCGAAGACCTCGGCCACCACCCGCCCGGCCCGGCCGACCTCGCATCCGTCCTGCGGCACCTGCACCGACTCGACGTACCCGCCGGCCTGGGCCTGGCGAAGTTCGACCCCCTGACGGCCCTGTCCCGGCGTCTGAGGGATCTGCCCGCCGGCACGCTCTCCCCCGACCACGACCGTCGTCTGCGGGGCCTGCTGGCCGAGACCCGGGCGGTCTGGCGCGCCACGTCCTGGGGTGAGCTGTGTGTGATCCACGGCGACGCGACCCCGAGCAACTGCATCGTCACTCCACGGGGCCCGGCGTTGATCGACTTCGAGCGGACGGCGATCGGCCCCCGGGCGTGGGACCTGGCCGCCCCCGGGTGGAGCCACGACGTCTACGGCACACCAGCCGGAGAGTACGACGAATTCACCGCCGTCTACGGGCAGGACGTCACCGCCCACGACGACGGCCGCACCTACCGCGACGTGCTGACCCCCGTCTTCGCGATCAGCGCGTGGCTCTACCTCGCCGAGTACTCCCGCACCGAGCCGGACCTCCGGCCCGAAGCCGACCGCCGCCTGCACACCCTGCTGGCCGACCCCCTGCCACCGTTCCCGTGGGACTGGCGACCCGCCGCCCGCGCCAAGGCCGAGGCCGAGGCCGCGAAATGACCACCGCCGCAGGGCCGGTGCCGGCCGCGGCAGACCGCGCGCCCCGTACCGACATGCCGGACTAGTTGTCCCCAGCGGGCCCTCCAGCTCACCAGCTGAACATCCGCTCCACCACCCATGGCGGCCGTTTCGGGCCCAGGGCCGCACCCCTTCAACCCCGGAAATCAGATGACCACACCATCCGTCCCTCACCGGGCTGCCCGCCTCGGCGGCGCCCCGTGACCCCGCGCTACATCGAGGTGCCCGAGGAGTTCGAGCCGGACGGCCGTCGGTCGGTGTTCCTCGCCGGGGAGACGAGCGGCTGCCCGGACTGGCAGTCCGAGGCGGTCGACCTGTTCATCGACGCGGGCTTCGACGGCACCGTTCTCAACCCGAGGCCGTCGCGCAACCCGGCCACCGACCCCTACGCCGCGTGGCTGCCGGGCGGCTGGCAGGACCGCACCATCCGGCGCACGGACGTCGTCCTGTTCTGGCGCCCGATCGGCCACCTCCGCATCCACGACTGCTACGAGGCCCACCTGTTCAGCCCGTACGGCGGTGCCGTGGCCGTGGGCTGCGACCCCGCGAACGCCGCCCAGCGGGCCACCCGCGCCCGGCTCGCGCAGCTCATGCCGTGGCTTCCCGTCGCGGACACCCTCGCCGCCACCGTCACCGCCGCCCTCGCTGCCCTCACCACCCTCGCGGGCCCGGCCCCCGCCCGGGGCTGACCGCCGAACTCCCCGCCCAGTCAGGACTTCCATGCTCCGCTCCCCCAGCTCGTTCCGGATCGAGGACCTCGCGTTCCTCGGCAACTGCCAATCCGCCGCCCTGGTCCGCCCGGACGGCAGCATCACCTGGGCCTGCCTGCCCGACTTCGACTCCCCGCCGGTGTTCGCGTCACTGCTCGGCACCGACGAGCACGGCCTGTGGCGCGTGGGCCCCGCCGTCTACGACGGCACCCCGCCGCCGACCGCCGACCGCCGCGCGTACCTCGGCGACACCCTCGTCCTGCGCCAGGAATGGGACACCCCCACCGGCACGGTCGCCGTCACCGACTTCATGCCCGCGCCCACGACCAGCGGTGCGACGGACCCCCGGATCATCCGGATCGTCGAGGGCGTCTCGGGTGTGGTCCGTGTCGCCTCCGTCTTCCGGCCCCGCGCCGACTACGGCGCCTCCATTCCGCGGATCCAGCGCACCAACTACGGCGGCGCCCCCCTGCTGTCGGCGACCTCCGGCACGGATACCTTCTGGCTGCAGAGCCCGCAGCACACCGTCAACCGCGACGGCATCTGCCGGGCCGACTTCGCCGTCCACGCCGGCCAGCGCGTCGCGCTCACCCTCACTTGGAAGCCCGCCAACCGGCCCGCGCCCATCGCCCCCGACGCCACCGCCGAACTGGAGGCGACGCTCACGTTCTGGGAGCAGTGGGCGGCAGACTGCAGCCACCGCGGCCCGCACCGCGAGGCGGTGATCCGCTCCGCCATCGTGCTCAAAGCCATGTGCCACCCGGACGGCGGCGTCGTCGCCGCACCCACCACCTCCCTGCCCGAACGGATCGGCGGCGAACGGAACTGGGACTACCGCTACGTCTGGCTCCGCGACAGCGCGCTGACGACCGCCACCCTGCTACGCCTCGGCCACCTCGACGAGGCCCGGGGCTGGCGCTCGTGGCTCACCGACACCCTGCACCCCGAGCGCCTCCAGCCGATCTACCGCCTCAACGGCGGCACCGACCTCGACGAGCAGTTCCTGGACCACCTGCCCGGCTACGAGGGCTCCCGGCCGGTGCGCACCGGCAACGCCGCCGCCGGCCAGCTCCAGCTCGACGTCTACGGCCACCTCGCCGACACCCTGCTGCTCGCCGAGGACTGCGGTCTGCCGCCCTCCTCCCTGATCGACGCCCTGCTCCTGGCACTCGTCGACCAGGTGGAGCGGCGCTGGCGGGAGCCCGACGAGGGCATCTGGGAGATCCGCGGCCCCGCCCGGCACTTCACCCACTCCAAGGTCATGTGCTGGGTCGCCGTGGACCGGACCCTGCGGCTGCTGGAACGGCGCCCCGCCACCGCCCCCGCCGTGCTCGCGCGCCTCGCCCGGCTGCGCGAGGAGATCCACACCGACGTCTGCACCCACGGCGTCGACGCCGAGCGCGGTGTGTTCACCCAGTACTACGGCGGCCGGTCCCTCGACGCCTCCCTCCTGCTCATCCCCCTGACCGAGTTCCTGCCGCCCGACGACAAGCGCGTCATCCGCACCATCGAGGCCGTCCAGCGCGACCTCACCGAGGACGGCCTCGTCCTGCGCTACTCCACCCGCGAGGAGGCCGACGGCAACGTCGACGGGCTCAGCGGCCACGAGGGCGCCTTCCTCGCCTGCTCGTTCTGGCTGGTCGAGAGCCTCGTCGCCCTCGACCGGCACACCGAGGCCCGCGAGCTGTTCGACCGGCTGCTGGCCCTGCGCAGCGAACTCGGCCTGCTCGCTGAGGAGTATGACCCCCGCGCCCGGCGGCAGCTCGGGAACTACCCGCAGGCGTTTGCGCACTGGGCGCTGGCGGACGCGGCTGTGGTGGCGTAGTGGGCGGCGGCGAGGTGATCAACAGCATCGGCGGGTCCGGGGTGGGTGCCGCCGTCCAGGCCGGACGTATCAGCGGGGGCGTGCACGTTCACCCGGGACCGGTGCCGCAGCCGAGTCCGGTGCCGCGTCAGCTCGCACCCGTCCCCGCCGTGTTCACCGACCGGCAGGAGTCCCTGTCGTTGCTGGATTCGGCCCTCGGCCGTGCGGGGGGGGGCCGAGGCGTCCCCGGTGGTGGTGATCACCGGCCCGGACGGCGTCGGCAAGCGTGCCCTCGCCGCGAAGTGGGCGCACCGCCTGGCCGAGCGGTACCCGGACGGCCAGCTGGTGGCCCGTCTGCGCGCGGGCTCGCCCACCGGGCCGGCTCCGGCCTCCGAGATCGCGCGCTCGTTTCTGCGCTCGCTCGGCCTCGGCGAGCGCGCTCCCCTGCCCTGGAGCGAGCAGGACCTGATCGGCCTGTGGCGCAGCGAGAGCGCCACGCGGCGGCTCCTGGTGCTGCTGGAGGACGCCGCCGACGCCGATCAGGTGCTGCCGCTGGTGCCCGCAGCGCCCGGCTGTGTGGTGGTGGTGACCTGTCGCGAGCCGCTGCCGGCGTTGCTGGCCCACGGCGCTGTTCACCACCGTCTCGGACCGCTGAGCGCCGAGCACGGCCTCGCCCTGCTGTCGCGGATCGTCGGCGACGAGCGCACCCGCCGCGACCTGGCCGCGGCGGCGGCGCTCGTCGACGCCCACGGCGGGATGCCGCTGGCCATCGCGCTCGCCGCCGCCGAACTCGTCCTCCAACCGGGCCGGCCCCTGCGCACCGGACCGCCCCAGCCCGCCCTCTCGGGGCCGACCCGATCGGACAATCCCGTGCGCGACGCCGTCACCTCCGCTCTCGCCTACCTGTCGCCCCTGGACGCGGTCTTCCTGCGGCGGCTCGCCCTGGTCCCGGCCCCGGATCTCGACATCGCCTCCAGCGCCGCCGCCACCGGCACGACCCGTACCCAGGCCCGTGAACGCCTCACCGAACTGGTCACCCGCGGGCTGCTCGACACCTCCCACCGCGTCGCCGGCCGCGGCGACATCTACGCCCTGCGGCCCGCCGTCCTCGGCACCGCCCTGGGCACCGGATCACCGGCGCTTGCGGCCGCCGCCGAAGCGGGCTCCGGATACCTCGCCCACCTCCTCCAGACCGCCCGCACCTGCGCCCAGCTCCTCACCCCGCACCACCGGGCCTTGCCCCGCCCCTCGCTGCCCTGGCCGATCGAACCGGTCCACTTCGCCGGCCGACACGAGGCCCTCGCCTGGCTGGAGGCCATCACCCCCGCCGTCAGACCGGCCATGATCGCCGCCACCCTCCAGGACCACCCGGCGACCGCATGCGCGCTCGCCGGCGACCTGTGGCCCCTGTTCCATTACCACCGCGACGTCGCGCTGTGGATCACCGTGTACGAGGCCGGGCTGCGCGCCGCGCTGCGCTGGGGCGATCCGATGGCGATCCGCGAGATGTCCTCCACCCTCGCCCTCGGCCTGGTCGCTGCCGAACGCCACGCCGAGGCCGTCGACCACTACGCGCGGGCGAGCGCGCTGGCCAGGGCCGCAGGCGACCGCGCCGGCATCGCCCAGTACACCTCCGGCATCGGCGCGGCCCTCCACGACGCCGAACGGTACGCCGACGCCGAGGCGCACCTCATGGAGGCCGTCGTCCTCTACGGTGAACTCGACGACCGCCGGGGCGCCGGTCTCGCCGAGCTGCTCCTCGGCTCCGCCGCCGCCCGCCAGGGCAACACCGACCTCGCCCTCCCGCTCCTCCACCAGGCCCGCACCGACCTCGCCGGCCTCCAGATTCCCGACCCGCTAAACGCCGCCAGGGCCCTCGCCTACCTCGGCGAGGGCTGCTCCATCGCCGGCCACCATGACCAGGCTGTCACCGTGCTCACCCAGGCCCGGAGCGAGTTCGCCGACATCGGCCACCGCCATTGGGCCGCCCGCACCACCGAATTCCTCGGCCAGGCTGCCCTACGCGCCGGGCGGCCGGACGACGCCGCCGGCTGGTACACCGCCAGCCGCAACCAGTACGCGGACCTCACCAGCACCCGCGATTTGCGGCGGCTGGACGAGCGCCTGCTCGCGCTGGGCCGGTGACGGCGGTGACCCTCATGCCCGCCGCCCGGCACCTGCCCGGCACGTCCCGCCCGGCCGGCCCGGTGCCGGAGCCGCACGGCGCATACCCGTACCAGGACTCTGCCCGCAGGAGTGCCGGGACCAGTGCGCGCACCTTCGCCGGCCTGACGCTGTGGCCGGACCAGGACGAGGCGGTGCACCGCGCCTGCGAGGCGCTGGCCGAGGTCCCGCGGGTCGTCCTGCTGATGGCCTGCGGATCCGGGAAGACCGTGACCGCGGGTGCCATCGCCCAGGAACTCCTCGACCCGCGGACCGGCAGCGTCCTGATCGCCGTGCCCACCCTCGACCTGGTCGCCCAGACCCTCGCGCAGTGGCGGTGGGCCTTTGGCCGCGACGCCCTCGGTGATGTCCTCGCGCTGTGTTCCGACGCACGCGTGCTCGACGGGGTCAGCCACGGCACCGATGGTGCCCGCGCCCGCGTCGTCAGCGACCCCCGGCGACTCGCCGACCACATCGCGGCGGGGCGGCGGATCACCGCCGTCTGCACCTACCAGAGCCTGCACACCGTGGTCGCCGCCCACCAGGACGGGGCCGGCCCGTGGGACCTCGTCATCGCCGACGAGCTCCACCGGGCGGACGGCAACACCTGGGCCCAGATCCATGACGACCGGCTCGTTCCGGCCCGCCGCCGGGTGTCCATGACGGCCACGCTCAAGGACCTCATCGGCACCGACGGCCTCCTCGCGCGGCGCGACCGCTTCGGCCCCCTCGCCTACTGCCTGACCGTCGGCGAGGCGATCGAACGCGACCGGCTCGCCGACTACGCGCTGGTCGTCGCCGGCGCCACCGAGCGGGCCGTCACCGACCACGTCCAGCAGGGCACCTTCCTGACCGTGGGCCCTATGCACGTCGAGGCGAGCGTGCTGGCGAAGGCGATCTCGGTCCTGCGCGCGGCGACCGAGCACGGCGCCAGCCGCATGATCACCTACCACGCGACGGTGGCCTCCGCCCGCGCCTTCGCCCAGGTCCTCCACCACGCGATGGAGTACCTGCCGCCCGAACACCGGCCGCGGTCGCTGTGGACCGGGCACGTCAACGGCCGACAGGACCGCTCCGTCCGCCAGCGCCTCCTCGACCGCTTCCGCGCCGGCACCGACGGGCTCGCGGTGCTCACCAACTGCCGGCTCCTGACCGAGGGATTCGACGCCCCGGACACCGACGCGGTCGCCATCGTCGATCCCCGCCGCTCCAGGATCGAGATCGCCCAGATCGCCGGCCGGGCGCTGCGCCGAGGCGATCGCAGCCGCCGCAAGGTCGCGGCCGTCATCGTCCCGGCCATCGCCACCGAAGGCGCGGCCGAGCGCAAGGACAGCGGCTTCGACGCCGTGATCGCCACCATCGAGGCCATGGCGGCACTGGACGAGCGGCTCCACCTCCACCTCACCCGGATGCGCCGCCCCCAGGACCGCACCGCCCGCCCGGCGCCCCCGTCGCTGCTGCCGGCGTGGATCTCGTTCAGCGGCACCGGCATCCCCACCGGCTTCGTCGAGGCGATCACCACCCGGACGATCCTGTCCACCGCCTCGCGCAGGGAGCGCCACCTGGAGGACCTGCGGGTCTTCCGTGCCAAGAACGGGCACCTGCGGGTCGAGCGGGACTGGATCGGCCCCAGCGGCGAGAGGACCGGGGTCTGGCTGAACAACGCCCGGCACCGGCACCGCCAGGGCTCCCTGCCCGGAGCCGTCGCACGACGGCTCGAAGAGCTGGGCGTGGTCTGGGACGCCCGGGACGCCGAGTGGGAGCAGCTCGTCCAGGATCTGACCGACTACAAGGCCGCGAACGGCGACCTCCTGGTGCCGGCCACCTACGTCACCCCCGTCGGCCAGCGGCCCCTCGGCGCGCAGGTCCGCGGCAGGCGAAAGCAATTCGGCTCTCTCAGCGCGGACCAGCGCCGGAAGCTGACCGGTCTCGGATTCGTGGCCGACGTCGCGGAGGCCAGATTCCGGAACAACCTGAAGCTGCTGAAGGCGTTCGTGGCGCAGAACGGCCACGCGCGGGTTCCGGTGTCGGGGAAGGGCGGTGAGCGCGACCGGCTCGGGAACTGGTTGAAGAACTGCCGGAAGAAGGCCCGTGAGGGCTCGCTCGCCCAGTGGCAGTCCGCCGCCCTCGCGGCGTGCGGAGTCGATCTTCCCCCACAACCCGACAACATGGCCGACGGCACCGCGCCCCAGGACTGTGGAGCCCCCCAGTCATGACATCCGCCCACCTCTTAGCGGAACCACGGCGGGGATGCTCACCGAGCTCACGGTGGCCCGCGCGCGGGTCAGGCCGCTATCTAAGGCTAGGCCTCGCCGCCCCGGCCCCCAGCCGAAAGGCGCCCGGGGGCTCTTCGATCGCGTCGGACTTCGAGACCGAGCTCCAGCGCGAGGAGCGCACTCGGGACTCGGTACGAGCGGCCGTTACGCCGGAGCGGCACGGGATACTCGCCCCGCCGCGCGAGCTCGTACCCGCGAGTGCGGCCGAGGCCGAGCGCGCGGTTGGCGGTGTCAAGGTCGACCACGGTAGGGAGTTCGAGCAGCTGGGCGATGGTCATGCCAGGTCGGGCTTGGACAACGTTGCGTGGCATAGAACGCTCCCACTAGACCAGAAGTTGTTCCCTTTCAGAGAACACCCTGCCATACGATCCGATTCTGATCGAAACTCATGATGTACTGTTCTTATATGGATCAGAAAGCGTGGTCGGCCGCCGTAGACGCGGCCATCGCCCGGGAAGTCAAACGCCGGCGCGCGGAGCTGGGTCTCTCCGCCGAAGCCTTGGGGGCCCGGTGTGCCGATCTCGGCTATCCGCTGACCCGGCAGGTGATCGCCAAACTGGAGTCCGGTGCCCGGAGCGGGCCAACTCCAGCAGAACTCTTCATCCTGGCACGCGCGTTGGAGATGCCGCCGGTCAGCCTGATCCTGCCGCTCGACCAGGGGCCGACGACCCGGCCGACACCTCTCTCGGAGTCCACTCCATGGGAGGCGGCCGCCTGGTTCACCGGCGAAGACCGCGCAACCCTGCCAGATCCCCCGGAAGCCGGTTCGCCCCAGGCCGTCCTTGACGCCTTCCGTCGCCATGACCGGCTCGTCCGCACTGCGCTGCTGTCCACCAGGATGGCCGCCGAACGCCGTCGGGACGCCCAACTGGCGCCGCCGGACGAGTACGAGCGGGCCGACACCGCCGCCGCCCAGCTGGAATACGTCGCGCAGGCGGACCGAAGCGATGTCCTCGCCGCCCGCCGGGCACTGCGCGACCAGGGCCTCTTCCCGCCCCCGCTGCCGGCCGACCTCGCCCACATCGACCGCGAGGAAGCCTGACCAACAACCTGCCGCCGGCTCGCCCCGGCCATCACGGTCTCCGAGACGGCATCCGCCTGCCAGCTTCCGTCCGCCCCGGAGACCCGACCTCCCAGCCATCTAGACGTCGTCGTCGAGGAAGCAACCGTAGCGCAGCCGCGCCGCCACCTCGGCGGGGAGGCCAAGCAGTTCCTTCTGTTCCCACCGTTCAGAGGGCACTTCCCGCACGGCGTCTCGACGCGCGGCCAACAATCGCCACAACGAGCCGAGGGAATGGACACCGCCGGGGAACCGGCAGGCGGCTCCGACGACCGCGACCGGTTCGTCCCGACTTGCTCCGGGCGCCGTGACTGCGGGGTGCACATGCATGACCCGTCCGCCCTTCACCGTGAAACCGGGGAAGTGGCCGATGCCAGCACGTTCCGTACCGCGCTCCGCATCGACCGTGTGATATCCGTTGTGTCGGTACGCGGCGGAGGCCTCCGAAGAGCGCTTTTACCAGCGATTGGTGGAGTGCCAGGGCACATCGACAAGCGAACACGCCAGGTTCAATCCATCGAATGAATCTCTTCTCGTCGACCCGCACGGCTGCTCGCCCGTCGTGCGGCAGGACGGGTCGGCTTCCGGTCGTGATGCGTCCGCGCCGGCCGCCGGTCTCGCGCCCGATGGAACGGTTGCCGCCGGGGAGTCGGGGTATCCGCCCGAGCCGTTCGAGCGCTCCTTCGTGATGGACCACTCGTGGGCGGCTCAGCCAGAGTCGATTTACCTGGAAGGCTGATGAAGATCTTGGTGTGATCCGGGGCGGTCGCCGTCAGGCGGCAGCCCCGGCCTGCAATGTGGTGCCGTTGTGGATGAGACCGAGGCCGACGACAGTCGGCTTGACCGATGCCACCACCCATTACCTCTTGACATGGCTCAAGCGGGACGGAATGGTTGTTTTCGTACGTATTAACTGATTGTCGACAGAGTGTGACGCCACAGATTCGCCGCTCCCCTCCACTCCAGGAACCCTGCCATCGAACTGTCGGTCGTTCGGCTCCGCGCCGTCCGGGATGAGCCCGACGGCGGTTGCAGGGTCGACCTGCACCGGCTCGAACACGGTTTCGGCGTATCCGTGCCGAGGGTCATCATCGGGAGTCACCCGCAGCGTGAGCACTGGCCGACACTCTTGTGACCTCGTGACCCTTCATCTGAGGTAATGAACGAACGATGGACAGATTCACCGCACCCCACCTCGTCGGCGGTCCGCAGGAGTTGCTGCGGACACCGCCGCCGCCCGTCCGCGAGGACGCCGACCGGCTGACGTACCGCTGGCGCAACGGCTACGAGCACTACGAACGCGAGGAGCGCACCACCGACACCCCGTACGAACCGACCTATCGCTGGGCCTACCACACGACGATCGCCGAATGACCTGCCCGGCGGGCCGGAGGAAGACCGCGACCCGTACCCGGGGCCCGGCTCCGAATCCCAGGCCCACCCGGCAGGCCCCGGCCGGACACCTCACCAGGCCACCACCGAAAGGGGGGCCATCCGGTGGACACTTCCCCCATCCTCGTCGTCGGCGCGGGCCCGTGTGGGCTCACCGTGGCCTGCGAACTGCTGCGCCACGGTGTGGCGGTCCGCGTCGTCGACGCTCTCCCGCAGCCCCCCGCCCGGCTCCCGATCCATCCTGCTGTGGCCGCCCCAGCACGCCGTCCTGGACGACCACGGGGTCCTCGACGAGGCGCTCGCGCTCGGCAGGCTCCCGGAAGCCTTCGGGTACAGCACCGGCCCCCGCCGTCTGGCCCGCTTCCGTTTCACCCCCGGCACCGGCCCCCTGATCCTCCCCCAGCACCACACCGACCGACTCCTGGAGAAGGCCCTCATCGCCCGGGGCGTGCACAGGACCAGCACCGTCGCCACACCGTGGCTAGGTGCGGACGGCGTCCGCTCCACCGTCGGCTGCCACGCGGACCGCACCCGCGCCCGCACCCGTTTCCTCCTGGCCGAGGGCTCGCTCGCCCCCGCCCCGGCGGTCACCGACATCGAGTACGTCCTCACTTCGCAGGAGGCGCTCCTCATCGCGCCGCTGCCCGACGGTTCGTACCGGGTCGCCGGAAACGTGGACGCGGCCACCGAGCCCGGCCCCGAGGAAGTGCGGGCACTCCTGAAGCGCAGCCGCAGCGACCTGTCCGCGGGAGACCTCACCGTGCTGACCGGTTCACCTCGGAGGAGTCCCTCGCCCACACGCACTACCCGGTCGGCAGCCAGAGCGCGAACCTCGGCATGCAGGACGCCAGGAACCTGGCGTGGAGGCTCGCCGGCGCCATGCACGGGACCGAGTGCCGGGCCGCCGCCCGGCACGTACTGCACATGACCGGCCTGGTCGCCCGGGTCGCCCTGCTGGGGAAGCCCTGGAGCAGCGCCCGCGACCTCGCGCTGAAGGCGGCCGCGGCGTTCTCGGCCGTCCGGAGCCGGTACACCACCGAACTCGCCGGCCTCAGGATCCGATATCCCCGCACCGCGCTCGGCGCGCCGCCGCCCGAACGGCCCCGGCGGCCGGGCCGACTGTCACCCGCCTCGGCGGTGGCCCGGCCCTTCCCGGACTGGGCCCGGCCACAGGGGCCCGCCACCACCTACCGGCTCGTCACACGCGTGCGGCACGCTCGCCACTGCGGGCCCGCGCCGCAAAACTCGCACGCAACCACCCGCCACCATCCACCAACACCTGAGCGGGCCGGCCGACCGGTACCTCCTCGTCCGACCGGACGGCTGCACCGCCGTCGCCGCGGACACCGCGGGCCTGGAGGACGTGGCCCGCCTGCTGGACCGCTTGGCCGCTCGATGACCACCTCTCGCCGCCGCTGGCGGACAACGGAGGAACCATGAACATCCCGGCAGAACGGGACAGACTCTTCCGCGCCTGGGCGCATGCCGTGTGCGCCGACGACCTCGAAGCGTACCTGTCGTGCTTCGCCGACGACCTGCGCGTGGAGGACCTCGCCACGGAGATCGTGGTGGAGGACAAGTCCGGACTCCGCAAGGCCGGAGAAGCCTGGTTCACCGCGTTCCACGATCACCACCTCACCCTCGACGGCTACCTCGTGGGGGAGAACGGCGACATCGGAACCCAATGGACGCTCTCCGCCACAGTGGTCGGACACTTCCCCCGCCTCACCGAGAACGCCGTGATGGGCCGCCGCTTCACGAAACACGGACTGAGCGTCTTCACCTTCTCGCCCGACGGGCGCTTCCGCACCGAGATCGCCTACTGGAATCTCGCCACCCTCATCCGACAGATCACCTGACTGGCCCGCGCTACATCGCCGACTCCTGGTCGACGATGACCAGGACGGTGGAGGCAATGGCGCGCTCTTCATCCGAAGCGGGGGTTGCGTCCCCGAAGGGAGCGGTCCTGATGTCCACCGAATCGTCCACGGCCACGGCGCCCGCCGAGCAGACGCGGGCCCCGATCGCCGTCATGGGGATGGACTGCCGATTCACCGGGCCCGCGACGTCCCCTGAGGGGCTCTGGCGGATGCTGGCGGCCGGCGAGTACTCGGCCAGGGAGCTGCCGCAGGACCGCGGTTGGAAGCTGGAGGGGCTCTACGACCCGGACCACACCGTCGAGGGCACCACGTACCTGCGGGCGGCGGGCTTCCTCGACGACGTGGCGGGCTTCGACGCCGAGGTGTTCGGGATCGGCCCGCGCGAGGCGTCCGCGATGGACCCGCAGCAGCGGCTGCTGCTGGAGAGTACCTGGCACGCACTGGAGCGCGCTCGCATCGCCCCGAGGAGCCTGCACGGAAGCCGCACCGGCGTCTACGTGGGGATGAACGACAGCGGCTACAGTCAGCTTACCGGCAACGCCCCGTCCGGACTGGAGAGTTACCTCCTCACGGGTACGCAGGCCAGCGTGGCCTCGGGCCGGATCGCCTACGCCCTGGGGCTGAACGGCCCGGCGATCACGGTGGACACCGCCTGCTCGTCCTCCCTGGTGGCCCTGCACCTCGCCGTGCAGGCACTGAGGGCCGGCGAGTGCGATGTGGCCATCGCCGCCGGCGCCACCGTGATCGCCTCGCCCGAGCAGCTGAAGTGGTTCTCCCGTCTGAAGGTCTACGCCGCGGACGGGCGGTGCAAGGCCTTCGCCGCCGAGGCGGACGGCTTCGCCCCGGCCGAGGGCGTCGCGGCGGTGGTGCTGATGCCATGGGAGCACGCTCGGGCCGCCGGGTACCCGGTGCTCGCCCTGGTGCGCGGCAGCGCGATCAACCAGGACGGCGCCAGTGACCGGCTGACGACCCCGAGCGGGCCGGCCCAGCAGGCCGTCATCCTCGCCGCGCTGCGCGACGCCGGCCTGGAACCGGGGGACATCGGGGTGGTCGAGGCGCACGGCCCGGGGACCCGCGCGGGGGACCCGATCGAGGCGGCGTCCCTCCAGGCCTGCTACGGCCGCCACCGCACCCCCGAGGATCCGCTGTGGATCGGTTCGGTGAAGACGAACATCGGGCACACCACCGCCGTCGCGGGCCTGGCCGGCGTGGTGAAGATGGTACTGGCCCTCCAGCACGAGCACCTGCCCGCCACCCTGCACGCGCAGAACCCCACCCCGGCCGTCGACTGGAGCGCGGGCACGATGCGGCTGCTGCACGAGCCGCGGCCCTGGCCGCGCGGGCCGCGCCCGCGCCGGGCGGGGGTCCTGGCGTACGGCATCAGCGGCACCAACGCCCACGTGGTGCTGGAGGAAGCTCCGGTCGGCCTGCGCAGCACCGACCCCGAACGTCCTCCCGGGGATGACGGGGCGAGGAACGAAGGCACCTGGAAGGACGGGACCGGGGTCTGGCTGTGGCCGCTGTCCGGGGCCGGCGAGGAGGGCCTGCGGGCCCAGGCCGCCCGCCTGGCGCGGCACGTCCGCGCGACGCCTGTGGTCGAACCCGCCGACGTGGCCTGGTCCCTGGCCACGACACGCAGCCCGCTCCCGTACCGCGCCACCGTGGTCGGCGAGGGTGTCGACCAACTGCTGGACGGGCTCGACGCCCTCGCGCGGGGAGAGGCGTCCACCGCGGTGGTGAGCGGAAAGGCCCTGCCGGGAACGGCCCCCGTCTTCGTCTTCCCCGGGCAGGGCGCCCAGTGGCCGGGTATGGCCGCGGCGCTGATGGAGGCCTCACCGGTCTTCGCGGCCGCCCTGCGCGACTGTGGCGCGGCACTGCGGCCGTGGCTCGATGCGGACGTGGTGGACGTCGCGTGCGGATCGCCCGGCGCGCCGCCCCTGGAACGGGCCGAGTACGTCCAGCCCGCCCTGTTCGCCGTGTACGTGGCGCTCGCCGCGCTGTGGCGTGCGCACGGTGTCCGGCCCGCGGCGGTGATCGGGCACAGCCAGGGCGAGATCGCCGCCGCGCACGTCGCCGGGGTGCTCCCCCTGGAGGAGGCGGCCCGCGTCGTCGCGCTGCGCAGCCGGGCCCTGCGGCACGTCACCTCCCGGGGAGGGATGGCCTCCCTGGCCGCTCCCGCCGCAACGGCCGCGCTCCTGATCGCCCCCTGGGCGGGCCGGGTGGAGGTGGCGGTGGAGAACGGCCCGGCGGCGACGGTGGTGGCCGGGGACACCGACGCCCTCGCGGAGGTCCTGGAGCGCTGCGCCCACGAGGGAGTGCACGCCCGGCGGCTGCCCGTCGACTACGCCTCCCACAGCCCGCACATGGAGGACGTCCGCGAGGAGATCCTCTCGCTGCTGGGGGACGTGGCGTGCGGGCCCGGCCACACCCCGGTGTTCTCCGCGACCCTGGGAGGTTGCGTCGACCGCACCGTGATGGACGCCGGGTACTGGTACCGCAACCTGCGGCAGACGGTGCGTTTCGACGCGGCCGTGCGGGAGGCGGTGGCCGCCGGGCACCGGCAGTTCGTCGAGGTCTCCCCGCATCCCGTCCTGGCCGCGGCCGTCGCCGACATCCTGGCCGACACCGGCGTCGAGGCCGCGGTGGTCCCCACCCTGTACCGGGACCAGGGCGGCGCGACGGTCTTCGCCACCGCGCTCGCCCGTGCCAACGCCTGCGGTACGCGGTTGGACTGGGGCGCCCTATACCCCGGGGCGCGCACCGTCGACCTGCCCGTCCACGCGTTCCGGCACCGTCGCCACTGGTTGCC
This sequence comes from Kitasatospora sp. NPDC097605, assembly GCF_040302725.1. Taxonomy (NCBI): domain Bacteria; kingdom Bacillati; phylum Actinomycetota; class Actinomycetes; order Kitasatosporales; family Streptomycetaceae; genus Kitasatospora; species Kitasatospora sp. NPDC097605. The sequence goes on along the minus strand of NZ_JBEOSF010000001.1, from coordinate 329,306 downwards.
CGCCGAGCCGGCCGGAGCCGGCCTGCGGGACGCCGGGCTGGACCCCCTCGGCCACCCCTGGCTCGCCGGGGCGGTCGACCTGCCGGACGGCGGCACCGTGTTCACGGGGAGCCTGTCCCTGTCCGAACACCCCTGGCTCGGCGGGCACGTCGTGCACGGCACGGTCCTACTGCCCGCCACCGGCATGCTGGAACTGCTGCTCCGGGCGGCCGACCGGCTGGGCTGCGAGCGCCTGGAGGACGTCGTCCTCCAGGCGCCGCTCGCGCTGCCCTCCAGCGGCGCCGTCGACGTCCGGGTGAGCTGCGTCCCGCGGGCGGCCGACCGCCAGGCCCTGGCACTGCACTCCCGTACGGCCCTGGGACGGTGGACGTGCCACGCCCAGGCCACCGGTACGGGGGCCGTCGAGACGGAACAGCCGGAACAGCCGGAACAGCCGGAACAACGATGACGGACCGAGGATGTGAGAACGCATGACGACCTGGCCGCCCGCCTCGGCGGAAGAGGTCCCCGTGGAAGAGCTCTACCAGGACCTTCACGCACGCGGCTACGCCTACGGCCCGGAGTTCCGCCTCCACGGCCTGTGGCGCGACGACGCCGGGTTCCACGGCGAGACCGCGCCGAGCGGCCAGGGCGCCGCCGACACCGCCCTGTTCCAGCTCCACCCGGCGCTCATGGACGCGGCCCTGCACCCCCTCCTCCTCGCCTTGCAGCGCACGCGGGAACAGGAGGAGGACGGGGAGGACCGGACGTTCCTGCCCCACTCCATCGGCTCGGTGCGGCTGTACACCCGCGGGGCCGGTGCCCTGCGCTCCACCGTGACCGCCACGGCCGGCGGCGGCTTCGACATCCGCGTCACCGACCTCGCGGGAAGGACCGTGGCCGTCATCCACGACCTCCAGGTACGGTCCACCACGACCCGGGCCCTGCGTGCGGCGCTCGCCGCCGCCGAGCCCGGCGTCTTCCGGATCGCCTGGCGGCCGCTGGCCGAACCCGCCACCTCACAGGACAGTTCCCGGTGGGCCGTCGTCGGGCCCGGCCGGGACCTGCCGGGAACTGCACGCTTCCCCGACCTCGCCGGCCTGGCGCAGGCGCTGGCCGACGGAGCCGCCGCGCCCGACGCCGTCCTGCTCGACCGGCGCATCGCTCCGGACGGCCGCGGCACCACCGTGCGGGCCGACGAGGTCCACCGGCGCCTCTCCGCACTACTGAACGACCTGCAGCGGCACCTGGCGGACCAGCGGCTCGACCGGACACGGCTGGTGGTCCTGGTGCGAGGTGCCCACAGCGTCCGGTTCGGAGATGTTGTGAGCGATCTGCCCGCCGCGGCGTGCGCGGGACTGATCCGTACGGCGCAGCGGGAGAACCCGGGCCGGTGCCAGCTGATCGACCTCGACGACGGCCCGGTGCCGATCCCCGCGCTGGCCGCGGCCATCGCCGATGGCCACCCGACCGTGGCACTGCGCGAAGGCACCGCCTACGTGCCCCGTCTGGTCCTCCCCGACGACGGCGACCTGATCGCCCTGCCCGCCGACGGCAGGCCCTGGCGGTTGGCACCCTCGCGCGACGGCACGCTGGACGGTGTCGCGGCCGTGCCGGCCCCGGACGTCCTCGCGCCGCTGGAGCCCGACCAGCTCCGCGTCCGGGTCCACGCCAGTGGGCTGAACTTCCGTGATCCGATGACCGCGCTCGGCAAGGTGGAGGGCACGGCCATCGGGTGCGAGGTCGCCGGGGAGGTGGTGGCCGTCGGAGCGCGGGTGTCCGGCGTACGGACCGGCGACCGGGTCGCGGCCTTCGCCGGCATCGGCTGCCGGGACGGGCTGCACGCCGCCCTGGCGGTGGTCGACCGTCGCTCGGTGCTGCCGGTGCCTGCCCACTGGAGCGACCAGCAGGCCGCCGGGGTCACCGGCGTCTTCGTCACCGCGTACGAGGCACTGGTCGGACGGGCCGCGGTGCGCAGGGGCGACAAGGTGCTGATCCACGCCGCCGCCGGCGGATTCGGCATGGCGGCCGTCCAGTTGGCCTCCCAGCTGGGTGCCGAGATCCACGCCACCGCCGGCCGGCCCAAATGGGCCCTGGTGGAGTCCCTCGGCATCCCCGCGCACCGAATCGCCGACTCACGGAGCCTGGACTTCGAGGAGCGGCTGCGATCGGCGACCGGCGGCACGGGATTCGACGTGGTCGTCGGCAGCCTGACGGGCGACTTCGTGGACGCCTCCCTGCGGCTGCTACGTCCGGGCGGCCGCTACGTCGAGCTGGGCAAGACCGACGTCAGGCAGGCCGAGGCCGTCCGTGCCCGGTACCCGGGCATCGCCTACCACGTCGTCGACCTGCTCGGCACGCCGCCCGACCGGCTGGAAGCGATCGTCGGGAATCTGGACGCCCTGTTCGCCACCGGGGCCCTGCGGCCGCTGCCCACCCGGTCCTGGAACGTCCGCCACGCCCGCCAGGCCATGCGGTACCTCAGCCAGGGCCGCTCCACGGGCAAGCTGGTCCTCACCCAAGGGCCCGAGCGGCTCGGCCCGGCCGGCACCGTCCTGATCACCGGCGGGACCGGGACGCTCGGCGCGGTCCTGGCACGGCACCTGGTCACCACCCACGGCGTGCGCCGTCTCGTCCTCGTCGGCCGCCGCGGTACCGCGGCCCCGCACGCCCGTCAGCTCGCCGAGGAACTGTCGGAGCTCGGGGCCGTGGTCGAGCTGCCGGCCTGCGACGCGGCCGACCGCTCGGCGCTCGCCGACGTCCTCGCGGCCGTCCCGGCGGAGCACCCGCTGAGCGCCGTCGTCCACGCGGCGGGCGTCCTCGACGACTGCCTGGTCGCCGACCTGACCCCGGAGCGGCTGCGGACCGTGCTGCGCGCCAAGGTCGAGGCCGCCCTCCACCTGCACGAGCTGACCCTCCACGACGACCTGCGGGCCTTCGTGCTCTACTCCTCCATGAGCAGCCTGGTGGGCTACCCGGGCCAGGCCAACTACGCGGCCGCCAACGCCTTCCTCGACGCGCTGGCCCACCACCGGCGCGACCTGGGACTGACCGCCACCTCCGTCGACTGGGGCCTGTGGGAGCAGGCCAGCGGCATGACCGCGCATCTGACGCGCACCGACCTGAGCCGGGTCGAGCGCCACGGCCTGCTGCCCCTGTCGACGGCACGCGCCCTGGCCGGCTTCGACCTGGCGCTGGAACTGGACGAACCGCAACTGGCCGTGGCGCCCGTGCCGAGGCGGGCAGCGGGGGAAGCGCTTCCCGACCTCTTCACCGAGCTCCTGGCGCACGTCCCGCGGCGCGGCGCGGCACCGGCCACGATGTCCGACGGGGGCGGTACGGCGGATCGCGTCCCCGCGGAGGCGGCCCGGCTGCTGCGACTGGCGCCCGACCGGCGTGCCGAGCGGCTCGTCGCCCTCGTCCGCGCTCACACGGCCACGGTCCTGGGGCACCCCGGCCCCGAGGCGGTCGCCGTCGAAACGCCGTTCCGCGACGCCGGACTCGACTCCCTCGCGTCCACCGAACTCCGCAACCGGCTCGGCAACGCCCTGGGCACCCGGCTGGCGGCGACGGCCGTCTTCGACCACCCCACCCCCGCCGCACTCGCCGACCACCTGCACCGAGTGCTCACCGGGGCCGACCCCGCCACCGCGCCCTCCGACGCACGGCGCGCCCGACCGGACAGGGAGGACGGGGACCTGGTCGCCTCCTACCTTGAGGCCTGCTCGGCCCGCCAGTACGAACGGGCGATCCGGCCGGTGGAACTGCGAGCCCGGCGACGCCAGGTCTTCCGCACCGCCGCCGAGGCCCCGGAGCGCCACCCCCTGCTCCTCGCCGACGGGCCGGACCTCCCGGCCGTGGTGTGCGTGCCCAGCATCGGGTCCCCGGACGCCTCCCCCTTCGCCCGGCTGGCCTCCGGATTCACTGGACGGCGCGCCGTCCGGGCCCTGGCGGCACCGGGCTACCGGGACGGCGAACTCCTGCCGGCCTCCCTCGATCTGCTGCTCGACCTCTGGGCCGAGGAACTGGCCACACCGCCGCCCGCCCCCCGTGTCGCCCTGCTCGGGCACTCCTCCGGCGGCTGGTTCGCCCACGCCCTGGCCAGGCGGCTCCGCGAACGCGGCACGCCCGCCGCCGCGCTGGTCCTCCTCGACACGCTTCCCCCGGGCACCCGGTCCCACCCCCTCGTCGAGGAGGCCGCGTTCCGCGTCGCCGACCACGCGAGCGCCGACTTCCCCACCGCCGCGGCCCTGACGGCCGGAATCGCCTACCGCGACCTGATCGCGAACTGGAGCCCGGCGGCCGACATCGCCCCGACGCTGTTCCTCCGCCCCCGGGACAGCTCCATGGGCCTCCCCTGGCCCCTCCCCCACCATGCCGTCGGCGTCCCCGGCGACCACTTCTCCGTCCTCGCCCGGCACGCCCGGCCGGCAGCCGACGCCGTGCGGGCCTGGCTGGACTCCCTGTGAAGGAGCGCACACCATGCCCCCGGAAGACGCCCCCGGCAGACGGATCGCCCCCCTGCCCGCTGACCGCTGGGACGAGCGGGAACGCTCCCTCGTCGCCCGCGTTCCAGAGGCGCTCGGCCCCGGCGTCCCCAACGTCATCGGCACGCTCCTGCACCACCCCGACCTGCTGGAGGCCCTCGCACCGTTCTCACTGTTCCTGTTGACGCGCGGGCGCCTCCCCCACCGCGAACGGGAACTGCTGATCCTGTCCACCGCCTTCCTCGCCGGGGCCCGGTACGTATGGAGCCGCCACGTCCCGCTCGCCAGGAGCGCGGGCCTGCGGAACGCGGAGATCCGGCGCATCCCGCGCGGCCCCGGGGACCCGGAATGGTCGGACCAGGACCGCCACCTGCTCCGGGCCGCACACGAACTCCACCGCGACGCCCGTCTCTCGGAGCACACCTGGCAAGCCCTGGCCGCCCGGTACGGCCACGCCGGGATGATCGAGATCACCATGCTCGCCGGCCACTACCGCATGTTCGCCTACTGCCTGAACTCCGCCGGAACGGAACTCGATCCCGGGTTCACGGCGCAGGCCATGGACTCCTCCGAAGGAGAGTGAGGACACGATGACCACCAGCCCGACGGACACCGCGCGGGTCGCGCCCCACCGGCTCCCCGTCGTCGGACACGCGCTGCCCCTGGTACGGGAGACCCTGCCCTTCCTGCGCTCCCTGCACGCGGCGGGCGACCTGGTCCGCGTGGACATCGGACCGCTGCCGGTGTACTTCGTCACCACCCCCGACCTCTTCCACCAGGTGCTGGTGACGGACGGCCACTCGTTCGCCCGCGGCCGGTTCTTCGCCCGGACCCGCCGCCTCCTCGGGGACGGCCTCGCAACCTCCGACGGTGAGAACCACCACCGCCAGCGGCGGCTGATGCAACCGCTCTTCCACCAGAGCCGGATGCCCTTCTACGCCTCGGTCATCACCCGGCACCTGCAGGCCCTCACCGACTCCTGGCGGCCCGGCCAGGAGGTGCGGGTCGAGAAGGAGATGATGAACATGGCCATCGGGATCATCGCCGACGCGATGATCTCCTGCGACCTCGGGCCCGCGGCGGCCGCGGAGATCCGGCACTGCATGCCCGTGCTCGACAGAACCATCGTCATGCGCGCCCTGATGCCGCGGTGGCTCGACAACATGCCGATCCCGGTGAACCGGCAGTTCGACGCCACTGCGGACCGCATGCGGCGCACCACCGACCGCCTGATCGCCGAGCACCACTCCGCCGACGCCCACGACGACCTGCTGTCCTGGCTGCTGACAGCACACGACAGCACGACCGGCGAGCGCATGAGCGACACCCAGGTCCGCGACGAGATCACCACGATCCTGGGCGCCGGAAGCGTGACCACCGCGCACACCATGGCCTGGATGTTCCACGAGCTGGCCTGCAACCCCGAGGCCGAACGCAGGCTCCACGCGGAGCTCGCCGACGTCCTCGGCGGACGGCCGGCCACCTACGCCGACATCCCCGACCTGGAGTACACCGGCCGGCTGATCCAGGAAGTGCAGCGGCTGTACTCCCCGCCGCTGGGGACCCGGCGGGCCCTCACACCGGTCGAGATCGACGGCGTGCGGATCCCGACGGACACCGAAGTGGGATTCAGCCTGTACGCGCTGCACCGCGACCCGCGGCTGTACGCGGAGCCCGACCGCTTCGACCCCGACCGGTGGCTGCCGGAGCGCAGCCGACAGCTTCCCCGGGGGGCCTTCATCCCCTTCGCCGCCGGCTACCACCGCTGCATCGGCGAATTCTTCGCGAAGACCGAGATGGCCCTGACGGCCGCGCACATCGCGGCGCACTGGCGCCTGCGCCCCGTGCCGGGGCACACGGTACGCCCCGTCGCGGCACTGGTCCCGCGCCCCGACAGCCTCCCGATGAGCCTGGCGACCCGCGACTGACGGTCCCCCGGTCCGCGAGACCTCGAACGGCCGTTGCCGGCCCGCCCGCGGGCTGCCAGCATCGTGCCAGGAAGGACGCATGAAGGAGCGCCAGCCGAACCCGTCACTGGCCGCGCTGCTGTCCGAATCCGATGGAGCACAGGAGAACTGGTACGGGCCGTCGCCGATCTGGCCCGCGCGCAGGGCCTCGAACTGTCGTACCACCGAACATCACCAGGCCGAAGGAACCGACACCCGAACTCATCGCCGAGGCCTTCAGCCGACGCCTCCGAAGTCCCGTCAGCCGCCGACCGGGAACTCGCCCGGGTGCGGTCCCTGCTCCGGACCTTCCGGCGCAACCGGGCCGCGGCCGAGCTCCTCGACCGGGCCGACAGCCTCTTCCCGGTGGTCGGCCCGCCGCCTCCGGCCGCGGTCGGCCCGGGCCGATGAGCGGCTCCGACCAGCAAGCCGGTGGATGAGGCCCAGCCACAGCTTCCGGCGGCTTCGCCCTCCTCAGTCGTCCCGGGCGGTGGGTTGCGGGTCGAGGGACAGGGGCGGGTCGGGGTAGAACTGCTGCGCCCACTTGCGGAACGGACCGATGGGGCCCTCTCCGTAGGCGACTCTCGGAGGGTTCAGGTAGCGCTTGCCGTACCAGATCTGGAAGTCCTGGTTCAGGTCCCCCAGGGCCAGCCGTTGGTAGACCGGCGAGAGCGCCCGGGCGACCGCTTTGGTGACGGCGGGCGGGATGCGGGCGGCGCGGCCGTCGGGCGGGTCGATGAGGACGCTCGTCCCGATGACGAAGTGCACCCGCCAGGGTTCGACCGGGCGTGCCGAGAACAGGAGGCTCTGTTCGAGCCCGAGGGACGGTGCGCGGAAGGCCACGCTGACGAAGCCGAGGCCGTACATGGTGATCTCGGCGTCGACCTGGACGGTCCCGAAGGGGACGTACGTCCGCAGCAACCGTGCGGTGAAGGAGAAGAGGTGTCCGTCGCTGGTCGGGCCCTCGATCAGGGTCGCGTCCCGGTAGCCGTGCATCGCGTTGACGTGGCGGATGTCGACCGTGTTCTCCACGACCTCCTGCGGGTGGGTAAACAGGTCGAAGGTCTGGTAGTGGGGCCGGGTGTGCCGGGGGCTCAGCAGGTCGGGCGGCTGCCAGGCCGGCTCCGCGGCACCCGTCCAGACGAAAACGCCACCGTCGGCCTCGGCGGAGCGCAGCACGGGCAGCCGGCAGCTCTTGGGAAGCCGGGTGTAACCGGGGCCCACGGCGACGACCTCTCCTTGGCCGTCGAAGGCGAAGTGGTGGAAGCCGCAGACGATCGTCTCGCCGTCGACGCGGCCGTTGGCCAGGTGGGCGCCCAGATGCGGACAGTGCGCGCGCACCACGCCCACCCGGCCGCCGCGGGTGCGGTAGACGACGACGTCCTGACCCATCAGTCGTCGGGTGACCACCTGTCCGGTCCGTACCTCGGCGGACGGCACCAGCAGGAACCACCCCTCCGGGTAGGGCAGCGGAGACGGCTCGTCGCCGTAGGTCCGGGCCACCGCGGACGGGTCCGTGGCGAGGTAGCGGCGCCAGTGCTTGGTGAGCTTCATCTGTCTGGCCATGGTGTCGGACTCCTTCGGATGGTGGACGCAGGGCCGGTCCGCCCCGGGTCCGGCGGGCGCGGGAACCCCGGTGGCACGGTGTCTGGTCGCTCTGCCACCGGACGCTCTGCCACCCGACGCCCGGCGGCTGGCGGTTCGGCGCCCGGTCCGGTGATCTGCGCGCGGCTGATGTCACCGCCGAACCACGCCGCGCAGTCGGCGAGTTCACGGGGCCAGGGGCCGGGTTCGTAGTGTTCGCCGTGGCGGTAGGCACTGGCCCACATCTGTTCCCCCCGCGCGACCAGCTCACCTCCCCGCGCGCCGGGTTCGGTGATGCGGTGGTACTCGAAGAGGGCCTTCATCAAGTGCATCCGCACCCAGGGCACGGTGAGCCGGATGGCGACGAGGTCGCCATACCAGAGCTCCTGGAGGTACTCGCAGGAACAGGACTGGGTGAGCATCGCGTAGGGGCCGCTGATGTCGCCGCTGAACAACGGGGCGTTGGCGATCCCGGCCCGTTCGCGGCAGTGGCCCTGCCAGTCGATGAGGCGCGCGAAGTAGACCGGGCCGACGGCGCTGGTGTCGCCGGCCGTGACGACGTGCTCGACGGTGAACCAGCGGAGCGCGGTCGGGGACGGGGACGGGCCGGTGGGAGCGGCGGCCGGTTCGGGAGTCATGCCGGTGCTCCCCGCGAGGTGTCCGGTTCGGCCGGAACCGCGTGCCGGGTGGGCTCCGGCGTCCTGGCGCTCACGGCCGCCACCCCTGGTAGCGGACCCGGGCCGGCAAGCGGCCCGTGACCTCCATCCTCATTCCAGTGACGGCGAGTTGGACGGCGCCGTCGGCCGTGGCGGCGAGCGCCCGGTCGTCGGCGGCGCGGAACCACAGGCGCAGTCCCTCGGGGTGGGCGCGGGCGAGCTGGACGTCATCGGCGCCGGTGTAGAGGTCGATGCGGTCGACGGCCAGCGGCACCCCCGTCACCTGGCAGCCCGTGGCCTCGGGCGGGTAGCGGAAGAGCCTGAGGGTGGCGTCGATGAGCAGCGCGGGCACCGCGAGGCGGGCGAAGACGCTGCCGGGCGGGAAGGCCGGCACCCACAGGGCCCGTGCGGAGGTGCGGCCCGCCTCGGGGTGGAGGTTGGTGCGCCACACACCGGAGAGCTGGACGGAGCTGTCCGGGCGGGTCGCGGGGCACTCCTCCATCCGTGGCAGCGGGCCCGGCGGGCGGGCCTCGGGCGGCCGCGAGCGGGCGGCGAGCACGACGTCGACCCTGGCGTGCAGCCGGTCCCGTTGCAGCGGTCCGCCGTTGCGGGTGCACAGGTCGGACCTGATCTCCACCCGGACGGTGCCGCCCCGCTCGCCCGCGGGGGCCGGCTGCTGCGGCACGGCGGTGATCCGGCAGCGGACCGTGGCGCGCGCCGGGTCGGTGTAGAGGGGCTGGTCGATGGTGAGGTCCCGCAGGATGCTCACCGGAGCGCCGGGCACCAGTTGGACGGCGGCCTCGGCTGCCAGGGCCAGCATCATCGCCGCCGGCATCAGGGGTCGGCCGTCGACCAGGTGTTCGGCGAGGTAGGTGTCCCGGTCCGGCTGTGGGCGCCAGTTCCAGCGGGCCCCGTCCGGGCCGAGCGCTGCGGGCTGCCCCAGCAGTCCGCCATGCGGCTGCGAGCGGGGCGCGGCTGCGGGCGCGGGGGCCCGCCGGGGTGGCGGCGACGTGGCCGGGGTCGCCGGCCCGAGGCTGCCCGTCCAGCCGGGCGGAAGGCCGAGGAACGGCGCCGGGTGAGCCGGGCGGGGGGTCGTGAGTTCGGCGAGGAAGGCGGCTGCGCCTTCCTCGTTGCTCAGCGCGGGGAGTCCCGACCGCCGGGCGATGTCCCGGGAGCGCTCGCGGACCGTTCCGGTCTCGCCCCACAGTCCCCAGCCGAGGGTGAACTCCTCCGTCGCACCGGGGTGCGCGGCCTGCGCGGCGGCGCTCAGATACTCGTTGGCGGCGGCGTAGTCCGTGTCGCCCGCGAAGCCGGTGAGGCCTCCGGCGGAGCCGAAGGAGCACCACAGGCGGGGAGCCGGGTCGGCGAAGGCCTCCTTGAGGTGGTGGTAGCCGAGGATCTTGGTGTCGCGCACCGCGCGGAAGTCCTGGAGGGTCTTGTCGCGGACCCGGGCGGAGCGCAGCAGCCCGGCGCCGTGGACGAGCAGGTCCACGCGGCCCTCCTGCTCGGTGATCCGGCGTGCGGCCGCCGTCACCTGGGCGCGGTCGCGCAGGTCGCAGACCACGTAGTGGACCCGGTCCTCACCGCACAGGGCGCGAAGGCGGCGCAGCGTCAGCCGGATCTCGCGGGCGCGCAGCAGGGTGTCGAAGTGCCGGTTGAGGTCGGCGACCGGGCGGCCCGCGTCGGCGAGCGCGCGGCGCAGGTGGTTGCGGCGGGCCTCGGGCAGGCGTTCGTCGGGGGTGTTCAGCAGGTCCTCGGGCACGTCGTCGGCCGGGGTGGTGCCCAGCAGCCAGATCCGGGGGGCGAGGCGCGCGGCCAGCGCTGCCACGGTGACGGCGGTGGCTCCTCGGGCGCCGCCCGTGGCGACGACGACGCTGTTCCGGTCCAGGGCCAGGGGGGCGCCCGCCCGGGCGGGGGGCAGCGGGGCGGGGCAGACCTGTTCGACGTAGCGCAGGCCCTGCCGGTAGCGGACGACGACGTGGTCGCGGCGGGCGGCGCGCTCCTGGCGCAGTTGGGCGAGCCCCGCGTCGACGGCGGCGTCGGTGACCACCGCGTGGACGGCGCAGGGCATTTCCAGCGCGAGGCTGCGCAGGAAGCCGGTGACGAGCGTGAGGTGCGGGTGGACGGTGTGGCCGCGCAGTGGGTCCAACAGCAGTGCCGTCACCGAGTCGGTGGCGTCCGGCGCGAGGTGCCGGAGCGCGAGCAGCAGACTCTCCTGGAGGCGCAGCAGGCGCGGCGGCGGGGGCGCGGGCCAGGTGTCCGCCGGGCGTCCTGCCGAGGCCACCACGAGGACGTCCCGGCAGGGCGGAGCGGTGGAGCGGGCCGTCGCGGCGAGGGCCGGTTCCTCCCGGCAGGGGGCGAGGACGGGGGGTCCCGTCGTCTCGTCGGCGGTCGCGGTGGGGTCGGTGACCAGGATGCGGGCCGCGCCGGCCCGGGCGGCCGGTGCCAGTTCCCGGGCGAGGGCGGTGTCGTCGACCAGGACGAGGGCGCCGTACGGGATGCCGTCACCGCCCTCGGGTCTCACGCGTGCGGGTACGGCGTCCTGGCGCCGGTAGGCGACCACGCACCGGGCCACGGGGGCCGCGGGCTCCGTCGTCTCGCGTTCGGCCGGGCGGACGGTGGCGGTCGGCGGTCGGGTCGGTGCGGTCGCCGGTGCGGCCTGGGCTCCGGGTGGACCGCCAGGGTCGGGCGGCGCGGCGACGACGGCTTCATCGGGGAGGAGGACCACGCGCGGTCCTCCCTCGACACCGTGCACCTCGGCCCCGGCCTGGCCCGGCCCCGGCCCCAGCCCCCGCAGCAGGGCCAGAGCGCCCTCCGCCCCCTGGTAGTCGCGCCCGCCGGGGACCGGGCCGGCCCCGGCGTACGCCCCCTCCCCCATGGCGTCCCCGGCCGCTCCGGTCCGGATCCGGGCGAGCACGGGCCAGCCCTGGCGGACCGCCAGGGACTTGTGGGTGAGCGCCAGCAGGACGGCCCCCTCGCCGAGGGTGCCGGGCGCGGCACCGGTCAGGGCCTCGGCCAGGGGGCCGGTGTGTCCGGCGGCGGCGATGACCAGGGCCAGGTCGAGTTCGCCTGCGGCCAGGTAGCGCCGTGCGGTGTGGACGGCGGCCTGGGCGGAGGAGCGGCCGTGGTCGAGCGCGAGGACGAGGCCGTGCAGCCGGTGCCGGTTGGCGATCTGGCAGCCGATCATGTTGGTGAGCTGTCCGGGCATGCTCGCGTCGTTGGCGGCCGGCAGCCGGGCACGCAGCCGGTCCAGGTAGCCGCGGAGCTGTTCCCGCTCCTGCGCCGGCAGGCGGGCGGCGGCGTCGAGCAGGTCGTCGGCGGCGACCCGGACCGTGTAGTCCGTCATCGACCGGGTGGGGCCGGTGTGCGCGACGAAGACCCCGGTGGTGTCCCGGTGCGCGGCCCACAGTTCGCCGTGCTCCTCGGCGAAGCGCTCGGTCACCGAGATCGCCATCAGGTGCGTGCGGTCGGTGCTGCGTGCTGTGACCGGGGCCATCCGCAGCCGCGGGAACGGCGGAAGCGGATAGTCCTCGCCGAACGATGCCTCGGGCGCGGGACCGCGGCCGGTCAGCCAGTCCATGACCGCGTCGGGGTCCGGTTCGCCGGGCAGGTGGGCGCTCCAGGCGGTCAGCACCACCGGGTCGTCCCCGTCGGCCGGGTCCGCGCTGAGGGGCGCGGTGGTGGAAGCGGGGCTCGGCGCTTCGCCGGCGGCCGCCGCTTCGGGCCCGTGGACGATCAGATGGGCGTTCCCGCCGCCGAGCCCGTAGCCGCACACTCCCGCCGTCCGGACGCGGCCGGCGCTGGGCGCCCAGCGGACGTCGGAAAGCGGTACGGTCAGCCGGCCCGCCTCGACACCGTCCGGGAAGCCGGCGAAGCGGCGCTGACCCGGGATGCTCCCGTGCCTTAGGGCCAGCAGGACGTGGATCACCGAGATGGCGCCCGCCGCCCAGGCGCCGTGCCCGACGAGCGACTTGTTGGAGGTGATCAACTGGTCGCTCTCATCGGCGAGTTCGGCGAGCCCTTCGAGTTCCACCGAGTCCCCGACCACGGTGCCTGTGCCGTGGCCGACGATCCAGTCCACGTCCCGGGCGGCGGTCCCGCCGACCGCTCGGGCGCGGGCCACCGCCAGCTTCTGGCCCGCCGGGTCGGAGGCCACCAGGCTCCCGGCTCCGTCGACGGAGGCGCCGAACCCGCCGAGCAGTCCCAGGATCCGGTCGCCGTCGGCACGGGCCGGGGCAAGTCGTTTGAGTACCAGAGCGGCGGCGGAATCGGAGAACAGCACGCCGTCCGCGTCCGCGTCGAAGGCTCGGACCTCCCCGCGCCGGGTGAAGCCGCGGGCCTTGGAGAACAGGACGAGATCACGCCGGGGTCCGGTGTTGGCACCGCCGCACACCACCAGGTCCCGCTCCCCGGCCAGCAGTTCCTTCACGGCCAGGTCGACCGCGTACAGCGAGGAGGAGCAGGCCGAGTCCACCGCCCGCACCTCGCCGCCGGCGGCCAGCAGCCCCTCGCACGCGTCGGCGAGCACCAGGTCGGCGAAGGCCCGCCGGGGCGTGGCGGGGGCGTGCGGGTAGCGGCCGGCCAGGCAGGCCCGCAGAACGGCTCCCGCAGGGCAGGCGGCATCGGCGACGGCGCACAGCGTGGCCTCCTCCAGGGCGAGGCTGCCGGGCGGCAACCCGACGAACGCCGCCTCCCGGCCCGCGGGGGCGCGTGCGACCCCGTCGAGCGCCTGCCGCAGGGCGTGCCGCAGCAGCAGTGCGGTCCGGTCCAGGCGGGGCGCCCGCTCCCGGTCATCGGGGTGCAGCGGTATCCGCCGGGGGTAGCCGGCGGCCCGGACGTAGGACTTGTCCTCCGCCCTTTCGTCGGGCGAGTACCAGTTCCCCAGCGCCAGGTGGTCCGGCTCGGTGAACGCGTCGCGGTCGCCGTGCAGGACCGTCCAGAACTCCTCGGGGCTCTCGGCCCCCGGCACCACGAGCCCCATGCCGACCACCGCGACGGCGGTGGCGTCCTTCCCGCCCGGTCCCGCCCGGCCCGTGCGGGACTCGCCGGAACGCGCCGCCGAAGGCCCGTTCATGCCGCCCGCCCCGCTCCCGTGCCCGGGCCGCCGGCGGCGTTCCCGGCGGCCAGGACGGCCATGAGATCGGCCAGCTTGGCCAGCGTGTTGTACTCCCGCATCCGCAGATCCGCCGGGGGCGTGGGGAGGTGGTACCGGTCGAGCAGGGACACCAGGATCTCCGTCCGCTTCACCGAGGCGATTCCCAGGTCCGCCTCCAGGTGGGCGTCGTCGGTGAGCACCTCCTCCGGGTAGCCGAGCGCCTCGGCGAAGATCCCGCGCAGTTCGGCGACCAGGGCGTCGTGCTCCGGAACCGCCGGCCCGGGCGCGACGGCCTCAGGTTCCTCCCCGGGCGCCTCCGGTGACGGACCGGTTCGGCTGCGCCCGCCCGGTTCACCGCCGACCGGCTCGCCCGCCGTCGTCGGGGGCGGCCCCGTTGCGGCCACGGACCACGACGGGGAACGGCCGGGCCCCGCCCACGATTCGGACAGGTCGGGGGCCGGCGCCTTCGCTCCCCCGGACGGCGCGGCCGCGACCGGTTCCTCTCCGCACCGCCCGAAGGGAGCCGGCTCCCGGTCGCCGGGCGTCAGGAGCGCCTCCAGGACCGTCCTCCCCTCCGTCTCCCCGGGCACGGCGCCCACCAGACGGACGTCCGGCGGCAGGCACTCGGCGGCGCACTGGGTCAGCAGCGGCCGGGGACCGACCTCCAGGAAGGTGTCGACCTCGTGGTGGGCGTGCAGTTCCCGTACCGCCCCCAGGTAGTCGACTGAATCCGTGAGGTGCCGGCCGATGATCCGGCGCACGTCGTCCACCGTCCGCACCAACCGCCCCAGCAAGGGCGAGTGGAGCCGGACCAGCGGCTCGTGGACCGGGTAGCAGGCGCTCGCCCCGGCCACCTGGCGGGCCGCGCCGGACAGGACTGGATTGTGGTGCGGATACACCACGAGCAGCCTGGTCGCCTGCACTCCCAGGGCCCGCGCCGCCTTCTCCACGAGGGCGAGTTCGTCGGCGAGACCCGAGACGACCGTCTGCCGGGGCGCGTTGAACAGGGAGGGCTGCACCGTCCAGCCGCCCACGGCCCCGCACAGGTACGCGGCCCGGCGCGCACCGGTCCGCAGCACGGTGAGCCCGCCGGCCCAGTCGCCCCCGGCCAGGGCGATCTCCCGCTCGCACAGCACCCGGGCCGCGTCGTACGTGCTCAGACAGCCCGCCGCGGCCAGAGCGGACAGTTCGCCGGTACTGTGCCCGACGAGCACGTCGCCGGGGCGGCCGTGCGCGGCGAGCGCCCGGTACAGCGAGAGCCCGCTCGCGAGCGCCGCCAAGTGCAACCGGACCGGCGTCCGGGCCAGTTCCTCGATGGCGGGACCGCCGGGATCCAGCAGCGGGGCGGACGCCGGCGGCAGCCCGTACTCCCTGGCCGCGCGATCCACTTCGGCCAGAACCCCGGCCACGGGCGACCCGGCTTCCGCGAGGTGACGGAGGTGCCCGGGCGCGTACGCACCGAGGCCGGGGAACTGAACGGCTGTTCGGAAGGTCATGGCAGTGCCCTCCTGCTCCGGGAGGAGAACCCAGGGCAGCGCGCGCTCGCGCTCCGGCCCTCCGCGCCACCTGGCGGGCGGTCAGGGCCAGCTTCCGGAGCAGAATCTCTACAGCAGAATCTTCACAAAATAATAGCAGAATCATCACAACCGGTCGACGGAAGGCGCCTCGACGACCCCTCCGACGGACCTTCCCTCAACTTCTGCGCCGACGAGCCCTCGCTCCCCCGCCGCCTGCCTGCCCACGGCACCCCTGATCTGCGCGCACGAGAGGGCCGCTGAGGAACCGGGCCCCCGGAACGGCCTCACCGTGCTTACCCCGCCCGGGAAAAGAGGCATCAGTGGCTCCGGCGCGACTACGCTGGGGACCATGGCCTCCTCGGAGAGACCCCCGGTGCGGGACACCGCGGTGGTGATCGGCGGCGGGCTGGCCGGGATGACAGCAGCCTGGGCTCTGCGCGGATACGCGGAGCGGATCGTCGTGGTGGAACGGGACCGCTACCCGGCGGCGGCAGTGCAGCGCGCGGGCCTGCCGCAGGGTCATCACGCGCACCTGGTACTCGAAGCCGGGCAGCGGCTGCTGGAGGAGATGATGCCCGGGATCACGCGGGAGCTGATGGCGGCGGGCGCCCGCCGGGTGAACGCCTCGGAGGTCAGATGGCTCAGCTCCGCCGGTTGGATGGCCGAATTCCCGGCGCGGATGTCCTTGCTCTGCTGTACCCGGCCGGTACTCGACGCGTCCGTCCTGAAGCGCGTGCGCACCGCGGCACCGATCGAGTTCGTCGAGGGCGCCGATGTGGTGGGCCTGCTCGGCTCACCGCAGGCCGTGACCGGTGCACGGGTCCGCGAGCGCCGCACGGCGCACGGCGCGGTCCGCGACCTGCCGGCCGGGCTGGTGGTCGACGCCTCGGGCCGCTCGACCTCGGTGCCGAGATGGCTCGCCGCACTCGGCTGTCCACCGGTACCGCACGAGCAGGTGGACGTCGGCGTCACCTACGCCTCCCGCATGTTCCGACGCCCCGCCGACACCCCCCTCGGCAGCCACCTCGCCGTGTACCTCCAGACCAAGGCCCCGGACGACCCGAGGATGGGCGCACTGCTCCCGGTCGAGGGCGACCGCTGGATCGTCAGCCTCGCCGGGATGCGCGGCGCCGAGCCGGAACCCGGCGAGCGGGGATTCACCGAGCACCTGCACCAACTGCGCGACCCGATCCTCAGCGAGGCCCTGCGGAACGCCGAGCCGCTGAGCCGGGTGCGCGGCTTCCGCCCCGGCCCGAGCGTGCGCCGGCACTACGAACGCGGCTGCCCGGACGGCCTGGTGGCGGTCGGCGACGCCGTGAACGCCTTCAACCCGGTGTACGCGCAGGGGATCACCGTCGCGTTGCTCTGCGCCGAGGTGCTGCGCCGGTCGGCGCTGCGGCACGGCGGCATCGGCGCAGCCATGGGCCGCGACGCCCGGAACGGCATCGCCAGGGTGTCGAGGACCCCGTGGGTGATGGCCTCCGCCGAGGACGCCCGCTTCGCCGCGACCACGGGCGCGCCCTCCGGCGCCCTGCTCAAGGCGCAGCACCGATTCCTGGACCTGGTGCTGGCCGCTGCCACCAGGGACCCGGTGGTCACCGCGGCCTTCCAGGAGGTGATGTCCATGGTGTCGCCGCCGTCGACGCTCCTGCGGCCCTCAGTGCTCGCCGCCGTTCTGCGGAGCAGGCTCTCCGGAGGGCTGGCGGGGAGCTAGGTGGTCCGACCCATGAGGCGAACGACTTCCCCCGACGACCACGTCTTCGGCCGGGACGACGGGATCGGCACCGAGCGAACCCCGCCAGCCGGAGCACTCCTGTCCTCACCACAGCCCTCCCACGTCACAAGGGTCCGTCATGAGCAGATCACCGGCCCTGTCCGCCACCGCCGCCACCACACGACGGCTCCGCACCACCCCGGCCTTCCGGTGGGCCCTCACCGGCACCGTCTTCACCGCGGCCGGGGCCTGGGTCCTGACCGGATGGGCGGTCGCCGGAGTGACCTCCCCGGCCTACGGTGGCGACAGCATCTCGGGCGCCCGCCACACCGCCGTCGTCGCCGCCCAGGTCCTCCTTGCCACCGTGCTGGCCGGTTGCGCCGTGCACCTGATCCGCAGCAGCCTGCGCTGCGGACAGGTCACCCTCTCCGCCGGCATCACGCTCGGCTTCCTGCTCTCCTCCTGGCAGAGCCCCCTGCTCAACTACCACAACGTCACCATGGTGGTGAACCGCCACCTGGTCCACGTCAACTCATGGGGCCCGTACATCCCCGGCTGGCACCCCCCGCGCCCGGAGGCGCAGATCGAAGCACCCCTCACCACCACCGGCGTCGGATTCGGCCTGCTCATCCTCTGCGTCTGGGCGCAGGCGGTGTTCGGCCTCAAGCTCGTCGAACGCTTCCCACGCTGGAGGCCGCCGCGGGTCTTGGCGGCCGTCATCGGCCTCGGCATCGTCACCGACATCCTGTTGGAGGCGGCCCTGATCAACACCGGCGTCTTCTCCTACGCGCACGCCTGGCGGCCGGCCACCCTCTTCGCGGGCCACTGGTACAACATCCCGTTGTCCGCCCCGTTCACGGCGACAGCCGTCACCACCCCCTTCGCCGTCATGTGGATCCTGGAACGAACCCGCGGCACCGTCCCGCGGATCTACCGGGGCGCCGAACTCGCGTCCACCGCCACCCGGCAGAACGTCGTCCGCGCACTCGCCGGCGTCGGTGCGGGCAACCTCGCCCTGCTGGTCTACCTGGCACTGAACGTCCTGTGCGGCCTGATCGGCGGCCCCCAACCCGGTGATACGCCCTCGTACATGTGGCCTGCGGGAACCGGGTGGCCGCAGTGACAGCCGAACAGGGTGTGCGGCACAACGCTGCTGCCGACTCGCGACGCTGGCCGGCGGGCCGCGCCGGCCAGGGCCGGCGCCGAGCGGACGGGCACGCGCCGAAGACACGTCCTGCCCGGGAGGACTGTGCGGTGGGACAACCGGGGAAGAGATCGGTATGGACGGTCTTGCCTCGGTACCGCCGGCGCCCGGGCACGTGCCGCTGCTGGGGCACGCGCCGGCCCTGTTGCGCGATCCCCTGGGGTTCGTCGCGTCACTGCCCGCCCGGGGTGATCTCGTGCGGCTGCGCCTGGGGCCGCAGACCGTGGTGATGGTGTGCGACCCCGGTCTGGTGCGGCACGTCCTGGTCCAGGACGACGTCTTCGACAAGGGCGGGCCGCTGTTCGAGCGCCTGCGCGACGTCCTGGGGTACGGGCTCGGCACCTGCCCGCACAGCCTCCACCGCCGCCAGCGGCGGCTGTGCAGGCCGGCCTTCGGCGCCGATCGCCTTCCCGGCTACGCGGCCGTCATGACGGGCACCGCCGAGGAGACCCTCGCCGCGTGGCGCGACGGCCAGGTCGTCGACGTGCCGCGCGAGCTCGCCACGATGACCGCCCGGGTCGCGCTCGCCGCCATGTTCTCCTCGTCCCTGCCCGCGCACGTGACCCAGGGGATGCTGGGGGACCTCGACGCCGTCATGAGGGGACTCATCCGGCAGGTGATCACCCCGTCGCCGCTGACGAAGGTGCCCACCCCGGCCGCCCGCCGCTACCGACGGGCGTGCATCCGGCTGCGCCGCTCGGTCGAACAGGTCATCGCGGAGCGGCGGCGCGACGGCGGCGACCATCACGACCTGCTCGCCGCCCTGATGGCCGCCCACGATCCGGAGACCGCTCGCGACGACCAGGTCCTGAGCGACGAGGAGCTCACCGACCAGGTGGTCACGTTCTTCGTCACCGGCGCCGATCCCATCGCGAGCACGGTCGCCTTCGCGCTCGCTCTTCTCGCCCGCCACCCGGAGGTCGAGCGGGGCCTGCACGAGGAGGTGGACCGCGTCCGGGCCACGGGCCCCGTCACCTTCGACCGCCTCCCCGCCCTGGAACTGACCGGGCGGGTGATCGCGGAGACGCTGCGGCTGTACCCGCCCGGGTGGCTGTTCACCCGCGTCCTGACGGTCGACAGCGACCTCGGCGCGGCACACCTGTCGGCCGGGACCGTGGTCGCGTACAGCCCCTACCTCATCCACCGGCGGCCCGACCTCTTCGAGGCCCCCGACGCCTTCCGACCCGACCGCTGGCAGGATCCGCGGGGCCCGCACGACGGCTACCTGCCCTTCGGCGCCGGGGCCCGCATGTGCATCGGGGAACGCTTCGCGCGGACCGAGGCGGTCCTGGCGCTCGCGGAGATCACCGCCCGGTGGCGGCTGGTCCCGGTCACCGACCGGCCCCTGCGGTGCGCGCTGTCCACCACGCTGCGGCCCGCGCACCTGCGCATGCGCGTGGTCGAACGGGCCTGACCGCCGAACGGTCGACCTCTCACCGTGCGCGGTCGGCCCGGTGCCGGCCGGCCCGGTAGCGGCCGGACATCCGCTCCCACGCGTAGTCGCCGCGGATCAGGCCGTGCAGTCCCGTCACCAGTCGCCGCACGTCCGCGGCGCCGCCCTCGGTGAGCACGCAGTCGAGATCGGCCATCCGCTCCTCCACCGCGACGAACCGCGCGACGCGCTCCGTGATCGCGCCGACGACCTCCTCGACCGCCTCCGCACGGCCGCACCCGCGCTCCCGCTGAAGGACCAGGACCACGTTGTTCCTGACGTCCCCGGCAGCCTCCTCCTTCTCCGCCGAGCACAGGTCGTTGGACAGCCCGATGACCTCCGCCGTGAGGCCTCTCAGCTCGGCGAGCACCGGGGTGTGCCATACCAGCGCGGGCACCTCGAACCCGCCCACCCGCTCGATCATGTCGATCACCACGAACGACGACGTGGAGAGGGCACGTCGGCGCACGCATTCCTCCGCGCCCATCACCCGCCCGTGGTGGCGGTCCACCGTCTCCGCGAGGTGCGCGGCCAGGTAGGCCCGCCAGTCGTGCGCGGCGCGCACCCGCCACGCCTCGCTCATCCCCCGGCAGCTGCGCCGCCAGATGTCGGCCAGTCCACGAACCGCCACCGGTGCCGCCCCCGCGTCCGCGTCCGCGTTTACCACCAGGACGGCAGCGAGTTCCTCGCACACGGCAGCGGCCTGCCGGGGCAGGCGTCCCAGCGGGCCGTCGAACCGGTCGTCGAACGGGGCAAAGTACCAGCCCATCAGGTCGCCCGCGAGCTCCAGCCCCTCCCCGGTGGCGTCCGGGAAGAAGAAGGCCGCCAGTTCGGCCAACTTCCAGTCGTCGAACTCCGCGGCGGTGAAGGTCCGGCCATCGAGCAGGCCGTACTCCCCCAGCCAGGCCAGGGAATGGGCCCGGGCGCGCGGCAGATGGGGACTGCTCCGCAGCGGCCAGGGAAGGGCGAACTCCACATCCTGCGGCATGCCGCCTCCTTCCCGGAGCCCACCGGCACACGCGCCTCCGGCCCGGCGCCGAACCCTGTCCGGGCGGCGGCGGGGGCCATGACACCCTGATTCGATGCTCGCACAGGACAGGTCTCCGGTCACCGGACTCTTCGCCCGGAGCCCGGCGTCCGGTTCCGGTACGGGCGGTGACGACCACCAGCCGGCGTGCGGCCGTCGACCTGCCCTTGCTGATCGGCGGTGTGCGTGTTCGCGCGTCGGACTGGTCTCACGCTGCGGCGAGTCGGAAGAGCGGCTTCGCGCGGCGGAAATCCGGGCATCCTCACAGGTGAACGGGATGACCGGGCACACGCCCTGGCCCGTGGCCGTTCCCGCAGTGCGGCCTCGGGACCCACCACCCGACGAAGCGGCCGGCGACGGATTCGTTTCCGCCACCCGCCGCGCCGTGGTCGTCGTGCCGTGGCCGGCCGGGAGCACGGATCGCTCCGCCCTGGGCGCGTTCTTCGCCGAGCCATCTGGAGGAGTTCGTGAGCCATCCGCCAACGAATCCGAACGCCCTGTCCTCCCCGCAGGCTCACGGGCACATCGTGGACTTCGGCATCCAGGACGTCTTCCGTCTGCGAGTGCACCCGTGTGCCGAAGAGGCCGTGGCGCGCCACCGCCATTGGGCACGCGGCATCGGCCTGATCAGCGATGTCCCCACCGCCGACGCCTATCCCGCCAACCGCTACGAGCTGATCGGACCCGACTACCTGTCCGCCATGTGCTTTCGGGAGACCGCCGTCGACGACCTGGTCCTCTCCATGGACTGGATGGGATGGACCATGGTCTACGACGACCGGTTCGACGGCCCCGCCAACCGTGACCCCGCCACCGCGACGCGCACCATGACGCGGATGCTGTCGGTCCTCCACCACGGCCTCGACGGCGTTCCCCCGCCCCACCACCCCACCGAAACGGCGTTCGCGGACATCTGGGCGCGCGAGTGCGAGGGGATGTCCCCCGCTTGGAAGGCCCGCGCCGCCACCGACCAGCAGAGCTTCATCGCCGCGTTCGTGCCCGAGATCCTCGCCCGTCGGCGCGGCCACTGC
Source organism: Kitasatospora sp. NPDC097605 (assembly GCF_040302725.1). Taxonomy (NCBI): domain Bacteria; kingdom Bacillati; phylum Actinomycetota; class Actinomycetes; order Kitasatosporales; family Streptomycetaceae; genus Kitasatospora; species Kitasatospora sp. NPDC097605. The sequence goes on along the minus strand of NZ_JBEOSF010000001.1, from coordinate 307,634 downwards.
TACGGTGTGAAGGGGTACTACGCGGTCCGCCGTGCCACGAGCGCCATGCAGAGCGTCATCGACCTCATCGAACGCGTCGGCCGCTTCGAGGTCCCGCCCAGCGCGTTCCAGAGCCCGGAACTGCTCCTCATCCGCCGGGCGACGGCGGACATCTCCGCCCTCACCAACGACGTGAACTCCCTCGCCAAGGAGGAGGAACAGGGCGATGTCTGCAACCTCGTCATCGTCCTCCGCACGGAAGGCGGCATGAGCCGCGACGATGCCGTCGCAGAGGTCCGCCGCCGCGTCGACGAATGCGTCCACACGATCACCGCCATGGAAGAACGCCTGCCCGACCTGTGCACAAGCCTTGGCCTCGACCGGACCGGCCGTGACGCTGTCCGCCACTACGTCCAAGGGATGAAGGACTACACCGCCGGCTTCACCCAGTGGGAGATGCGCACCCCCCGCTATGCCGGGTCGTAACGCCGGAGCCGGTGACCAGGCCCGGCACCACGCCGCCCGATACTCAAGGCGGCGGGGCGGCAACGCCACGCCCCGGCACGGTCGGCAAGATCGGCGACGCCGGAGCGGCAGGCGTTCCCGGAGCCGTACGAGACCTGCGCTCCTCCGGGGACGGCCCGAGTCCGTCCCCGGCCAGGACGGCAAGCCCGCCCGACCATCCCCACGCACGTACACTGGGGACATGACGGCCTCGGACCGCCCCCGGGCGGTCCGGGCGTCCGCAACAGCGGGGACGGACACCGTGAAGGACCGCAGGATCTACCGCGTGCCGGCCTTGACGAGCGTGTATCCCTCTCGGCGGCACCCCGGCCATCAGGCTGTCCGGGCCGACGACGCCCGGTTCGTCGTAACCGTCCTCAACCCCCTCGCGCGCGCCGAGTACGACGAGGTCCGCGGAGACTACGTCCACGTCGGGGCCGACTACATGTGCGAGATCTTCCCTAGCGGACAGGTGGACCGCCTCAAGCTGCTGTCCCGTTTCTCCAGCAGTTGGGCGTTCGTCGACGACCTGATGGACGATTCCGTGGACGCCGATCACATCGAGACGCTCCTCGGCGCCTGCGCTGAAGCGGTGCTCGGACGGTCGGTGGCCGGCCCCGAGTTCCGGCCTTTCGCCGACGTCTTCGCGCCCCGGGGATGGGCACCAGGTGCTCATCAGCTGTGCGTGGAGGAGATGCTGGCGTGGATCGCCTCGGTGCGCGCAATGCGATCCGCGGAGATCGGTCACGAGGTGCTCTCCGTCGCAAGGTACCTCGATCTGCGGTCCCGCAACGACGCGGTCCAGGCCGTTCACTCCCTGGCCGGATACGCCATGCCGGAGTTGGCCCCCCAGCTGTACGCCGCCGCCGGCACCGACGGCTACCGGCAGGCCGTGCGGCACAGCGCGGCGGCCGTCGGCATCGCCCTCGACCTGTCCATGGTCAACGCCGAGCGCGCGGAGATCACCGAATGGGCCCACATCGTGCCGGTCGTCGAACGCTCCCAGGGCCCCGGCCGCCAGCGCGCCATCGACACCGCCGTGGCCCTGTTCCATCAGCACGAACAGCGGCTGGGCGCTCACCTCACCGAACTGAGAGCGACGCACCCTGCCGTCGCCGAGGCGGTCCGCGCCTGCCACGGGGGCAACATGGGCTGGATCGCACGGTCACGCAAGCGCGGCCTGCGCTACGCCGAATCATGAAGGCGGCCGACGCGACCGGACTGTCACGGCCCTCCCGGCGGCGGTGCGCCCTGCGAACGACTCGCCCATGAACACCCGCCGGGAAGTCAGACCGATTCTCCTGCGGCCTACCGGTACCGACCCGGTTCAGATGTTCCAGTACCAGGCGGCGGCCGGGTAGGGGATCGGAGCGGTGGAGGCGGGAGCCTTGGAGAGCGGCTGGACCATGCCGCCCTTGTAGTGGTAGCGCTCGCGGCGCGCATGACTCTCGTACTGGCTGGTGGCGAGGGTGACCATCATGGTGCTGTCGATGTGCTCGTGCAGGGCCTCGGGGACCCCGCCGGCCGCTCGCCGTCCGGACCTCGCTCTACCCACCCAGGAGCGGACACTGCCGGCTCCCCGTTCAACCGTCCCGTCCGCTCGTCCCGAGGAGACGCAGGCCGTCGTCGTCGGGCGCGACCTCGGCCACCTCCGCGCCCAGGCGCTGCCACGCCTCGCGGGCGGCGGCCAACGCCCCGTCGTCCGGGCCGAGGGCGATGACGCAGTCCCCGCCCACGGCGCCGGAACCCTTGGCGGCCGTCCCGCAGGCCGCCGCGGCGCGGGTCAGCCATGCCACGCGTTCGGCGGCCTCCCGGGGGGCGATGCGGTGGGCGAGGTCCTCCAGCAGGCGGCCGTAGGCCCGGATCTCGTCCTGGAGCGCGGCCCGGTCCGCGGTGCGCGAGGCGGTCCAGAAGCGGTCGAGCACGCCGAGCAGGGCGTCCACGACCCCGGCCACTTCGCGTGGCCGGCCCATCCGGTGGAAGCGGTCGATGCTCGTCGCGGTGTCGGCCGCGAGCCCGCTCCAGGCCACGGCGAGGCCCAGCCGGGGCGGCACCGCGGCGGGCTCGGCGTACGGGGTGCCGTGCAGGGTGCGGTAGTCGACCCATCCGCCGTGCACGCTGGCCGCGACGTCGCCGCCGCTGCCGCGGCCGTGCTGGTGCGCGCGGTGGACGTCGACCGCGGCCGGCAGCAGGTCGCGGCGGAAGGCGGCCGAGCACACGTCGTGGCCCGCGGCGGCCGCGAGGGCGCCGAGGACGGCGACGGTGCTCGCCGCGCTGCCGCCGAGCCCGAGCTTCCTGCCCGCTCCCCAGCCGCGGCCCCGGACCGTGAGGCGCAGCGGCCCGGGCACCGCGAACACCTGCCTCCCGGCGTCGACGGCGTCGGCCAGCAGGCGGGCACCCGTGTCCTGGGGCACGGCCTCCGGCGGGCCGTCGACGCCGAGGTCCGGTGCGCTGAGCGACCAGCCGTCGTCCGAGGGCGCGGCACGGCACTCGATCCCGGAGTCGACGGCGACGACCAGGGCCCGCCCGCCGTGGAGCACGGCGTACTCCCCGATGACGAACAGGCTCCCCGGCGCGAACACCGCCACCTCGGTCATCCGCTCAGGTCCTTTCGTCCGCCGGGGAGCCATCAAGGAGCGCCGGCGCGGCCCAGGCGGGAGGCGTCGCGAGGACGCAGGGCGCGCCGCCGGGGCGCGAGCGCAGGACGTGCGAGACCCCCGGGACGCCGCCCAGGGCCCGCTCGACGCGTTGGCGGTCGGCGGGTTCGCACAGGACCTTGACCTGCGGCCCGGCGTCGATGGTGAAGTACGCCGGCACGCCGTCCTCCCGCAGGCGCCACACCTCGCGGATCACGGCGACGGTGGCCGGCTCCCAGTACAGCAGGGGCGGGTCGGCTCCCAGCGCGGTGGCGTGCATGCGCAGGGCGTTGCGTTCGGCCGCGGTGCCCAGTGCGGGGAGGTCGCGTGAGCGGACGGCCTTCCGGACGGCGGCGAGGTCCGCCTCTCCCGCGGTGAGCCAGGCGTCGAAGAAGGGTGAGGTCGCCCGCGTGCGGTGCATCCCCTCGCGGGACGGAACGCGTTTGGGGCCCGTGCCGGTCACCGCGACGAGGACGGCCAGCGGCCAGTGCTCCGGTCCGGCGAGCTGGGTGACGGCTCCGCTGTCCTCGCCCGGACGCCACTGGACGAACCCGCCGAACATCGAGCGGCAGGCCGAGCCCGAGCCGTGCCGGGCGAGTGCCGCCAACCGGCCGGCGGGGAGAGGTTCGGCCGCCAGCGCCGCCAGCGCGGTGGTCAGCGCGGCGTAGGCAGAGGCCGAGGACGCCAGGCCGGCGGCGACCGGGAAGTTCGAGGTGACCAGGACGTCGAGCGGGCGCGCGATACCCAACTCCGCACGCGCTCCCTCCACGAACCGCGTCAGATCCGTCACGGGCCCCGGAGGCGCCCAGGCGGCGCGGCTCTCGCCGCCCGCCGGCCGTTCCTCGACCCGGGCCGCGGAGGCGAGGCCGTCGAGCGTCAGCGACACGCTGGTGCCCGCCGGCTGATGACCCGGCCCGGGCGCTCTCCCCCAGTACTTCACCAGGGCGACATTCGCCTGCGCCACGGCCCAGATCACGGCCGGCACCGCGCAGCGTCCCGGAACGAACCGCACACAAACCCTGCCATGGTTCGATGATGCACCCGGACAACGGCCGCGCGAGAGCGCCCGGTCCACGACCGGGAAGTATTCTCGTTCACCGGGACACGCTCCGGCAGTAGCATGGAAAACGCCGCCGCGACCGCAGCCGACCGGGCCTCGCCCCGCCATCCGCCCCACCGTGCGGATCGTCCGGCAGCGACAGCGGCGACGGGGCCGCACGACGCCTCTCCAGGAAAAAGGAGAGTCATGAGTTCCCGCCTGCCGGGCTTCTACCGGCTTCCCGTGCACCAGCGCCAGGACGTCCTGGCCGAAGCCGTCGGCCTGTCACCGGCCGACCACGCCGCTCTGGCGAGTGAGACCCCTCTCGATCTCGCCCAAGCCGACCTGATGATCGAGAACGCGGTCGGGATATTCGCCTTACCGTACGGAGTGGCGGTCAACTTCCTCGTGAACGGGCGCGACTACCTCGTCCCGATGGTGACGGAAGAGCCCTCGATCGTGGCCGCGGCGTCGTTCGCCGCACGCCTCGTCCGCGACTGCGGCGGCATCGAGGCCGAGGCGGAGCCCTCACTGATGACCGGGCAGATCCACGTGATCGACCTGGCCGACGCCGAGGCGGCGGCGGTCCGCGTACGACAGGCCGCACCGCGACTGGTCGAGACCGCCCGCGCCCTCCAGCCCCGGATGACGGCCCGCGGCTGCGGGGCCCGCGAGGTCACCGCCACCGCGCTGCCCGACGGCACCCTGCTCGTCCACCTGGTGGCCGACGTCGGCGACGCGATGGGCGCCAACGCCGTCAACACCCTCGTGGAGGCGATGGCCCCGCACATCGTCAACGTGACCGGGGGCACGGCCAACATCCGCATCGTCTCCAACCTCGCCGATCGGCGCCTCGCCCGTGCCCGCACCACGATCCCGCAGGAGTTGCTGCGCACCCGGGAACGCACCGGCGACGACGTGGCCCGCCGCATCGCGCGGGCCTGCGACCTCGCGACCCACAGCCCGCACCGGGCGGCCACCCACAACAAGGGCATCATGAACGGCGTCGACTCCGTGGCGCTGGCGACCGGCCAGGACTGGCGGGCGATCGAGGCCGGCGCCCACGCGTACGCCGCCCACGCCGGCACCTACCTGCCCCTCGCCACGTGGCGATACGGCGACGGGTACCTCCACGGCCGCATCGAGCTCCCGCTCGCCGTCGGCACCGTCGGCGCCCGGATCAGCAACAGCCCCCGGGCCGGTCTGTCCCTGCGACTGCTGGGGGTCGCCGGCGCCCGCGAACTGGCCGCCGTCATGGCGGCCGTGGGTCTGGCGCAGAACCTCGCCGCGCTGCGCGCCTTGGCGGACGAGGGCATCCAGCACGGTCACATGGCACTCCACCTGCGCACCGAGAACCACCCCTCCCCCGCACCCAGCCGGCCGGAACCGCATCCGGCCGCCCCATGAGCGCCGTCGCGAGCACGAGGAGCGCGCCGGGAAAGGTCATCCTCTTCGGAGAGCACTCCGTCGTCTACGGCCACCCGGCCGTCGCCACCCCGGTCGAGCGCACGCTCACCCTCACCGCCACCCTGCACGACCACGGACCGGACACCCGCCGGAAGGACCCCCGCCTGGAAGCCGCGGTCCGCACCGCCGCGCGGTTCTTCTCCTTCAGCCCCCGGCGGATCACCACGTCGATCGCATCCGACCTCCCCGTCGGCTGCGGCCTCGGCAGCTCCGCCGCCCTCAGCGTCACCCTGCTCCGCGCGCTGGCGGATCTCGCGTACGGCGGACCTGACCGGGCCGAACCCCTTCTGGAGCGGGCCACGGCGATCGAAGCCGCCTTCCACGGCACCTCCTCCGGGCTCGACGTGGCGGCGGTCGCCCTCGGCGGCCCGGTGTGGTTCCGGCGCGCGCCCCAGCCCCACGCGACGCCGCTCCCGATCGGACGGCCCTTCGCGCTCGTGGTGGCGACCACCCCACGGGAGCGGTCCACCGCCGATCAGGTCCGGCGGATGCGCGGGCAGGCGGCGACCCGGCCCGAAGCCCTCGACCGCCACTTCACCCGCCTCGGCGCCCTCACCCGCGCCGGACGCGACGCACTGCGCACGGGCGACCTCCCCGCCCTCGGCCTGCTCCTCGACGAGGCACACGGCGTGCTCGCCGACCTCGGCCTGTCCACACCGGCGCTCGAACACGCGGTCACCACCGCACGCGCGGCCGGCGCCCTCGGCGCCAAGCTCACCGGGGCGGGCGGCGGCGGCGCCGTCATCGCGCTCGCCCCGGACAACGCCCCGGCCGTCGCCTCGGCCCTGCGCCGCACCGGGTACGGCGCGTTCACCAGCCGCGTCGGCGCGACGGCCCGGCTCCACCCTCAGGAGATGTGAAGCCCGGTCGTCCCGCGCTCCCAGGAACGCATGACGGCCCGGAAGACGGCCTCGGAGGTCAGGAACTCCTCCACACCGCCTTGTCGGCCAGGACGCGCAGCCGGTGCCGCACCCCTCCGGGGGCGGCGAGGGCCTCCAGAGCGGTCAGCGCATGCTCGTAACGGTCCGTGATGAGGCGCTCGACGGCCCGGTCCGCGCCGGTGTCCCTCAGCACCGCACGCACGGTCGCCGCGTCCTCCTCCGTCAGGCCGGGCTTGCCGTACAGGCCGTGCAGCAGCCGCAGCTGGGCGGCGGTGGCGGACCGGAGGGCCAGGCTGACGAGGACGGTGTGCTTCCCTTCGCGCAGGTCGTCGAGGTCGGGCTTGCCGGTCTCCCCGGGGTCGCCGAAGGCTCCCAGCAGATCGTCGCGCAACTGGAACGCCTCCCCCAGCGGCAGCGCGAACGCGCTCAGCTGCCGCAAGAGCGCCCCGTCGGCTCCGGCGAGGACGGCGCCGATCTGCAGCGGCCGCTCGCACGTGTACTTGGCGGTCTTGTAGCGGATGACGGCCAGGGCCGGCCCGGTGTCCGGGGTGGGGCGGCCAGTGGCGATCAGGTCGAGGCACTGGCCGTACATCACCTCTTCCCGCATCAGCCCGACCCACGGCCTGAGGCGGGAGAACTCCTCCGGTCGCAGACCGTGTTCGGGGTCGTGGAGGAGTTCGTCGGACCACAGCAGGGCCAGGTCCCCGGCGAGGATCGCGGCACTGGTGCCGACGGCGTCGGCCAGCTCCCGGCCGCGGTCCGCGGCGTAGCGGGCGGCCAGCGCGCGGTGCACCGTCGGTTGTCCGCGGCGGGTGTCGGAGTTGTCCATGACGTCGTCGTGGACCAGGCAGAAGGCGTGGAACATCTCCAGCGAGGCGCCCACCTGGACCGCCCGGGCCAGTGCGCGTTCCCCGGTGCCGCCGGCGGCCTGCCATCCCAGCACGCACAGCAACGGGCGGAGCCGCTTGCCGCCCGCCGCGAGGAAATCGGCGAGTGCGGCGGGCACGTCGTCGGGCAGCCCCTTCCGGCCGGCCTCGGACCTCTTGCGGTCGATGAAGCCGTGGAGGACCGCGTCGACCCGGTGGCGCACACGGTCGAGGTCGACCCGCTGCGCCTCCACCGTCGACACTGCCCGGTGTCCGTCGTCGTGTGCTGATCCGTCGAAGGTCATGGGAAGGGGACCGTTCCATCGAGCGGCGGCCGTCTGCCCTGCGAACGGCGTCGTCGTCGCACCAACGGCCACTCGGTTCCTACCCTCCCCGTCCGCCTCGGAACCCGCCGGCGCGAGAAGGCGGGCGGCACAGGGGCCTGGCGCGACAGGGCGATTCGGGGTGAAATGTCCAAGAGGCACGCGGGCGCCCGGACTCCTTCGCTCTCCGGGTGGGCGGCGACGGAGAAGAACCCGCGGGCGAGCGCCCCGGCTCGCAAGCATCCCGCCCGCAGCGGCAGGAACAGCCCTGCCGGATACCACGGAACCGGGAGGCCCGATGACCACGACAAGTGGAACGACGGTCGAACTGCCCCCGATGTACACGCCTTTCCCCTCCGGGGTCAACCCCGCCGTGGACGTGCTGACCGAGGAAGGCCTGGCCTGGATGCGGTCCCTGGGCCTGCGCGCCGGCGACTGGGAAGGCAAGGTCGTCAGGACCGCCTCAGGACTGTTCTGTTCCCGGGTGTCGCCCCGGGCACCCGCCGAGTTGCTCCGACTCCAGGTCGACCTCACCTACCTGGGGTTCCTCCTCGACGACCTGTGGCAGGAGACCGACAACAGGCTGCCGACCGTGCAGGACGGCAACGCCCACAGCGCGGCGTTCATGCACGCGCTGCGCACGGGCGACGGTTCGATCGCGGACGCGGCCCCGTTCGGCCCGGCCGCGGCGGACCTGGGGCGCCGCATCCGCAGGAACGCGACCGAAGCACAGGTACGCGGCCTCCTGGACGCCATGGACTCCTGCAACCTCGCGGTCGCCTGGCAGGTCGCCTACAGCCACCGGAAGACCACGCCGGACCTGAACACTCTGCTGGCGTACCGAACCGTCTGCTGCGGCGGCGCCCTCGTATCGCCCTGGTTCTCGATGTACCTGGACACCGCGCGCAGGGACGTCGTGACCGCGGGCACCTTCAACGCGATGTCCATGTACGCCTTCATCCGGGCCACCTGGGCCGTGGCGGCCTTCGACAACGACATCGTGTCCTACGGGAAGGAGGAGCGGGGAAACCGCCGGCACGGCGGCTCCGTCGCGCCGCACAACATCGTCGGGGCCATCGCCGCGATCGACGACGTCGACCTCGCCACGGCGATGCGCCGCGCGGCCGTCATGCGCAACGCCCTGGTGCTGCGCGTGGTGGAACTGCGCGAGCGCGTCCTCGCCGAAACGACGGATCCTGTGGAGGCCGTGGAGCGCTACCTCGACAACTACTGCACCATGATCAGCGGAAACCTGGACTGGTCCCTGGAATGCGACCGCTATCGCGACCCGGAGCATCCCGAAGGGCCGATCACGTTCGTCCGCCAGGTCATGACCGACCCCCCGCGAACAGCTGGCCCCCTGCCGTACCCGGCCGTGCGCTGGCTGTGGAGCGAGCCGGGAAGCCAGGCCGTCGAGCACGGCGGCCAATGACCGGTCGTCCGCACCGCCACTCGGCGCGGACGGACCGGCCGGAACACCGCCCCGCCCGGGCGGCGGGCACGGCGCCGCGGGCGCACCCTGGAGTGAGCGGCCGGTGCGCCCCGCCGCGGTCGCTGCCCGCCGGGCATTCCTGGATCCGATCCGAACCCGCCTGCGTTCCGACACGGGAGGGGCCGATGCCCCAGTGCGCCCATGTCCCCGAAGGGGCCGTCGTCGAACTCACCGCCCTGCCCCGCACCGTCCCGCCGCGCGTCAGCGAGCACGGTCCCCGGCTGCTGCGGGAGAGCAGGGCGTGGGCCCGAGCAGCCCTCCAACCGTTCGTCGAGGCGAACATCGAACCGTTCCTCGCCGACGAGTCGCCGCTCTGGATGAGCCACTGCTTCCCGGACGCCGACCCGGTGGCCGTCCGCCCCTTCTACGACCTGTACCAGATCATGTTCCTCCTGGACGACCTGAGCGCCGTCCCGGACGCCAGGCCGGACGGGCGGACGCTGGCCGCGCTCGCCGCCGTCCTGTCCGACACCCGGCGCCCCGCCACCGGCCTCGAACACCTGGCCTCCGAGGCCTTCCTCGCCACCCTGAGCGGTGATCCGCCCGGCCTGGCGGCGCGCACCCGGGCGGGGATGGCCACGATGCTCAACGGGTTCACCGAGCAGTCGGCGCTCTGGGACCGGGCGAGCACCGCCCGGCCGTTGACCCTCGCCCGGGCCATGCCGGTGCGTGAACGGGCCATCGGCATCGCGTGGTACATGACGAACCCGGAGCACGTCCACTCCTGCGACATGACCGGCATGCGCGAGCAGTGGCCGCTCCTGCGGGAACTGGCCACCGCCCTGGCGCACCAGACCTGGTTCGTCAATGACGTGTGCTCCTTCCGCAAGGAGCACTTTCACGGCGAGCACCAGAACCTCGTCTGCGTCTGCCTCACCTCCGGGGCCACCCTCCAGGAGGCCTTCTCCCTGGTGTCCGGCTGGGCGGCGCAGATGCAGCGCGACTACGCCTCGCTCGCCGCGCTCGCCCGGGACGACCCCCGCGGCGCCCGCCCGCCCGTCGCCACCTACCTGGACGCCCTGGACACCATGCTGGCCGGGGCGAACGCCTGGCAGTACAGCACCCCCCGCTACCACGGCCCCGGTTTCCACTGCCCGCCCACCGAGCGGAGCAGGTGGGCGCTCTTCGCCGACCGCACGGAGTTGCTGGACCCGGGGCAGGCCCCGCCGTAGGCTCCGGCGGATCGCCCCGCCGGAGCCTTGATCACGAGGACGGTCTTCTCGCGGGCCCCGTACGGCGGGTTCTCATTCGGCGATGGTCGTGTGGTAGGCCCACTGGTAGGTCGGTTGGTGGTGAGCGGAGGAGGCGGCCTCTTCGAACTCGTAGCGCTCGTAGCCGTTGCGCCAGCGGTACGTGAGCCGGTCGTCGTCCTCACGGACAGGCGAAGGCGACTCCCGGAGCAACTCCTCTGGGACACCGATGAGTTGTGGTTCGGTGAATCTGTGCATCGTCAGCCCCCTCAGGCGGGAGTCCACCCGGGTCGACCCGGCGCCGGCTCCCGTGGACGTCATCCGGATCCTGCCCCGGAACAACGTGATGCGCAGGGAGAAATCGGTGTTCGCCGTCTTCCGGGGGCTCGAAGTGCCGTAGAGATCGAAGGCCCCCTGGGGTGGCAACGAGGAGCTGGACGCGGATCCACCCTGGCGATCACAATCAACCTCTACGGCCGCCCCCTCAAGGACTCCGCCGACGAAGCCGTCACGGCACTCTTCTCCGCCCTCGACCGGGCGGACGCCCACGTGGCAAGCCCGGCCGATCCCACCACCGGCCGCCGCTTCGGACAGGCGGCGCAAGCCAGCCGATACTCCTCGGCACGCGTCGAGGACGTGGTCGCTGCGGTTGCGATCCCCGCCGGGCCGGCCACGGCGTGCAGCCAGGTCGAGCCGCCTCGGTCAGACGACATCTCATGGGTTCGGATGTCACGCCCGCATCAGGTGCGATGGGAGAGTGACGGTTGCCCGGTACGGCGCGCGGTGTGACTATTCGTCCGTCAGGGTGGCTATTCCATCATGCGCTGCACCGCGCGCGGAGGATCGTGTTTGGGTGTGCATGCCACACCCTTCCGAGGCGTATCGCCTTCCCGAGAAGGGCCGCCATGATGACCCGTACCTCCAAGATCAGGGCTGCCCTGATCGCCACGCTCAGCGCCGCCGCCCTGACCGCCGCGGCGGTCACCCCCGCCCAGGCAGCCACGGGAACCGTGACGTACCGGGCGAGGCCGGACTACCGCACCGTCACGGAGACGAACCCGGCCAAGGGCTGCCACGTGAACGGGGGGCAGGCTTTTGTCAATAACACGAATGCGTTCATCAACATCTACACGGGCAACGCGAGCTGCCAGCACGGCGTCGGCAAGTCGTACACCGTGGCGCCGCACAACTCCTTCGGCGGTGACTTCCTGAGCTTCGAGCCCACGAGCTGACCGGCCAGGCGCGCGTGCCCGCCCTCCCTGAGCCGGAGGGCGGGCACGCGCGCCTCTGGCGTCAGCATGGCGGGACCCGGCAGCAACGGGCCGACCTCACCGCCGTCCGCGCCAGACACCCTGCGGAGACGCCCTCGGGTCGGCCAGGACGGTGCCGGCGTCATAGTCGGCCTCCGCCGCCTCCCGGTACGAACCGACGCCACCTCAAGGCCCGTCGTTCGACGAGCGTGTCGCGCCTGTCACCACTTGTCGGCGGAGTCCGGCGCCACAGTGGGACGGAGGAGCCCGACGGTCCGGCGGTGGCTGTGGCGGACGGGCGGCTTGACGGCGTTGGCCGCTGCGAGGATTCTCCGCCCATCGCGGTGAGGTTCGGGGGCGGCCGCCCGACTACGTCGTCGAACCCGCAGCCCATCGGCGGTGTTGCAGTCGCCGGACATCGAACCATCTCCCAGGGCGCAAAGGGAACGGGGCATCCTGACACATCATCCGGGCCGTGATCGAACCGTCTCCCGTCCCCGCCCGCTATGCCCTCCGCCGAACCACCGAGGCGAGGAGCCGCTGGCGACGCGACGCGCGATGCAGCTGTGGACAGTTGGGCGTCACGGTCGGTGCGTACTACTCCAGTCCGACCCTATATTCGATCAGTTTGTCGACAACGCTTCGTCGGCTGAGGGTGGTAGTGGTTCCCAAGTGGCAGTGATCCGGTACTTGGCTTCGAGCGGAATGCCGCGCCCCTTGTTCACGGTGATGGCCCGGACGATGTCCTTGATCATGCTGTTGCGCCGGTCGGGCGTCGCATCGTCCCAAGCAGCGAGGACACGCTCGATCGCCGCGGGCCCGGGATGTGGCCGAACCTTCGCCCGCGCGGACTCCAGCTCCCCCAGCTTTGCGTTGAGTTCGATGCGGCGCTGGTCGATCCGCCCCTTCTTGCGCTCCGCGGCCTGATAGTCGATCACCTGGGAGACAATGGCGTCCGCGAGGGTGTCCTCCTCCTCGATCAGCTTCTTGAGCTCAGCCTGGACCGCCTCCTCACATTTGACGAGGCCCGCCTGAGCCTCAGCGATCTCACGCTCATAGCGAGGGTCAGCCGGGGCCACCTGGTTCCGGAGCCAGTCCACGACCCGGGTCTCTATGTGCTCGAGGTTGCCGTATCCGGAGTCGGGGCAGTTGCCGAACTCGGCCTGGTTGCGGCAGCGCCACGTCACGTCGAAGGGGTGGGGGCGGCCGTTCACCGGTGGCCGGCGCTTCTTCTTCGTGCGCAGGAGGGGCTGCATGCCACCGTGGCAGTAGGGGCATTGCATTCGTCCGCTGACCGAGTAGCGGGGCCGATGCCTGTCTTCGATGGCCGGGCGCTGCGGCATCGTCCCGCGCCGTGCCGTGTACCGATCCCAGAGCCGCTCCGCAGTGGCACGGTCGCCCGTCACGGGCTCGTGGCGCCCGGGAAGGTAAAGACCGAACTGTTCCGGACGGCGCGATCGGTTGCGTCTCTTCTGCGGCACCCCCTCCTTGTCGCGGGCGAGGACGTGCTGTTGCTCGGGCAGGCGGTAGCGGACCAGCCCCAGACCGAAACCCGAGTCCAGGATGTCGTACAGGTGCGCTGGCGTCACCGGCTTACCGGTCACCGGGTCGGTGATGCCGGCCGCGTGCCATTCGTGGGTGATCGAGACGGTGTTCACCCCATCCGCTACACGCTCATAGGCATCCCACAACCGTGGTCCCAGGGCAGCATGTTCCACCTTCAGCACGCCTTCCCTGCACATCGGACAGGTCTCCAGGGGCACACCACGCTTCTTGGGCGGGCATGTCTCGCACCGGTAGTACCCGAACCGGCCCTGGTTGGCGTGCGGCAGCCCCCGCCGTCGGCGCCTGGCGATCGTCTCCTTCCACGTCTCCGACAACTGGTCCGAGAACAGCTCCGCGATGTTCAGCATCTGGCGGATCGCGAACCGCCCGATCACCGTCCGCCCATCGAAGTCCTCCTTCGCCGCACGCACCTCGATGCCCAGCTCAGTCAACCGGTCCAGGTTCTTCAACGACTCCAGCGTGTTGCGCCCGAACCTCGACCACACCCACAGCACCAGCACCTCGAACTCACCACGCTCCGCCATGGCGATGATCTCCGCGATCTGCCGGTCGGTGAAGCCCCGCCCCGACTTCCCCAGATCCATCAACGGAGCCCGTACCAGCATCAGCCCCTCCCGATCCACCAACCCCCGGCACTGATGCTCCTGCAACTCCGGACTGATCATCTCCTCCCGAGCCACACTCACCCGGATGTAGATCACCGCACGCCGCATTCGTAGACGAATATTCACAACGAGCCTATCGGTCATGCCTGTTGGCAATGGGCGACACTCGTCATGCATTCGCCGGGGCGACAAAGCTCGCGCCGAACATGGCCACCACGTGCTGGGCGCCGAGCCCCGCCGTCCGGGGCCAGGAGAGCCGTTCGTCGGGGCGGACGACCGCTCCCGGTGCGGGCGTCCGCCCGTCACCGTGCAGCTTCCAGCGCACGCCGAGATCCATGTGGGGGTTCGCTTTCTCTGTACTTCCGGGGACTGTCGGCACCATTGTCCTGGTCACCCGGCGTTCACCCCGCCACCACCCCCCTGTTGACCTGCGCGCTTGCGCGGCGCGCCCGGTCCGTCCAGGCCGTCCGGTCCCGTCAGCGGCGCGCCAGCGGGAAGGAGGCGCGTGCCCGCCAGGCCGTGCCGTCGTGGACGACGAGGTCGACGGCGGTGACCCGGGCGGTGACCGGCAGCAGTGCGGCGACGTCGGCCTCGGCCCGCGCGAGGACCCCTTCGTCCTCGTGGTGGGCGACGGTCAGGTGCGGGACGACGTCGGGGAAGCGGCCGCCGAAGGGCGGGGCCTCCGGCCAGCGGTCGGCGATCGCCTCGGTGAGCCGGCGCAGCCGCCCATCGGGTTCGGGGGCGAGGTACAGGATCCCGGGGAACCGGCCGAAGGAGGCGAAGCGCACCGCGAAGGCGGGGTGGCCGTCGAGGACGGCGGCGACGGCGGCGCAGACGAGGCTGTCCAGGCGGGCCTCCGCCAGGAAGGGGAAGAGCACCGTCACATGGGCGGGGACGCCCGCGCGGGCGGACGGGTCGAGCCGTTCGCGCCAGGAGCGGACGGCGGTCTCGGCCTCCGGGATCCTGACGATCAGTCCGGTGCGGCCCGCCTCGGCCGGGGCGGTGGCGGTGGCGGTCATGGGCGGGCTCCCGGGGGCGTGGCGGGCTGGTGGCGGGCGTGCAGCAGGGCGGCGTCGAGCGGGAGGGCGGTGTGGGCGAGCAGGTCGAGGCCGGCCGCGGCGAGGAGGGCGGCGTAGTGGTCGGCGCGGCGTTCGCGGCCGCCGACGTTGCAGAGCATGTGGAGGTCCCAGGCGGTGGCCAGGGAGGGGGATCCGTCGGCGGGCAGCAGGCGTTCCAGGACCAGCAGGTCGGCGTGGGCGGGCATCGCGCGGGCGCAGTGGCGCAGGATCTCGCGGCAGCGTTCGTCGTCCCAGTCGTGCAGCACCCGGGAGAGGAGGTAGACATCGCCGCCCTCGGGGACGTCGGCGAAGTCGCCGGCGCGGTACTCGCAGCGGTCGGCGCAGCCCGCCGCCGCCATGGTGCGGCGGGCGGCCTCGACGGCGTGCGGGCGTTCCAGCAGGACGCCGCGCAGGTGGGGGTGGGCGGTGAGGACGCGGGCGAGGAGTTCGCCGTTGCCGCCGGCGACGTCGACGACGGTGGCGCCGGCCGGGGAGCGGGCCGCGGCGGTGAGGACCGGGTGGTCGGGGACGGGGTCGAACATCCGGGCGCTCGCCGCCATCGAGCGGTCGAAGAGGTCGGCGAGGGCGGGGTCGCGGGCGAAGTGGTCGAAGTGGTTCTCGCCGAACAGGTGGTCGAAGGCGGGTTCGCCGGTGCGGACGCTGTGGTCGAGCTCGCCGAAGGACCGGTAGAAGGGGCCGCCGTACATCAGGGCCAGCGGGCGCATCGAGCCGGGGGCGTCCTCGCGCAGCAGGGCTCCGGCGGCGGTGAGGCGGTGGCCGTCGCCGTCGGGCGCGACCACGCCGAGCATGGCGAGGTAGCGCAGCAGGGTGGCCAGGGCGCGGGGGTGGGTGCCGGTGCGGCGGGCGAGGGTGGCGGTGGGGAGGGCCTCGCCGGTGGACAGGGCGTCGGGCAGTCGGAGGCGGGCGGCGGCCGCGAGGGCCTGGGTGGTCCACGCGCCGGTCAGCAGGCGCAGCAGGGTCTCGGCCGGCGGTCGGGCGGCGACCGGGCGGGCGGCGGAGGCGGTCAGGTGGGCGGCGAGGGCGTCGCGGTGGTCGCCCGGCGCGTACAGCTCCAGGCGGCGGAAGCCGGCCCGGGCGGCGGCGGGGGCGGTGAAGTAGAGGACGGTGCCGTCCTCGTGGGGGTTGTGGCCGCCGCCGTCGGGGGTGGCGCCGTGGTCGGTGAGCAGGGCGCAGAGCCCGCGCAGGAGCAGCGGGTCCGGGTCGAGGACCTCGAAGGCGAGGTGGGCCTCGTGCTGCTCCGCCCGTTCGTGGTCCGCGACCGGCCGCAGGTCCGAGCCGGGCGGCACGGTGAGCGCGAACACCTCGACGGTGCGGGGCGTCGGGCCGGCGCCGGGGACGGCGGGGCGCCGGATGGTGACGTCGAGCGCGGCCGGGTCGCGGTGGTGACGCTCGGCCAGCCGCCGGCGGACGACGGTGCTGGGGCCGGGCGGGGTGTCGGGGTCCAGGCCGCAGGCGGCGAGGTCGGCGCGCAGGGCCGGTACGTCGGGCGGGAAGACCAGCAGCGCGGCGTGCACGAAGCGCAGCCGGCGGGTGAGGGTGTGCAGCCCGTCGTCGTCGAGGTCGGGCAGGAGGAGGGGGAGCAGGGCGGCGGTGTCGTGGCGGCGGACGAAGTCGGCCGTCGCACGCAGGCGGGACGTGTCGTCCTCGGTGGTCATCGTGGTGCTTCCTCGGTGCGGGGGCTCGGGGGGATGCCCGGAGGGGGGTGGTCAGAGGGGGGTGGTCAGAGGGGGGTCAGAGGGGGTGGTCAGAGGCCGACGTAGTTCTCGGCGAACCAGTCCTGCTGGGCGCGCGAGGTGCGCAGGGCCGACAGGCGCGCCCGGCGCAGTCCCTCGTCGAAGGACGACGGTCCGCCGTGCGGGGTGGGCATCGCGTGCAGCAGCCGCACCATCCAGTGGGAGAACTCCTGGGCGCGCCAGATGTACTCCAGGCAGCGGTCCGAGTAGTCGGCCAGGGCGCGGCCGTCGCCGTGCGCGAGCTCCTCGACGAGGGCGGCGGCCAGCAGCTCCGCCTCCAGCACCGCGAGGTTGGCGCCCTTGGCGGCCGACGGGGTGATCAGGCTCGCGGCGTCGCCCGCGAGCAGCAGCGCGCCGTGCCGCAGCGGTTCGACGACGTCGCACTCCAGGTCGACGACGGTCCGCTGGACGACGCTCCCCCGGTGCAGCGGGCCGTGGTCGGCCGCGCGCATCCGGACGTCGAGCTCGTGCCAGATCCGGTCCTCGGTCCACGCCTCCGGCGGGGTGCCGCGCTCGCACTGCAGGTAGTAGCGGGTGATCTGCGCGGTGCGGGCCATGTGGCCGGCGAAGCCGCGCTCGTGCACGGCATAGCCGACGGCGTCCAGGCTGGGCGGCGCCTCGGCGAGCAGGCCCAGCCAGGACAGGCCGTGGTCGTGGTGGTGGACGACGGCGCCGGGCGCCAGCGAGCGGCGGGCGGCGCCGTGGCGGCCGTCGCAGCCGGCGACGTAGCGGGCCCGCCAGCGGACCGGGCGGCCGTCCGGTCCGGTCGCCTCCACCGTGGGACGGTCGCCGTCGGTGTCGAGCACCCGGTGGGCCTCGGTGCCGAAGTGCAGCCGGCCGCCGGCGTCCAGGTAGTGGGCGAGCAGGTCGGCGACGAGGTGCTGCTGCGGGTAGACGGTGTGGCGCTCGCCGCGGCCGAGGTGCGCGTAGTCGAGGCGGAAGCGGCCGTCGCCGGTGCGGAACTCGCAGGTGGCGTGGGGCCGGCCGCGTCGGTGCAGGCCGTCGGCGAGGTTGTGGCGGTCGAGGACGCGGACGGTGTTCTCGGCGAGGAAGCCGGCCCGGGCGCGGGCGTGGAGCCGGGTGCGGTCGGCGCGTTCCAGGACGACGCAGTCGACGCCGGCCCGGTGCAGGAGGTTGCCGAGGACGAGGCCGGCCGGGCCCGCGCCGAGGATCACCACCTCGGCCGAGCCGTCGGCCATGTCGGCTGCTGTTTCAGGATTCTGACGACTGGTCACAGCATTGTGATGATAGTCGCCCACCGGGTCGGGGGAAGGGTGGCGCCCACTCGCGAGGGTGAACAGGATGATGAACTGCCTGGCCCCGGGGCATCGGAAGGATCACCAGGCGGGGCGCTCCAGGATCTCGACGACGGCCGCGGCGAGGGAGATGCCGGCGCCGTTGCCGGTGAGCAGGACGTGGTCGCCCGGGCCGACGGCGCCGGTGTCCAGGAGGTGGGCCAGCGAGACGAACTGGTCGCAGGCGCCCAGGTGGCCGAGGGTGCGGCCGAGGTCGAGCATGCCGCGCGCGGGGTCGATGCCCAGCGGGCGCAGCAGGCCCTCCGGGTAGCGCGGGTGGCCGCTGAAGACATGGGTGACCCGGGTGATGTCGGCGGGGGTGACGCCCGCCTCCTCGATCGCCCGGCGGGCGACGGCGGTGCGCGCCTCGGTGAGTTCGCGGGCCATGGCCCGGCGCAGGTCCCGGTCGGTCACCCGGTCGGCGTAGGCGCCCATCCGCCGGCCGATCGGGATGGGGGTGCCGCCGGCGGGGCCGGGCGGGAACAGCTCCTCGGTCCCCCGGTAGAGCCGTTCCCAGGAGGAGAGCGAGGACTGGACGAGCGAGCGGATCCGCAGCGGCCCCTCGGTGGCGGAGAGCAGCACCGCGCAGCCGGCGTCACCGAGGATCGAGCCGCGCCCGGTGCCGAAGCCGTGGGCGTAGGTGAAGCGGTCGATGGTCGTGGTGCCGAAGTTGTCGGCCGCCGCGACCAGGACGGCGGACCGCTCCGGGGCGTGCGCCAGGTGGTCGTGTGCCAGGCGGGCGGCGTCCAGCATCGCGGTGCAGCCCTGGTCGAGGCCGATCGCCGGCGCCGAGGTGCCGAGGACGTGGTGCTGCACGTAGTGGGCGGCGTACCAGCCGTCCGGGCCCTGGTGGAAGGTGCCCGCGTGCAGTACCAGGCGGATGTCCTCGGCGTGCAGGCCGGAGCGCTTGAGGGCGAGCCGGGCCGCCTCGGCGGCGAGTTCCGGCGCCGGGGTGTCGTCGGCGACCGACACGCTCGTCCAGCCGTCGGCCAGCGCCTGGTCCGCGCCCGCCCGGCCGGCGGCGACCGCGTCGGCGAGCGGCCAGAGCCGGGGCAGGTGGGCGGCCAGGCCGGCGATGTACAGGTGGTCCGTCCTCATGAGGTGCCCCCCAGGCCGATCAGCAGATGGCAGACGAAGACGGCCGGCAGGTAGCCGGCCACCGCGGCGACGGGCCAGCGGGCCGCCCCGGTGCGGGTGAAGGTCCCGGCGGCGAGGGCCGCGAGGACGGCGGGCAGCAAGGCGAGCCAGCCCCAGGCGGCCGCGCCGCCGTCCCAGGGGCGCAGCACCGCCAGGGACGCCGCGGCGGACGCGGCGGCGAAACCGGCGGCCAGGGCGACGGTGGCGCGCAGGCCGAACACGCGGACGTAGGTGCGCTCGTGCGGGCCGGGCGCGCGCACGATCTTGCGGGCGAGTTCGTGATGGGTGGCCGCCAGCATGATCACGGCGAGCAGCGGGAGCGCGTGGCGGCCCTCCTGCCACAGGGAGCCGGTGCCGACGCCGCTGTCGTGCAGGAACACGGCGTAGAGGTAGAGGTTGAGCAGGATCTGCACCGGGGAGCTCAGCAGGACGCCGGTGACCACCGCGTCGCCGCGCGGCCGGCCGAACCGCAGCTCGGCGCCCACCAGCAGGACGGTGTAGGCGAACTGGGCGCAGAGCAGGAGCAGGGCGGACCGGTCGCCGGCGTTGAGCAGGAGCAGCAGGGCGGCGCCGGCGGCGGCGAGGGCGTACAGGTCGCGGGGCAGCACGGCGCCGCGGGCCAGCGGGCGGCCCGGGTTGTGGCGCCGGTCGTAGGGCAGATCGCGCAGGTCGTCGGCGGCGCGCAGGAGCAGCAGGTCGACCAGGACGGTGAGCGCGGCGGCCGCCGTGCCCCAGCCGGGCCGCCAGTGCGCGACGCGGTCGTCGGCGGCGGCGAACAGGCCGGTGGCGCCGAGCGCCCAGGCGGTGGCGAACACCAGGGACAAGGGCAGCGGGAAGCTGCCGCGGACGAACGCGGCGAGGCGGGCGGCCGGCGGGCCCGGTTCGGCGGTCGCGGCGGCCGGTGCCGGGAGGACGGGGGGCCGGGTCATGCCGGCCGCCCGGCGGTGGGCACGGTACCCGGCTCGGCGGTGCGCTCGGCGGTGCGCTCGGCGGTGGTCCAGCGCACGGGCAGGCGCCGGACGCCGTTGATGAACATCGTCCGGCGCCACTCCAACGCCTCCTCGGGGACGGCGAGTTCCAGCTCGGCGAAGCGGCGCAGCAGCGCGCCGAGGCCGATCCGCAGCTCGGCGCGGGCGAGTTCGGCGCCCAGGCAGAGGTGGCGGCCGTGGCCGAAGGCGAGGTGGGAGGCGGCGTCCGGGCGGTCGGGGTCGAAGGCGTCCGGGTCGGTGAAGACCGCCGGGTCGCGGTTGGCGGCGTCGGTGAGCGGGACGACGATCCGCCCGGCCGCCACCGGGCAGCCGCCCAGCTCGGTGTCCTCGGTCACCAGATGGGGCGCCCCGCCGGTGTTGTTGAGGGAGCTGAAGCGGAGCATCTCCTCGACGGCCGCCGGGATCCGGCCGGGGTGCTCGCGCAGCGACGCGGCCAGGGCGGGGTGCCGCAGGAGCAGCAGCACGCACATGCCGAAGGAGTTGCCGGTGGTCTCGTAGCCGGCCATCAGCATCCCGGAGCCGAGGGCCACCACCTCCCGGTCGGACAGCCGCTGGTCGGGGTCGTCGCCGGGGCGCAGCGCGAGCCGGGTGAGCAGGTCGTCGGCCGGGTGTCCGGCCTCGGCGGCGCGCCGCTTGCCGGCGACCAGGGCCGCGAAGTAGTCGTCCACCCGGGTCTGGGTGGCGGCGACCTCCTCGCGGGTGTGGCCGGAGGTGGACATCAGGATGTCGACCTCCGCGCGCAGCATCGCGCCGTCGTCGAGCGGGACGCCGAGCAGCTCGCAGATGACCCGCATCGCGAAGGGCACGGTGAAGCCGCCGACCAGGTCGGCCTCACCGGTGGCGGCGCCGCCGGTCAGGTCGTCGAGCAGCCGCTCGGCGAGGGCCTCCAGCCGGGGGTGCAGCAGACGGACCCGGCGGGCGGTGAAGTCGGGCAGGATCGCGCGGCGGCGTCGGGTGTGGTCGGGCGCGTCGGCGGTGGCCAGCAGGACGGACTCGCTCTTGCGGGCGAACAGCGGGCGGGCGAGCTCGGTGTAGCCGGCCCGGCTGAAGCGGTCGTCGCCGAGGACGGCGGTGACGTCCTCGTGGCGGGTGATCAGCAGGGCGGGCTGTCCGCTGGACAGCTCGACGGGGTGCGGGGTGCCGGTGCGCAGCACGCCGTGGTACCCGTCGGGCGGGCGGACGTCGCCGGCGGGTGGGAAGGGGAAGCGGGCCGGGCCGGTCATGTCGTCTCGCCCTTCTCGGTGGTGACGGTGGGGCCGCCGTCGGTGTCGGCGGGCTGTTCCGTGGGCTGTTCCGTGGGCTGTTCCGTGGGCTGTTCCGTGGGCTGTTCCGTGGGCTGTTCGGTGGGCTGTTCGGTGGGCGGGAGCAGGCGGACGGTGCCGGCGGTGCCGTCGATCTCGATCCAGGCGCCGTCGGGGATCGCGGTGGTGGCCCCCGGGACGGCGACCACGGTGGGCACGCCCAGCAGGCGTCCGGTGATCGCGGTGTGCGACAGCAGGGTGCCGCGTTCCACGACCATGCCGGTGGCGGACATCATCAGGAACAGCCAGCCCGGGTCGGTCTCCCGGGCGACCAGGATCCGCCCGGCGGCGAGGTCGGGGTCGGTGGACGGGTCGAGCACCACCTTCGCCCGGCCGCGGACCACGCCGCCGCTGGAGCCGATCCCGCGCAGGCGGTCGTCGCTCGCGGCGCCGGCCTCACCCACCGCCGCGGCGTGCGGCAGGGCCCGGGCGAGCGGCAGCCCGGCCGGGGTGCTCAGCAGGGCGGGGCGCTGCGGGGTGCCGGCCCACCGCTCGCGCTGGGCGCGGCGCAGCGCGACCAGGGCGCGCAGGTCGCTGACGGTCCCGGTGCCGTCGAAGGCGCCGATGACCTCCTCGACGGTCAGGTCGGCGACGTCGAGCCGGTCGTCCAGGACGCCGGTGCGGGCGAGTTCGGCGCCGAGCTTCCACATCACGTCGCGGGAGAGGCCGAACAGCTGGGTGCGGCAGAACCGGGTGTCCTCGCGGATCCGCGCGAGGTCCCGGGCCAGCGAGGTGAGGCCCAGCAGGACGGCGCGCCGGGCCGGGTTGGGGCACACCTCGCGCAGCCGCTCACGGGCGCGCCGGGCGGCGGCCTGCTCGTCGGCGCGGTTGGCCGCGACGGTCGCGCCCTGGCGCACCAGCGGGCGGACCAGGGCGAGCACGGTCCACGGGCGCTGGCGGGGAGTGGGCTCCTCCAGCTTGAGGTCGTGCAGCGCGCGGTCACCGTAGCGGGCGAGGTAGCCGCGGGCGGCGTCGGCGACCGTCACCCCGTAGCGGCCGGTGACGATCCGCCGCCACAGCTCTTCGGGGTCGCCGTCGTCGCCGAGCACGGCGGCGCGCAACTCGGGGTCGGCACCGATGAGTTCGGCCAGGCCCATGGCGGCGCGCACCGCTGCCAGGGAGCGGTTCTCGCGCCCGCCGCTCATCAGCCCCACCAGGACCTGCGGGCCCTCGCCGGTCCAGCGGCGCAGCAGGGCGCCGCCCGCGCCGAGCACCACCAGGGCGATGAACGCGTTGACCAGGGTGACGCCCCAGCGCTCGCCGGCGCGCTCCCAGAGCCGGCGGTGGAAGGCGATCAGCTCCTCGGGCGAGTCGCCGACGGTCTCCGCCTCGGCCATCTGCCGGTCCCACCAGCGCAGGAAGCCCTTGACCTGCCAGGGGTGCAGGGCGCTGCGCCAGGCGAAGCGCGGCAGCGCGCGGGCGACCGCCGGGGCGGCCCAGCGGCGTTCGCCGCGGGCCGTGCCGGTGATGCCCATCGCCTGTTCCCAGCCCCCGCGGACCAGTTCGAACATCGGCATCCGCCCGTGCAGGGCGTGCCAGTCGTCGAGCCGGTAGTAGACCTGGCCCTCCAGGTAGCCGACCATCCGGGCGAGGCGGTGCGCGTTGTCCCGCACCCAGGACTCGGGGACGCCCATCCGCCGGTAGAGGTCGGCGAAGGAGCGGCGGTAGAACTCGCGGGACTGGGAGTAGGTGAGGGCGCCCGAGACGCCGGGGAAGCTCTCGGTGATGTTGTGGTTGCCCCAGTGGACGCGGGCGGGGGCGTCGTCCGCCGGCCGCGCGGCGGCGGGCTGCCGTGCCGGGGCGGCGGCGGGCGCGGTGACCATCGGGCGGGCCTGGACCAGGTGGACGGTGCCGTCCTCGGTGAGGGCGCCCTCGATGTCCTGCGGGACGCCGAACAGCTCCTCCACCCGGGCGGCCAACTCCCCCACCGCGCGCACCTGGTCGTCGTCGAGGACCGGCACGTCGGCCAGCTCCCCGGGGACCGGCAGGAGCGCCGGGGCGCCGGAGGCGGCGCCCTCGGGCAGGCCCATCGACCACCGCTTGCGCACGGTCCGGGCGCTCACCGCACCGGTGGCCGGGTCGAGGAAGAAGTGGTCGACGTCCGCCTTCTCCTGGACGACGCCCTCGCCGATGCCGTACGCGGCCGCGATCACGCGGCGCGCCGAGCCGTCCCGCGGGTCCCGGGTGAACGCCACGAAGGAGCGGGTGCCGAGCACCATCCGCTGCACGCCGACCGCGACCCGGGCCCGGCGCGGGTCGAGCCCGCGCAGCACCCGGTAGCGGACCGCCTGAGGGTTGAACGCGGAGGCCCAGCAGCGCACCACCGCGTCGGCCAGGCCGTCCTCGTCGACGTAGAGGAAGCTGTCGCTCATGCCGGCGAAGGGGTCGACGGCGCTGTCCTCCCCCACCGCCCCGGCCGCGTCCTGGGTGTCCGGTCCGGCGGCGGGCACCACGC
This sequence comes from Kitasatospora sp. NPDC097605, assembly GCF_040302725.1. Lineage (NCBI taxonomy): Bacteria > Bacillati > Actinomycetota > Actinomycetes > Kitasatosporales > Streptomycetaceae > Kitasatospora > Kitasatospora sp. NPDC097605. Next base: position 283,847 of record NZ_JBEOSF010000001.1, on the reverse strand, counting down.
AGGCGCGGACCGCGACCAGGCCGTCGGGCCCGGCGAGCGCGGCGGATTCCTTGCGGATCCGCTCGGTCAGCGCCGGCGGCGGCGCCGAGGAGGCCAGCGCGGCGCGGGCGGCCGCGCACCAGGCCTCGACGGCCGCCTGCCCGGCGTCGTCGGCCGGGAGCGGCGGCAGCGCGGGGCGCAGCGCGTCCAGGGCGGCGTCGAAGGCCTCGGCCGGCAGGCAGAAGAACTCCGGCACCCGGAACCCGGCCTGCCGCAGCACCTGCTGACGGGCGAACTTGTTCCCCACCCGCGCGGCGTCCGCCAGCGGTCCTTCGTCGCTCGCCGTGGTCACCACGAGCTCAGTCATCCGGTCCACCGCTCCCCGCCCCGCCGCCCCAGCCGTCCAGGTGCAGCACACTGTCCACGGACCGGCGCGGCGCCGGTCCGAATCCGTCGCCCACCACGTGCGCGGTGGGGATCAGCGCCCCCTGGCGGACGTCGGCCGGCAGTCCGAGGAGGTCCGCGACCTCCTGCTCCGCGTCCAGGTGCACCGTGGTCCACGCGGTCCCGAGGCCGCGGGCGCGCGCGGCGAGCATGTAGCTCCAGGCCGCCGGCAGCAGCGAGCCCCACACGCCCGCCTGGTTGCCCGCCGGCAGCGGCCGGCCGCCGAGGTCCAGGCACGGGATCACCAGGACCGGTACCTCGTGCAGGTGTTCCGCCAGGTGCCGGCCGCCGGCCAGCATCCGGTCGGTCAACCCGGGGCCGGACGTCGCGGCGGAGGCCGACGACGGATAGCGGGCCTCGAAGACCCGCCGGTAGACCTCCGCGATCCGCTCGCGCAGTCCCTCGTCGGCCACCACCAGCCAGTGCCAGCGCTGGGTGTTGCCGCCGTTGGGTGCCTGGAGCGCGGTCTCCACGCAGGCGCGCACGTCGGCGAGGTCGACCGGGCGCGTCAGGTCCAGCCGCAGGCGCACCGAGCGGGTGGTCGTCAGCAGTTCGTCCGGGGTCGCCGGCGTGCGGACCCGCGCCGCGCGGACGGGCGCGCTCACCAGAGCCCCGGCACGAGACGGGCATGGCCGTCCGCGTACGCGCGGTAGCCGGGGATGTCGGCCAGCATCCGTTCCTCGGTGCGGATCCGGAAGGTGATCGCGGCGGCGAGGGCGGCCATCAGGACGGCGCTCAGCGGGTTCAGGAAGAAGGCGACGAAGCCGAGGTGGGCCGAGAGCATCCCCGCGTAGGCGGGGTGCCGGATGAAGCGGTAGACGCCCCAGGTGACGACCTGGTGGTCGTGCTGGCGGGTGACGTGGTGGGAGTAGAACCGGCCGAGGGTGTGGATCGCCACCTGGCGCAGCACCACCCCGCCGGCGAACACCGCCACCGGGAGGAGCAGCAGCGGCGACCAGCCGTCCCAGGGCAGCGGGCCGAGCACGGCCGCGGAGACCGTCGCGATCCGGGCCGCCGCGTAGAGCAGCAGCGTCGCCGACTCGCGCGGCGCGGCGCCGGAGCCGCGGAAGGTCACCGGGATCTCGACGGCCAGCCACGCCAGGTAGCAGGCGGCCAGGACGGCCGCGACCAGGTCCACCGGGTCGCCGGCGTGCCGCAGATGGACCACCAGACCGGTTCCGACCGCGAGGACCGCGACGACGAACAGCAGCCGTGGGGCCCGCACCGCCCAGGACGGGCCGGCGCCCGCCGTCGGTCGCACCGTACTCATCGGGCCGCCCTCCGCTTCCGGTAGCCGGCGCGGCTGAGGGTGTGGACGCCGATCTCGATCCGCCCGTACCGCTCGCCGCTCTCCGCGTGCACCACCACGAACCGGTACACCGCCCGCGCGCCGCGGGCCGGTGCGAACTCCCAGCACAGCTCCAGCGGCACCGCCACCGGCAGGGCGGTCGGCACGTCGGCCTCCAGCGACAGCCAGAGCATCTGCGCGTCGGCGTCCCGGCCGTGGGCCGTGTGGCCGAGCAGCGTCGCCAGCTGCCGGGCCGACTCGATCAGCGCGCCCGGGGCGTGCGTCCCGGCGCCCGCCAGCCGGTGCCCCGGCGGCGGCACCAGCACGGCCGCCCGCTCGACCCGCTTCGGCCCGCCCACCAGGACGTTCTCCGGCAGATGGCGGTGCACCAGGGCCTGGTCCGCGGGCGCCCCGTCCTCCCGGACGCCGCCGGGCGGCACGGCCCGGGCGGCGGCGGACGGCACGGCCCGGGCGGCGGCGGGCGGCACGGCCGGCCCGTCGACGCGGCCGAGGGCGACCGAGGCGCGGCAGACGGCCACGTCGTCCTGGACGGCCAGCAGTCGCCACGCCGGCCCGTCGTCGGCGGTGGCGGGTTCGCTGTGCAGCGACACCGGCCGGCCCAGTTCGCACATCCGGTCGAAGGTCAGCGACAGCCGCAGCCGGCCGTCGGCCGCGCCCGCCGACCGTGGTTCCCGCGCCCCGACCAGGTCCAGGATCGCGGCGACCAGCACCATGCCCGGCACATGGTCGAGGGGGTGGTCGAAGAAGCACCGGTCCCCCTGGTCCACCAGCACCGGGACGCCCGCTCCGGGGCTCGCCGCGGGGCCGGCGGAAGAACCTGACGGCTCGCCGGCCGTTCGCTCAACACCAGCCCCCGGTAAGTCTTCTAATGATCCGTCATGAGCTGCTGAAACATCAGGTTCATATGAGACTTCTGATACCAATGAATTCACGAGGACCGAGGAAACCATCGATCACCAGTCCGGGCAACCCGCTCGCGGCAACACCTCGACGGTCCAGCCCGGCCGACCAAAAACACACCCCTCGGTGACCAAAAACACCATGAGCCCCTCCCGTCCCGACCGCAACCGGGCAGGGTCGGGACGGCGATTGGCCGGAATCCGTCACCACCACCCGGTCGCCGCCGCCGACGTGACGGCCGGCGGCGGCGATCGGGACGGCAGGAGAGGTGAGGCGGTCAGACGGTGGCCTCCGCCGCCGCGCGGCCGGCCGCGCGACCGGAGAACAGGCAGCCGCCGAGGAAGGTGCCCTCCAGCGCGTTGTAGCCGTGCACGCCGCCGCCGCCGAACCCGGCCGCCTCACCGGCCGCGTAGAGCCCCGGCACCGGCTCGCCGTCGACGCCGAGCGCGCGGGAGGAGAGGTCGGTCTGGATGCCGCCGAGCGTCTTGCGGGTGAGCACGTGCAGCTTGACGCCGATCAGCGGGCCCGCCGCCGGATCGAGCAGCCGGTGCGGGGCGGCGGTGCGGCCGAGCCGGTCGCCCAGGTAGCGGCGGGAGTTGCGCACGCCCTGCACCTGGGCGTCCTTGGTGTAGGGGTTGGCCAGCTGCCGGTCCCGGGCCTCGATCTGGCGTCGCATCACCGCCGCGTCCAGCAGCGGGGTCGCGGTCAGCGCGTTCATCCGCTCGACCAGTTCCTCCAGCGTCGTGGCGACGACGAAGTCCTCGCCGTGCCGCTTGAACGCCTCGACCGGGGCCGGCGCGCCCTTGCCGAGCAGGCGCTCGCGCACGAAGGCCTTGCGGTCGCCGGCGGTGATGTCGGGGTTCTGCTCGGAGCCGGAGAGGGCGAACTCCTTCTCGATGATCTTCTGGGTGAGCACGAACCAGGAGTGGTCGTGCCCGGTCAGCTCGGGGTCGGTGCGCAGATGGCGCAGGGTGCCCAGGGTGTCGTAGCCGGGCAGGCAGGGTTCGGGCAGCCGGCGGCCGAGCGCGTCGAACCACATCGAGGAGGGGCCGGGCAGGATCCGGATGCCGTGGCCGGGCCAGACCGGATCCCAGTTGTGCAGGCCCTCGGTGTAGTGCCACATCCGGTCGCTGTTGACCAGCCGCGCCCCGGCGTCGGCGCTGATGCCGAGCATCCGGCCGTCGACGTGGGCCGGGACTCCGGTGACCATGTGCCGGGGCGGGGTGCCCAGCCGGGCCGGCCAGTGGGCGCGCACCAGGTCGTGGTTGGCGCCGATGCCGCCGGCGGCCACCACCACGGCCTGCGCGGTCAGTTCGAAGTCGCCGGTCTCCTCGCGGCTGGAGGCCGCGCCGCGCGCCGCGTCGTCCGGCGCCAGGACGCGGCCCCGGACGCCGGTCACCGCCCCGTCGGTGACGATCAGCTCGTCGACCCGGTGGCGGTGGCGGAAGGTGAGCAGCCCCTTGGCGGCGGCCTGTCGGGCGGAGCGGGCGAAGGGCGCGACCACGCCGGTGCCGGTGCCCCAGGCGACGTGGAAGCGCGGGACCGAGTTGCCGTGGCCGTCGGCGCGCAGGTCGCCGCGCTCGGCCCAGCCGACCGTGGGCAGGAAGCGCAGCCCGTGCCCGGCCAGCCAGGAGCGCTTCTCCCCGGCGGCGAACTCGACGTACGCCCGGGCCCAGCGCACCGCCCAGCGGTCCTCGCCGTCGTGACGGTCGAACTGCGCGCTGCCCTGCCAGTCGCTCCAGGCGAGGTCGAAGGAGTCCTTGACGCGCATCCGGCGCTGCTCGGGCGAGTCGACGAGGAACAGGCCGCCGAAGGACCACCAGGCCTGGCCGCCGAGGTTGGCGGCGTTCTCCTGGTCGACGAGGATCACCTTGCGTCCCCGGGAGGTGAGTTCGTGGGCGGCGGTGAGTCCGGCCAGGCCGGCTCCGACGATGATGACGTCAGTGTCCATGGGTGTCCTCGGGGAAGTGCCGTCACGGGCCCGCACGGACGGCGGGGGCGGTGGGCGCCGGTCCGGCCGGCGGGCGCGGGGTGCTGAGGGAGGGTCGGACTGCCGAAGGCGGCCGGCCGCGGCGCTGGCGCGGCGTCGGCGACCGGCCGGGCGCGCGTCGGTGCCCTGGTTTCGCTTCGGGTCGGGAGGTGACCGAAACAGTACAGCGTTCGGTTTTTCGCGACAAGGGTTCACCCGGGGAGACCTGCGGCCGGTCGCATAAACTCCCCCCGTGGCCAACCGCAGCTCGACGCCCAAGGGACGCGCGCAGCGTGAACGCGCCCTGGCGGCGGCCTTCGAGGTGTTCGCCCGCGAGGGCGAGCGCGGCACGTCCCTGCGCGCCATCGCCCGGGAGAGCGGGATGAGCCTGACCGGGCTCATGCACCACTTCGCCTCCAAGGACGAGCTGCTCACCGAGGTCCTGCGCGGCACCGACGAGCTGGCGGCGCTGCGCTGGGACGCGCTGGCCGGGGCGGGCGATCCCGGCGAGTTCATGGCGCGGGTGATGGAGGCCAACGCGGCGAACCCGGCGCGCACGCGGCTCTACGTCCACCTCGCCGCGTCCTCGCTCGACCCCGGGCATCCCGCCCACCGGTACTTCCGGGAGCGGTTCGAGCGGTTCCGCGCGGCGGTCCGCGGCCACCTGGAGGCGCGGCGGGCGGAGGGCTCGGTGAGCGCGGGCCTGGACGCGGACTTCACGGCCGCCGCGTTCCTGGCGCTCGTCGAGGGGGCGCAGCTGCAGGGGCTGAACGACCCCTCGGTGGACGTTCCGGGGCTGGTCCGGCGGGGCTGGCGGGCACTGCTGGCCGGTCCGGTCAGCTGACCCGGCGCTCCCGGTCCGCCAGGGTGTCCAGCAGGACGCCGGCGAGTCGGCGGATGTCGTCGGCCATGTCGATCCGGGGGTCGAGCAGCCACTGGAGCTGCAGCCCGTCCGTCGCGGCGATCAGGATCCGGGCCGCCCAGGCGGCCTCGGCGGCGCGGTCGGCGGCCACGGCGTCCGGCTCGGCGGTGGCCGGTTCCACGGCCGCCGACCGGGCGGCGGCCTGCTCGACGAGTTGCTCGGTGAACCGCTCGCGGTAGCGGTCGTAGCGCTCCTCGAAGTAGTCGTGGGCCGGGTGGTCCGGCTCGGCGGCGGCCGCGGCGAGGTCCACGAAGAGCTTGACCAGGCCGGGGGTCGAGGCGTTGGCGGCCAGGATGCGCAGGAAGTCGTCCGCGGCACGGGCCTCGAACACCCCGAACCGCTCCTCGGCGGCGGCGTCACGGGCCACGAGGACCGCGGTGAGCAGGGACTCCCGGCCGCCGAAGTGGTGCAGCACCCCGGCGTCGGTCATCCCGACGCGCTGGGCGATGTCGCGCACCGACACCTTGCGGCTGCCCGCCTCGGCGTAGGCGGCGAGCGCGGCCTCGATGATCTGCTGCCGCTTCGAGGACGTCTTGGCGTAGGGGCCCCTGGGCTTGCTCATGAGCGGATTCTACGAGGCCGCGGCGGGGCGCGAGGACGAAAACCTTGAGTGTCTAAGTTTTCATGGCTAGGGTGACGTCACCCCCGGACCCGCACGGCGAAGGAGCCGTCCGTGAGCACCACCCCCACCCACCTCCGCCCGCCGGCTCCGGCGCCCCCACCGCCCGGACCCCCCGAACCGGCGCGCGTCCTCGCCATCGCCGTCACCGTCGGCGGCGGCCTGGCCGTCCTCCCCGTGCGCCGCGTCCGCTGACCGGCCGCCGCTCCCCGGGGACCGCGCCCCCGCGCGTCCCGCCGTCGCCGGACGCGCCCTGACCGGCGAGACCCCCGCCCCCGCCCCAGCGCAGAGAGAGCAGAACCACCATGACCTCCGACCGGATTTCCGAGCTGACCCTCGCCGAACAGGCCTCGCTCACCTCCGGCGCGACCTCGTGGACCACCACCCCGGTGCGCGACGCGGTCCGCGCGCTCACCCTCTCCGACGGCCCGCACGGCATCCGCCGCCCCGCCGAGGACGGCCCCGGCGTCTCCTTCCTCGGCGCCAGCCTGCCCGCCACCTGCTACCCGCCCGCCGTCACCCTCGGCTCCAGCTGGGACACCGACCTCGCGCGCCGCGTCGGCACGGCCCTCGCCCGGGAGGCGTCCGTCTTCGGCGTGGACGTCGTCCTCGGCCCCGGCGTCAACATCAAGCGCAGCCCGCTGTGCGGCCGCAACTTCGAGTACCTCTCCGAGGACCCGCACGTCAGCGGACGGATGGGAGCCGCCGTCGTCACCGGCATCCAGTCCCTGGGGATCGGCGCCTGCGTCAAGCACTTCGCCGCCAACAACCAGGAGACGGAGCGGATGCGGGTCAGCGCGGACGTCGACGAGCGGACGCTGCGCGAGCTGTACCTGCCGGCCTTCGAGCACATCGTCCGCGAGGCCGCGCCGTACACCGTGATGTGCTCCTACAACCGCGTCAACGGCGTGCACGCCAGCCAGCACCGCGAGCTGCTGACCGGGATCCTGCGCGAGGAGTGGGGCTTCGACGGCCTGGTGATGTCCGACTGGGGCGCCGTCAACGACCGGGTCGCCGCCCTGGCCGCCGGGCTCGACCTGGAGATGCCGCCGACCGGCACCGACGACGAGATCGTCACCGCCGTCGAGGAGGGCCGGCTGGAGGCGGCCGCCGTCGCCACCGCCGCCGAGCGCGTGCTGCGGCTGCGCGACCGGGTGGACCGGGCCGAGCGCCTGGCCGCCTGGGACACCGACGCCCACCACGAACTGGCCCGCGAGGCCGCCCGCGACGGCGCCGTGCTGCTCAAGAACGACGGCGGACTGCTGCCGCTCGACCCGCAGGCCAACCAACGCGTCGCGGTCATCGGCGAGTTCGCCCGCACCCCCCGCTACCAGGGCCACGGCAGCTCCCGGGTCACCCCGACCCGGGTCGACACCGCCTGGGACGCACTGCGCGCCCAGGCCGGACCGGACCTCGCGCTCGCCTTCGCCCCCGGCTTCACCCTGGACGGCGCCCCCGACGCCGTCCTCGCCACCGAGGCGGTCGCCCTCGCCGCCGAGTCCGACACCGTGCTGCTGTTCCTCGGCCTCCCGGACACCGCCGAGACCGAGGGCCTCGACCGCGCCGACATCGCCCTGCCCGCCGAGCAGGTGGAGCTGCTGCGGCACGTGGCCGCCGTCTGCCCCCGGGTCGCGGTGGTGCTCGCCAACGGGTCGGTGGTGTCCGTCGCCGAGTGGCAGGACGACGCGGCGGCCGTCCTGGAGACCTGGCTCGGCGGCCAGGCCGGCGGCAGCGCCGTCGCCGACCTGCTGTTCGGCGCGCACAGCCCGTCCGGCAAGCTCACCGAGTCCATCCCGCTCCGGCTCCAGGACACCCCGTCCTACCCCCACTTCCCCGGCCAGGACGGGCACAGCGTCTACGGCGAGGGCCGCTACGTCGGCTACCGCCACTACGACACCGTCGACCTCCCCGTCGCCTACCCCTTCGGCCACGGCCTGAGCTACACCACCTTCCGCTACGACGACCTGGAGGTGGAGCGGACCGGGGAGAACACCTGGACGGCCCGCGTCACCGTCACCAACACCGGCCCGCGCGGCGGCGCCGAGGTGGTCCAGCTCTACCTCGCCGTCGACGAGCCCCGGCCCACCCGGCCGCGCCACGAGCTGCGCGGCTTCGCCAAGCTCCGCCTGGAGCCGGGCGCTTCGGGCCGGGCCGAGTTCCACCTCACCGGCCGCGACCTCGCCCGCTGGTCGACCACCCGCGGCGGCTGGCGCATCGACCCCGGCACCTTCACCGTCGAGGTCGGCGCCTCCTCCCGCGACATCCGCCTGCGCAGCTGGCTGCGCACGCCGGGCGACGGGGTCCTCGACCCGCTGACCCCCCAGTCCAGCCTGGGCGAGTGGCTCGCGCACCCGATCGGCTCCGCCGTCCTCGCCGAGCACCTGGCCGATCTCCCGTTCGCCTCCACCCTGGCCGAGAGCGACGCCCAACTCCTCGCCACCGCCGTCCAGGTGCCGCTGCTGAAGTTCACCGGCTTCGGCCTCGGCGTCACCCGCGCCCACATCACCGCCCTGGTCGCGGAGGTGGCGGAACGGCAGAAGCGGTAGCCGCGGGCCGGAGCGGGGGACGGCCGCGCCCGCGCTTCCGGCTGGGACCAGAAGCCGTGCGCTGACACGCGAACGCGGGGCACCGCGCGTTCCTACGGTGAGGTGACGCCGCACCCGGCGTCACCTCACCCGTCACGCACCAAGGGACCGCACCATGCGTTTCACGCCCCTGCTCCAGGCCTCCGCGGTGGCTCTCGCCACCGTGGCCTCGACCGTCACCGCCGTCGCCACCCCGGCCCGGGCCTCGACTCCCCCGCTGACCGCGCCGACGGCGGTCGCCCACCTCGACCTCGCCCGGGGCCAGCAGCCGGAGAACCTCACCCTGCTGCCGAACGGCGGCACCGTCGTGACCTTCGCCTTCTCCCGCCAGGTGGCCGAGATCGACCGCCGCGGCGCCGTCCGCGTCCTCGCCACCCTGCCCGCCCCCGCGCCCGGCGCGACCACCCCGGTGCTGGCCTCCCCGTTCCTCGGCGGCGTCGTGCGCTCGGACGACGGCGTCCTCCACTTCCTCTACGCGACCGGGACCGCCGACCTCACCGGGGTCTGGCGGCTCGCCCCCGGCGGCACCCCCGAGCGCGTCGCCGCGCTGCCCGCCGACGCCCTGCCCAACGGCCTCGCCCGGGACGAGTGCACCGGCGAGCTCTACGCCGCGGACTCCGTCCTCGGCACGGTCTGGCGGATCCCCGCCGGCGGCGGAACCGCCGTCCCGTGGGCGACCGGCGCCGCCCTGCGGCCCGCCGGCTTCCTCGGTGCCAACGGCGTCAAGGTCCACCGCGGGGCCGTCTGGGTCACCAACCTCGACCACGGCACCCTGCTGCGCATCCCGATCCGGTCCGACGGCAGCGCGGGTGCGACCCGGGTCGCCGCCACCGGCCTGCCCGGCATCGACGACTTCGCCTTCACCGGCCGGGGCAACCAGGCCCTGGCGGCCCTCAACGGCAGCAGCGAGGTCGCCCTGATCGCCGACGACGGCACCCACACCATCGTGCTCGACCGGACGGACGGCCTGCAGAACCCCACCTCCGTCGCCGTCCGCGGCGACCGCGTCTGGATCGCGGACGCCGCGTACCTGACCCAGCAGGACCCCAACCTCCTGACGGCCCGCCTGCGCCGGAGCGCCTAGGGTCCGCCGGCGCCCCCGTGGTCCGCCCTGAGGGGGCGGGCCCGGGGTGTGCCCCCCGGGGTTCTACGGGCGGGGCGCCGGGCAGTCGTGGTCCCGGGCGGGGAGGAGGCCGTCGAGGAGGTAGCGGTCGACGGCGGTGTCCACGCAGGTGTCGCGGGGGGCGAACAGGCCCGCGTAGACGGTGTGGCGGAAGGCGCCGCGCAGGGTCACCAGGCGGGAGCCGGTCAGGGCGCGGTGGGCGGAGAGCTGGCCGGGGTAGGTGGCGGCCGGGTCGCCGTCCGCGCCGACCAGGAGGACCGGGACGGCGTTGCGCACCCGGGTGGGCGGTTCGGCGGGCTCGACGGGCCAGAAGGTGCAGGGGGTGAGGTTGCGGGTGAGCGGGCCGAACAGCGGCTCGTCGGCGCGGTGGGCCTGGATGTCGCGGTAGTAGCCGAGCGGGTCGCGCGAGGCGGGGCGGTCCGCGCACATGATCGCGGTCTGCACGGCGGCGTAGCCTCCCGTGTCGGGGGCCGCCAGGCCGGTCAGCACCGCCTCCAGCAGCGCGGTCGGCGGGGCCGGCCGGCCGGCGGCGGCGTCGGCCAGGACGCGCACCAGGGCGGAGAACTCCTCGTACGTGGCGGCGTCGTCGCCGGCCGACACCGTCCAGAGCACCTGCGGCAGTGCCCGGGCGTCGACCCGGTGGGCGCCGACCGTCAGCGGGGCGCGCCCGGCGGCCAGCCGCACGCGTTCGACCGAGGCCAGCACCTCCGCGGTGGTCGCGCCCAGGTGGTGGCGGTCGTCGTGGCCGGCCGCCCAGGCGGCCCAGGCGGTGAGCGCGGCCGCCATCGCGGGGCCCTGGGTGGCGGTCAGGTCGGGGCCGAAGCGGTCCGGGTCCATCGCGGCGTCGAACACCGCCCGCCCGACGCGCCCGGGGAACAGCTGGAGGTAGACCTCGCCGAGGTAACTCCCGTAGGAGGAGCCGAGATAGGCGATCGTCGGCTCATCGAGGACGGCGCGCACCAGGTCCATGTCCCGGGCGGTGTTGCGGGTGGAGGCGTGCGGCAGCAGCGCGCGGTACGGCGCGCAGCGGGACGCGAGGTCCTTGGCGACCTCGGCGGCCCGGTCGAAGCCCAGCCGGTCGGGGCCGGCCGAACCGGGGCCGGCCGTGGGCCAGCCGCAGTCGAGCGGGGTGCTGGCGCCGACGAAGCGCGGGTCCATGCCGACGATGTCGTAGCGCTCGCCCACGGCGGGGGCGGCCTGCCGCAGGGCGAGGGCGAGGTGACGGGCGGGGACGCCGGGTCCGCCGGGGTTGTAGAAGAGGGTGCCGAGGCGGCGGGCGGGGTCGGTGGCCGGGAGCCGGGAGAGGGCGACGCCGGTCGTCGGCCCGTCCGGGTGGCGGTAGTCCAGTGGGACGGTGACCTCGGTGCAGCGGGCGCCGGCGGCGTCGAGCTCGGCCCCGGCGGTGTCGTCCGGGCCGCTCGCGCAGGAGTGCCAGAGCGGCCGCTGGTCGCGCAGCGCGGCGAGCGGGTCGGCGGCGGCCTCCGCGGCCGGCGTGGTGAGGAGCGTCAGGGCCAGCGCCGCCAGGGCGGCGGCCGACTTGGCGGCGCGGATCACGTGGTTTCCCCTCGGGTGCTTCGGCGGGCCGTCGGGGTGACGCTAGGCGCCCCCGCCGGCCGGCCGCATCCGCCGCCGGTAGCGCACTCCCCCGCCGAAGTGCCCCTCCCCCGCTACGACTTCAGGACCACGCGCGGCCGGCGCACGGAAGGAACCAGGACGTGGCTTTCGCAGAACATCAAGGAGTGCACCGAGAAGGCCGAGAATCCCTACCCGTCCGACCAGCGAGGCAAGGGCGGCGAGCTGGACCCGGACGGCGAGCACGCCCCCGCCGTCGGGGTTCTTTCCGTCAGTCCGACGGAGAACGCGAGGGTCCGCCTCAAGCGGCCGCCCGGCTCCGTCCAGCGGCTCACCGGAAGGAGCACGGAGAACCGTCGACGCCACGTCCTGCGAGCCGGAGAGCCGCCCGCAGGACGTGGCCGTCACCGGACCGCCGCGGCCGGGTTACGACCCGGTGGCCGGAGTCGTGTCGTTGCGGCCCTCCAGCACGACGGCCGGCTCCAGCGGGGAGGCGATCTCCTGCCCCTTGCTGCGCGCGGCCCAGTCGCGGATCCCGATGAGGACCATGATGAAGAAGATCCCGTAGACGATGCCGGAGAAGTACAGCTCGGAGTGGATGGCGAGCGGGACGCCGACGAGGTCGACGGCCAGCCAGACGAACCAGAACTCCACGTACCGGCGGGCCTGGGTGTACATCGCGAGGATCGAGCCGACGAAGATCCAGGCGTCCGCGAGGACCATCCACCAGGGGGCGCCCGGGTAGAACGAGGCGTCGTTGGCCTTGAGCAGCGCGGCGAACGCGAAGGTGCCGACGGCCATGACGGCGATCAGAACCGCGCGCTCGCGCCAGGAGGCCCAGCGGACGTTGATCGTGCCCTCCTGCTGCCTGCTGCGCCGCCAGGTGGCCCAGCCCCAGGACGCCGAGGCGATGATCACGATCTGCCGGGCGGCGTTGCCGCCGAGGTGGACGTTCAGGCTCGCGATCAGCAGCAGGATCGAGCCGAGGATCTGCACCGGCCAGGCGACGAGCGAGCGGCGCAGGGCGAGCCAGACGGTCGCGAGCGCCAGGATGTTGCCGAGGAAGTCGGACCAGTAGACGGGGATGCCGAAGAAGCTGAACTGGTCGTTCAGCCACTCAAGTGCGCTCATGACCTACACCTTTGTTTGCTGGGGGAACAAGCCTGGGTGTGAGCTGCGGCCCGGGACGGGGCCGGTCGGACGAGGCGCGGAGCACGGCGGTGGGGGCAGGACCGTGCGGGGGCCTCAGGGAGTGGTGATGGTGCCGCGGTGCGCGGCGAGCGCGTCGTCGCGGACGCGCCGCCCGCGGTCCGAGGCGAGGACGGCCTCGGACCGCCGGACGTCCTCCCGCACGGCGCGCACCAGGGCGGCGGGGGACGGGAACTTCACGGTGTCGCGGATCCGTTCGGCGAACCAGACGGTGACCCGCTCGCCGTAGACGTCCTCCGCCAGGTCGTGGCAGTACGCCTCGACGTGGACGTCGGCGGTGTCGCAGAAGGTCGGGTTGGACCCGACGCTGATCGTCGCGGGGTGGGCCGCGCCGGTGCGGTGGCGGACCACCCACCCGCTGTACACCGCGGCCGGCGGGACCGGGGAGTCCGGGCCGGCCGCGATGTTGGCGGTGGGGAACCCGAGCCCGTGGCCCCGGCCGGCGCCGTGCACCACCGTGCCGGTGAGGTGCGGGCGGGCGGCCGGGGTGCCGGGCCCGGGGGTCTCAGGCATGGGGCAGCAGCTCGCGGAACTGGCTGGTGTGGAAGACCAGCGGCTCCACACCGGCGAAGAGTCGCACGCTCAGCAGTTCCAGCAGCACGATCTCGTGGTCGCCGCCGTCGTAGACCGCGCCCACCCCGGCGGTCAGCCAGAGCGCGGCGTCCTCGATGAGCACGGCGCCCTCGGGCGTCGCCGTCCACCCGACGCCGTCGAAACGCCTGCCCTCGCGGGAGGCCAGGCGCCGGCAGAGCGCGCCCTGGCCGTGGCTGAGCACGCTCAGTCCCAGCACGCCGGCCTCCGCCAGGCGCGGCCAGGTGGTGGAGGTGCGGGCGACGCTGACGGCGACCATGGGCGGCTGCAGCGAGATCGAGACGAAGGAGCTCGCGGCGAACCCGACCGGCTCGTCCCCGCGCAGCGCGCTGATCGCGACCACGCCGGTCGGGTAGGCGCCGAACGCCTGCCGCAGGGTCGCCGTGTCCAGCCCGTCCGGTTCGGTCGGCACGGTCTGGCTGGAAGTCCCGGCCGGTTCGGGGGCACGGGTGGCCATGGTCATCGACATCCTCTCCTCGCGGGTGCTGTTCTCAGTGCCGGTACTGGGCCGCCGGGTGGCTGGCCGGCAGCGCGCGGTCGCCCGCACCGGTGAGCCGCTCGCGCAGGCTCTCGCCCTCCGTGTACTCGCCGCGGAAGACGCCGCGCTTGTGGAGGATCGGCAGCACCGACTCGACGAACTCGACGGTCGAGGCCGGCTGGACCGCCGGCGACAGCAGGAACCCGTCGAGGTCGGCACCCTCGGCGAGGGCGCAGATCTCGTCGGCGATCTCCTCGGCGGTGCCGACCACCGGCCGCGCGCCGACGCCGTGGGTGTGCCAGTCGGCGAGCACGTCGCCGACGGTCTTGCCGGCGAAGCGGGCCACCTGGGTCTGCGACATCTCGGTGGACAGCTCCGTCATGGGCGTGTCCGGCGCGTAGGAGGAGAGGTCGAGCCCGGTGAACATGGCGTAGCTGGCGACGGTGACCTCGGGCCGCTGGGCGTCCAGGATCCGCTGGTAGCGGCGCTCGGCGTCGGAGCTCGTGGCGCCGACGACGCAGGAGAACGCCGACATCACCTTCACCTCGTCGGCCCGGCGGCCCGCCTTGACGGCCTCCTCGCGGATGGAGGCGGTGTGCCCGGCGAGCTGCTGCACCGAGCCGCTGCCCACGAACATGCACTCGCCGTGCCGTCCGCCGACGCGGCGCCCGGCGGGCGAGGCGCCGGCCTGGAAGAGGACCGGGGTGCCCTGCGGGGAGCGGGCGGTGTTGCCGTAGCCCTGCGAGCGGAAGAACGGGCCCTCGTGCTCGACCAGGTGGACCTTGGCCGGGTCGGCGAAGCGGCCGTCCTTGTCCTTCTCCAGGGCGTCCGCCTCCCAGGCGCCCTCCCAGTACTTGTAGACCAGGTCGAGGAAGTCCTCGGCCATCCGGTAGCGGTCGTCGTGCGCCACCATCTCCATGCCGAACGCCTTGACCGCGGTGTCGGCGGTGCCGGTCGTCACGATGTTCCAGCCGATCCGGCCGCCGGAGAGCTGGTCGAGGGTGGCCATCCGGCGGGCGAAGGCGTACGGCGGCTCGACGAGGACGGAGCCGGTCATCACCAGGCCCAGGTGGGTGGTGGTCGACAGCAGCGCGGAGGCCACCACCACCGGGTCGAGCCGCGGCAGGTCGAGGGTCTCCTCGGTGGCGATCGGCGGGCGGGTGCCGTCGATCTCCGACCAGCCCCAGGCGTCGGCCAGGAAGAGGAAGTCCAGCTTGGCGTCCTCGCAGAGGGTGGCCAGCTCGCGCCAGTACCCGAGGGTGTCGAAGAGGTGCCGCCGGCTGTCGGGGTGGCGCCAGGTGGCGGTGCCGCTCGCGTTGGTCTGGGCGTTCTCGAACAGGCCGATCTTGAGGTTCTTCATGGGTGGTTCTCCGTTGTGCTGGTGAGGGGCCCGTGGGGGAGGTGTCAGGAGGCGGAGGGGAGGGAGGGGTCGTCGAGCTGGGCCGCGTAGGGCATGGAGGACTGGGCGCCGAGGCCGGTGACGGCGAGCGAGGCGGCGCGCACCGCCCGTTCGACGGCGGCCGGCAGGGCGGCGCCGCGGCCGAGCGAGTCCGCGAGGGCGCCGCAGAAGGTGTCGCCGGCGCCCACGGTGTCGACCGCGTCCACGCGCGGCGCGGGGACGTGGAGGACGCCGGGGCCGTGGGCCTCCTTGAGCAGGGCGCCGTCGGCCCCGAGGGTGACCACGACGGACCGGCACGGGAGCACGGCGTGCTCCAGCAGCGCGCGGGCCTCGGACAGGCCGGCGGGCCGCGCGGCGCCGAGCAGCGAGGCGAGTTCGCCGAGGTTGGGGACCAGGACGTCGACCGCCGCCAGCACCCCCGGGGCGACCGGGCGGGCCGGCGCGGGGTTGAAGACGACGGTCCCGCCCTGCTCTCGGGTGCGCAGGACCGCCAGGTCGACCACGCCGGGGGCGATCTCGTTCTGCACGAGGACGACCTCGCCGGGTGAGCGGACCAGCCGCGCGGGCAGGTCCTCGACACCGAGGGCGGCGTTGGCGCCCGGGTTCACGACGATGGTGTTCTCGCCCGCGCCGTCGACGACCACCGCGGCCAGGCCGGTCGGGTGCTGCTCGTCCGAGCGCACCGCGGTGACGTCCACGCCCTCGGCGGCGAGCGCGGCCAGCAGGCCGGCCGCGTCCGCGCCGACCCGGGCCACCAGGCGCACCCGCGATCCGAGGCGGGCGGCCGCGACCGCCTGGTTGGCGCCCTTGCCGCCGGTCCCCTCGGCGAAGTGCCGCGCGAGCACGGTCTCGCCGGGGTGCGGCAGGCCCTCGACGCTCAGCACGAGGTCGCGGTTCACCGAACCGACGACGGTGATGGACGGCATTGACGCTCCTTGGGGAATCCTTGGGAGATCGATTTCCGACATGCTGTACCAGCACCCCCCGGCCGTCAAGTAGCCTCCTCATGAAAAGACCGCCCCGATGTCGTGGCCACTCCCCGCTCACCGATCCCGAAGGACACCCACGTGACAGCGCCCCGACTCCTCGACGTGGCCGAGGCCGCCGGCGTCTCCCGCGCGACGGCCTCACGGGTACTCGCCGGTACGCCGCGCAACGTCGACCCCGAGCTCGCCCGCCGCGTCGAGGAGGCCGCCCACCGGCTCGGCTACCAGGCCAACCACTCGGCCCGCGCCCTGCGCACCGGCACCACCGGCACCGTCGGCGTGGTCGTCCCCTCGCTCGCCAACCCGTACTTCGTCCAGCTCGCCGACGCGATCGCCCAGCACGTCCGGGCGGCCGGCGGCACGCTGGTGGTCTCCGACGCGGCGAACGACCCGGCGATCGAGGCCGAGCAGATCGACACCCTGCTCGGCGGGCGGGTCGACGGCCTGTTCGTCGTCCCGGTGTCGGCCGGCGAGTCCGGGCCGGCGATCCGCAACGCCGCCGCCCGGCGCCCCGTCGTCCTGTTCGACCGCTGGGCCGAGGGATCCGGCACCGTCGCGGTCACCCTCGACAACGCGGCCGCCGTCCGACTGCTGGTCGACCACCTGGAACAGACGGGCCGTCACCGGATCGCGCTGGTCGCCGCGGACCAGGCCTCCTCCTCGGGCGCGGAGCGGCTCGCGGCCTTCACCGAGCTCCAGGGCGACGGCGCCACGACCGTCCTGCTGCCCAACTTCACCACCGACGCCGGCCGGACGGCGGGGCGGCGCATCGTCGAACAGCGCGACCGGATCGACGCGGTGGTCTGCGGCGCGGACGTCCTCGCCGTCGGGCTGGTCAGCACGCTGCACCGCTCCTCGGTCCCCGTGCCCGGGAAGATCGCCGTCACCGGCTTCGACGACACCGAGATACTCGAACTCTTCGACCCGCCCATCACCTCCATCCGCCACCCGCTCTCCGCGATGGCCGAACGCGCGCTGACCCTCCTTCAGGCGCCGAGCCGCGAACGGACCGAGCGGGTCGAGCGCTTCCAGCCCCAGCTCGTGGTCCGCGCCTCGACGGACACCGGCTCCTGACCCGGCGTCAATCGGCAGGCCCCGCCGCACGGACCACGGTGCCGCGGGCGCCCGCCCGGCGGCGGGCCGACAGCTTGCCCAGCTCCCACAGCAGCAGGAGCGCGACGGCCGCCAGCAGGGCCCAGCCGAACTGCCGGGCGTCGAGTTCGGTGGTCCCGAGGATCCGGTGGAAGGCGTCCATCTGGGTGACCAGCACCGCCAGGACGAACTCCGCCAGGGCGGCGGTGTTCATCTGCCGGCTGTCGAAGGTGCTGACGGTCAGCACCGACTCGCGCTCGCTGCGGCACTCGTAGGCCGCCACGATGAGACAGAGCGCGAAGGCGGTGAACGCGATCGAGTTGCCGATCGCCAGGCTTCCGTAGTGCGCCTCGCCCAGCTTGATCAACGCGAGCAGGGCGGCCGCGATCGCCGACCCGGCGAGCCCGACGGTGAGCACCACGGGCCCGGTCAGCACCGTCTCGCCGCGCGGGCGCGGGGTGCGCCGCATCAGACCGGGGCTCTCCCGGTCGAAGCCCAGCGCGAAGCCGAACGGGGCGTTGACGACGAAGTGGATCCACAGCACCTGCGCGGGGGTGAACGGCTCCCCCGCCGCGAGGTCGAAGACCGTGGCCCCGAGGAACGTCAGCACGAAGGTCACCAGCAGCACCAGGACGAACCGGATGTACTTGGTGAGGTTGTCGTAGAGCTTCCGGCCCTCCGCCACGGCGTGCACGATGGTGGCGAAGTTGTCGTCGGCGAGGACCATGCGGCCCGCGTTCTTGGCGACGTCGGTGCCGCTGCCCATCGCGATGCCGATGTCGGCGGCCTTGATGGCGGGCGCGTCGTTCACCCCGTCGCCGGTCATCGCGACCACGTCGCCCTTCTGCTTGAGCGTGGCGGCGAGCAGGACCTTGTGCTCGGGCGCGACCCGGCCGACCACGCCGACGGCGTCGATCCGGGCCAGCCGCTCGGCCTCGGACAGCGCGGCGAAGTCCGCGCCGAGCATGGACTCGCCGTGGATGCCGAGTTGGCGGGCGATGGCCGCACCGGTGGTGACGTCGTCGCCCGTCACCATGCGGACCCGGATGTGGGCGGCCCGCGCGCTGGCGACCGCGGCCTTCGACTCCTCGCGCGGCGGGTCGACCATGCCCACCAGGCTGGTCATCCGCAGGTCGGTGACGAGCGCCAGCAGGTCGCCGTCCGGGTCGAAGTCCGCCGGGTCGAGGTCGCGGACCGCCCCGGCCATCACCCGCAGCCCCTCGCCGCCCATCCGCTCGGTCTGCGCCCGGACCCGCGCGCCGAGGTCCTGGTCCCAGGGGATGGCCACCCCGGCCGCGAGCGCGGTGGTGGCGCGGGCCGTCACGGCCGGGGCCGCGCCCTTCACGAAGCACCGCACCACCGGCCGGCCGTCCGCGTCCTTCGCCTCGTTGAAAGTGGCCATCAGTTTGTAGCCCGGGTCGAACGGGAGTGTGGCGAGCCGGGGGAAGCGCTCGCGGGTGGCCTCGATGTCCAGCCCGGCCTTGTGGCCCAGGACGAGCAGGGCGCCCTCGGTCGGGTCTCCCACCACCTGGCCCTCCACCAGCTTGGCGTCGTTCGCGATCAGGTAGGGCACGACGGCGTCCTCGATGCCCGCCGAGGTGCCGGCCGCGTGGTGGACCTTTCCGTCGAGGCGGTAGCCGGTGCCGGAGACGGTGTAGCGGTCGGTGGGGCTGAGCACCTCGACGACGGTCATCTGGTTCATCGTCAAGGTGCCGGTCTTGTCCGAGTTGATGGCCGAGGTGAAGCCGAGCGTCTCGACCGACGGCAGTTCCTTGACGATCGCGTGGCGCTTGGCCAGGTTGAGGCTGCCGACCGAGAGGATCACCTGGCTGACCGTCGGCAGCGCCTCCGGGATCGCGGCGACGGCCAGCGAGACCGCGCTGACGAACAGGGCGTCCCACGCCTGGTCGCGGCTGCGGCCGAGGGCGAACATCACGACCATGGTCAGGCCGGCCGCCGCCGCGATCCACAGCGTGAGGGTGTTGAGCTCCCTGGTGAGCGGCGACTGCTCCTTCTCGGTGGCCGACAGCATCCCGGAGATCTTCCCCAGTTCGGTACCGGATCCCGTCGCGGTGACGACGAGCAGTCCGCTGCCGTGCGTGACCGGGGTGTTCATGAACGCCATGTTGGTCTGGTCGCCGGGCCCGAGCCGCTCGGCCGGCAGCGTGCCCGCGTCCTTCACCGCCGGGACGCTCTCGCCGGTCAGCGCCGACTCGTCGATCTGCAGGGCGCTGGCCTCGACGATCCGCCCGTCCGCCGGGACCTCGTCGCCGGCCGAGATCAGCACGACGTCGCCCGCCACCAGCCGCTCCGCCGGGATCTCGGTCTCGGTGCCGTCCCGCCGGACCCGGGCCGTCGCCTCCATCATCGACTTCAGCGTGTTCATCGCGCTCTCGGCCTTGCCCTCCTGGCGCAGGCCGACGACCGCGTTGAACAGCGTCAGCACCAGGAGCAGGATCGCGGTCGTCCACTCCTTGATCGCCAGAGAGACCACCGCCGACGCCACCAGGATGATCTGCATGTAGCTGCGGTACTGGTCGAGGAAGCGCAGCCACCCGGGCCTCGGCTTCTCCTCGGGGAGCGCGTTCGGCCCGTTCGCGGCGAGCAGCTCGGCCGCCCGGGTGCCGGTGAGCCCCACCGCCGGGTCCACCCCGAACCGCGCCGCGACCTCCTCGGGGGGCCGGGCGTACCACGGTTCCCGGGCTTCCCGCCCTGCGGGGTCGGCCTGCTCCGTCATCGTCGCTCCTCAAGATCCTGGGTCGGTCCGCCGCGCTCGGCCGGGGCCGGTCCGCCGCGCTCGCTCCGCCCTGGGCCGTCGGTCGGTCCGGTGCCGCGCCGCGTACGGGTCGCGCGCCGCGCCCCCGGGCGCCTCGCCCTCCAGCCGGCGCCTGGCCGCGAGCAGGTCCTTCCGGGCCCGCGCGTCGACCGCCGGGTACTGCGGATCGATCGTCATCAGCGCGTGCGCGAGCACCGCCGCCGCGCAGATGCGCGCGAACCACTTGCGGTCGGCCGGCACCACGTACCAGGGGGCCCACGGCGTGCTGGTGGCCGACAGCATCCCGGAGAACGCCCGCTGGTAGTCGTCCCACCGCTCGCGTTCGCGGATGTCGGCCGCGGAGAACTTCCAATTCTTCTCCGGCACGTCGATCCGCTTCAGGAAGCGGATGCGCTGCTCCTCCTTGGAGAGGTTCAGGAAGATCTTGACGACCTTGAACCCGTTGTCGCAGAGGTGGCGTTCCCAGTCGTTGATCTCCCGGTAGCGGCGGTCCCACACATCCGGACCCTTCGCCTCCTCCGGCAGCTTCTGCCGGTCGAGGTTCTCCGGGTGGACCCGTACGACGAGGACCTCCTCGTAGTGCGACCGGTTGAAGATCCCGATCTCGCCGCGGGCCGGGAGCCGGCGCGCGTACCGCCACAGGTAGTCGTGGTCGAGCTCCTCGGCGGACGGCACCTTGAAGCTGCTCACATGGACGCCCTGCGGGTTCACCCCGCTCATGACGTGCCGGATCGTCCCGTCCTTCCCGCCGGCGTCGAGCGCCTGGAGGCAGAGCAGCACGGCCTCGGAGTCCTGGGCGGCCAGCCGGGCCTGGTACTCGGCCAGCAACGACACGCCGGTGCGCAGCAGTTCCACGCCCTCGCGCTTGCGCATGCCCGCCTTGAAGCGGGGATCGAAGTCCTCCGCGAGGTCCACGGTCGAGCCGGGCTTCACCCGCAGCGGCTTGACGAACTTCGCGATGCGGGCGGCCGACCTCGCGTCCGGCTTCTCCTGCACCAGTACCTCCCGGGTCCGGCGGGCGTCGCGCGCGTGCTGCTGTCACGCTGCGGCCCGCGGTACGGCGGCGGCAATCCGGCGGCGTCCGTCCGGTGGCCCCGGTCGCCCGTCCGGCGGCCGGGTGTGGCGGCACCGACGGCCCGGGTCGACGATGGGGATGTCCCGCGCTCCGCTTCGGCCGATGCCGTCGCCGCCTGGCATCCTCCGGGCATGGAGATGACACTGCAGCTGGTGATCGACTGCGCCGACCCGCGGCGGCTGGTGGCCTTCTGGGCGGAGGCCCTGGGGTACGTTCCGGAGCCGCCGCCGGGCGGCCACGCCACCTGGCGGGAGTACTGGGCGGACATGGGGGTGCCCGCCGGGGAACTGTCCGACGGCGCCGGGGAGACGCCGGAGTCGATCGTCGATCCGGCGGGGCGGGGGCCGAGGGTGTGGTTCCAGCGGGTCCCCGAACCGAAGACCGCCAAGAACCGGGTGCACCTCGACCTGAAGGTGGGCGGCGGGCGCGAGGTACCGCCGGCCGTCCGCACCCGTCGGGTCACCGCCACGGTGGAACGGCTCACCGGCGCCGGCGCCACCGTGCTGCGGATCATGGACGAGCCGGACATGGCGTACTACGCCGTCGTCCTGCAGGATCCGGAGGGCAACGAGTTCTGCGTCGTTTAGGACTCCGGGTCGCGGGTGTGGCGCAGGTCACGCCGCGGCCGCGTCACATTCCGCCGCGCCGTCCGGTCAACAGGGTGAATCCCCACGACACGAGGAGCACACCATGGACGCCCGTCTCGACTACTTCCACAACGGCGTCGGGGCCAAGGTCCTGCGGCACTTCAACTCGGCCGGCAAGGCGCTGTCGGACTCGGGCCTGCCGCACGCGACGCAGGAGCTGGTGAAGCTCCGCGCGAGCCAGATCAACGGCTGCGGCTTCTGCACCGACATGCACACCAAGGACGCCGCGCACGCGGGCGAGAGCGCCCAGCGGCTGAACCTGGTGGCGGCCTGGCGGGAGGCCACCGTCTTCACCGAGGCCGAGCGCGCCGCGCTGGAGCTGGCGGAGCAGGGCACCCGGATCGCGGACGCCGCCGGCGGCGTCACCGACGAGGCCTGGGAGAACGCCGCCAAGCACTACGACGAGGACCAGCTGGCCGCGCTGATCTCGCTGATCGCCGTGATCAACGCCTACAACCGGATCAACGTCATCAACCGGCAGCCCGCCGGGGCCTACCAGCCCGGCCAGTTCGGCTGAGCCGGCGCCGGTCCGGCGCTCCCACCGGCCGCCGCCCCCGTAAGGGCCGCGGCCGGCTTCGGGTGTCCGGGCGGGGCCGGCTCAGCCGGCCGGGCGGGGCGCGCGCAGGTGGGCGCGCTTCTCCAGCTCGTCCTCGTCGACCAGTTCGAGCATCGGCCGGCCCGGCGCGCACATCATGGTCACCACGAACCGGGTGCGCGCGTCCGCGAGGGCGTTGCCGTCCTGGTAGTGGATCACGTCGCCGCCGGGCTCCCAGAAGGTGCCGCCGGCCTCGACGATCCGCTCGGGCTCGCCCTCGAGTTCGAAGCGGACGGCGCCCTCGATGACGTACCCGAACGCCGGACCCGAGTGGCGGTGCGGCGGGGTGCCCGGGTCGCCCGGCTCCCACTCGATGAGCACCGTCATCGCCGAGGCGCCCTCGGGGACGGTGATCGGCGAGGCGTCCTGCAGCATCCGCGCCGCCGTCGTCCAGCCCGCCGGTCCGCCGTGCCCGCCGGCTCCGTGCCCGGCCGCCCGGTCCTGCTCCGTCATACGCTCGTTCCTTCCGTGCGTCGGCCCTCCCCCGGGGCCCGCGCCCCCGACCGTTCGACAGTACTGACCACGGAGCGCGCGGTTCTGTGACACGCCCGCCCGGGTCCGCACTTGCCCGCCGCACGCACCGTACGAAGCCGGAGGAGACCCACCATGCAGGCCGCCGCGGAACCCGACCCGCTCGACCCGGCGACCCGGGACTTCCTCGCGGTCCGCCCTCAGCTGTTCGGGATCGTGTACCGGGTGCTCGGCAGCACCTCGGAGGCCGAGGACATCCTCCAGGAGACCTGGCTGCGGTGGCGGGGCACCGACCACGCGGAGGTCCTCGACCCGGCCGCGTTCCTGGCCACCATCACCACCCGGCTGGCCATCAACCTCGCCCAGTCGGCCCGGGTGCGGCGGGAGTCCTACGTCGGGCCGTGGCTCCCGGACCCGGTCGACACCCGGGCCGATCCCCAGCTCGGCGCCGAGCGCGCCGAGGCGGTGGAACTGGCCGTCCTGCTGCTCCTGGAGCGGCTCAACCCGGTGGAGCGGGCGGCGTACGTGCTCCGCGAGGCCTTCGACTACCCGTACGGGCGGATCGCGGAGATCGTGGAGACCAGCGAGGCCAACGCCCGCCAGCTGGTGAGCCGGGCGCGCAAGCACCTGGCCGCCGCGCGCCGGGAGCGGGTGGACCGCGCCGAGCACCGGCGGCTGCTGGAGGTCTTCGTCGGCGCGGCGCGGACCGGCGACCTGGCGGTGCTGGAGAAGCTGCTCGCGGCGGACGTGGTCAGCTACTCCGACGGCGGGGGCACCCGGGGCGCCTCCCGGATCCCGGTGGTGGGCCGCCCCGTCGTGGCCAGGTACCTGGCGGCCTTCGCGCCGCGCTTCTGGCCCGGGACACAGCTGCGGTGGGTGGAGGCCAACGGGCTGCCCGCCGTCCTGGTCTCGTCCGGCGGCGGCGCGACGGCCCTGCTCTGCCTGGACGTCTCCGCCATGGGGATCGAGCGGATCATGTGGGTGATGAACCCGGTCAGGCTGGCGCCCTTCGTGGCCTCGCTGGACGGCTGATCCCGCCGACACCACCCGGTTCGCCCGGGGTCGTTGTCACAGATCCGGGGACCTCCCTGTCTTACTGGTGCGGGCGGGGCCGGCCGGCGCGCGTCCAGGGCCGGCCGGGCCGCCCGCGGGAACCGGAACACGTCTCAGAGAGGATCCCCCATGAAGGTCGTCGTGATCGGTGGTACCGGACTCATCGGCTCCAAGCTGGTCGCCGGGCTCGGGGAGCAGGGCCACGAGGCGGTGCCGGCCGCGCCGAGCACCGGTGTCGACACGCTGACCGGCGAGGGCCTGGCCGAGGTCCTGGAGGGCGCCGCCGTGCTGGTCGACGTGTCGAACTCCCCGTCGTTCGAGGACGACGCCGTCCTGGAGTTCTTCCGAACCTCGACCGCCAACCTGCTGAAGGCCGGGGCGGACGCCGGGGTGGGCCACCATGTGGCGCTCTCGGTGGTCGGCACCGAACGGCTCCAGCAGAGCGGCTACTTCCGCGCCAAGCAGGCGCAGGAGGAACTGATCAAGGCCTCCGGCCTGCCCTACTCGATCGTCCACGCCACCCAGTTCTTCGAGTTCGCCAAGGGCATCGCGGCGGCGGCGACCGACGGGGACACCGTGCGGCTGTCCGCCGCGAAGATCCAGCCGATCCGCTCCGACGACGTGGCCGCCGCCGTGGGCCGCACGGCCGTCGGCGCGCCGGTGAACGGTGTGGTGGAGGTGGCCGGCCCCGAGGTCTTCGGGCTGGACGAGCTGGTGCGCACGGCGCTGGCCGGGACGGACGACCCGCGCACGGTGGTGACGGACCCCGGCGCCCGCTACTTCGGCGCCGAGCTGGCGGAGAGCACGCTGCTGCCCGGCCCGGGGGCGCGGCTGGCCGAGGCCCGGTTCGCCGACTGGCTGGCCGGGCAGCGCTGAGTCCGCCGGTGGGACGGCCCGCACGCGCCGGTGCGTGCGGGCCGTCCCGCCCGCTCAGCGGGGCGGCGCCGGCGCGTCGGCCGGCGGCACGGCGGCCGGCGCTACGGCGACCGGCGAGGAGCCGCCGGGGACCAGCAGCCGCGGTGCGCCGCTGCCGTCCGCGGGGACGGACCAGAGGTCGCCGCCCTTGCCCTCCCGGGCCGGCAGGGCGTAGCCGAGGGTGGCGTCGTCCAGCCAGGCCGCCTGGTCGTCGACGCTGTGCGACTCGGCCGTCGGGTGCTCCCGCAGGTCCGCCAGGTCGAGCACATACAGCCGCCAGGGGGCGGCCGGGTCCTCCGAGACCTTCTTCTTGAAGGCGATCCGGGTGCCGTCCGGGGAGAGCGAGGGACACTCGACGTTCTCCCGCAGGGTGCGGGCCGACCACGCCCCGAGGTCGCCCTCGACCAGGTGGGTGCGGCCGCCGGTCGCGACGGTGGCGTAGAAGCGGTTGTCGTCGGCGGCGAAGTTGACGCCCCAGTAGTTGACGTCGGCGGCGTGGTAGCGGCTGCCGCCGACGGTCAGCGGGATCTCCTCGATCGACTTGACCAGGTAGCCGGTGCGCAGGTCCAGGATCGAGGTGCGGGTGGAGAAGCCGCTCGCCGCGTAGGAGTCCCCGACCGCGAAGGTGGTCCAGGAGAGCACCTGTCCGGAGGGCGAGACCCGGGCCCGGTTGGGGATGCCGGGGACGGTCACCGTCCGCAGTTCGGTGAACGCCCGGTCGTAGACCACCGCCTGGGTGCGGGCCGGGGTGCCGGGCAGCGCCCGCAGGCACAGGGCCCGCTCCCCCGCCGCGTAGAACCGCGCGCAGGACGGCCCGTCCGGTGCGCCCGGGGTGCGGGCGACCCGTCCGGTGGCGCCGTCGCGGTAGTAGAGGCCGGGCTCGTTCAGGGTGAACGAGGCCTCCGCCGCGACGAGTCGGGGCCCGCCGCCACGCTCGCGGGCGTGCAGGACGTAGCCGAGCGAACCGCCCAGCAGGACGAGGACCGCGAGGACCAGGACGGTCGAGCGCGCCTTGACGGTCGCGGGCGGGGTCATGGGGTGTTCCTTCCGGGCAGGATCCGCCAGGCGGCGGCGAGGGCGGCCGCCAGCGCGAGGGCGGCCGCCAGCAGCGCCGGACGCGGCCCCCACCACGTCCAGGCGACGCCGAACCCGGCCGCCCCGACCAGCCGGGCCAGTGCCTGCCCGGTCTGCAGCACCGCGAGCCCGCCCGCCCGGCCCTCCGCCGGCAGGACCGGCCCGGCCAGCGCCATCAGCACGCCGTCGGTGGCGGCGTAGAAGACGCCGAGCAGGACCAGGACGACCACGGCGGTCGCCCGGCCGAGCGGCGCCAGCAGGGTGAGGTAGGCCGCGAGCAGGGCGCCGTGCCCGAGGAGGAACGGGGTCCGCCGCCCGGTGCGGTCGGCGAGCCGCCCGGCCGGGACGGCCAGCAGCAGGTAGCAGGCCGCCGCGCCGAGCGGCAGCAGCGGGAAGAGCATGGGCGAGAGGTCCAGGCCGCGCTGGAGGAGCAGGTAGAGGAAGGAGTCGCCGACGGTCGCGGCGCCCAGCAGCGCGGCGGCTGCGGTCACCCGGCGGAAGACGGGGTCGCGCAGCGGCCGGTGCTTCGGCCGCGCGGGTTTCGGCGCGGCCGCCACCGGCATCGGCGTACGGGCCGGGACCGGGCGGGCCGGGGCCGTGCGGATCGGGGCCGTGCGGATCGGGGCCGCACCGGCCGGGACGAAGAGCAGCAGCACCAGGACGCCCAGCAGGCCGGTGGCGAAGCTGACCACGAAGACGGCGTCGTACGCGTCCGCCGTCGCCCACAGCACCACGAACGCGACCAGCGGACCGAGCAGCGCCCCAGTGGTGTCCATCGCCCGGTGCACGCCGAAGGCCCGGCCGAGTGCCTCCGGCGGTGCGCTGAGGGTGATCAGCGCGTCCCGGGGGGCGGTCCGCACGCCCTTGCCGAGCCGGTCGGCGGCCAGCGCGGCGGCGATCCCGCCGGCCGCGCCGCCGGCCAGCAGCAGCCCGAGCCGGGAGAGCGCGGAGAGCAGGTAGCCCGCCCCGGCGACCGTCCGGTGGCGGCCGCCGCCACGGTCGGCGAGCCGGCCGCCGAGCAGCCGGACCAGCGCGGTGGCGCCGTTGAACAGCCCGTCGAGGAAACCGAATTGGAGGGGTGAGAGGCCGAGGCCCAGCACCAGGTAGAGCGGCAGCACCGCGGTGACCATCTCCGAGGAGACGTCGGTGACCAGGCTGACCGCTCCGAGCGCGACGACCGTACCGGGGACGCGCCGCCCCACCCCGGCGGGGCGGGGCGGCGCGTCCGGGCGGCGGCCGGTGGTGGCCAGGTACATCATCAGTGGCAGTTGTAGCTCGGGCCGGTGTCCTTGACCTGACCGTCCGTGCCCACGTAGCTCCAGCCGTACCCGGAGTCGGTGAGGTCCAGCTTCAGCACGCCGTAGTCACCGCTGATCCGCTTCTGGCTGTTGGGCTGGACCTGCTCGATCGGGTACGGCTCGGCGCCGCCCATCCCGCCGACGATCTCGACGATGCCGTCCGCGGTGGCCCGGCCGTCCGGGTCCTGCGGGGCGAACCGCTCGTAGTGGTGGTCGTGCCCGTTCAGCACCAGGTCGGCCCGGGCGTCGTAGAGGATCCGCCACACCGGGCGGGAGACCGGGTCGTTGCCGTGCCCGCCCGAGGAGAACAGCGGGTGGTGCCAGTAGGCGGCGACGCACTTCTTGGCGTTGGCCGCCAGGTCGGCCTTCAGCCAGTCGATCTGGGCGCTCTGGTCGAAGGCGTTGGAGTCCAGCGCGACGAAGTGCCAGTTGCCCTCGTCGAAGCTGTACCAGCTCTTGCCCTGCGGATAGGCGATGCTGCCGAAGTAGGACTTGTAGCCGGCCATCGCCCCGGCCGGGTCGTAGGTCTCGTGGTTGCCCGGCACCGGGTGGGTCTTCGCCTTGAACGCGCCCCAGCTCTTGTCGTAGTAGTTCTTGAAGTCGGCCAACCTGGCGTCGTCGTACTGGTTGTCACCCATCGTCAGGTAGAAGCGCGGGTCGATCCGCTGGGCCAGCGCGGCGGTCTTCGGGTGCGCGCAGCCGCTGTCGGAGGCGGTGCACTGCGCGGCGATGTCGCCGGCCGCGACCACGGTGAACGACCCGCCGGAGGGCCCGGTGGGCGTGGGCCCGGTCGGCGACGGCCCGGTGCCGAGGCTCCCGTACACCTCCAGCTCGAACAGCGAGTAGCCGTACGAGGTGCCGCGCGCCGTGCCGTACATCCGGACGTAGCGGCCCTTGCCGGACAGGCCCGTCCAGTCGTCCGTCCCGCCGTTGCCGGCCTTCTCCTCCGCGATCGCCGTCCAGGTCACCCCGTCCGCCGACACCTCCAGCCGGTAGGCCTTCGCGTACGCGGCCTCCCAGCTCAGCTTCACCCGCGAGACGGTGGCGTCCGCCCCGAGATCCACCCGCAGCCACTGCGGGTCCTTGCCCTCCTCGCTCGCCCACCGCGTGGTGGAACTGCCGTCGAACGCCTTGCCGGCCGCGTACGACGACCCCTCCGTGGAGGAGGCCGTCGCGGCCTTCCCCCGCGAGAGCAGCGGATCGGCCGCCGCTCCCGCCCGCCCGGACCACCCGAGCACCAGACCGCCGATCAGCACGAGGACGGCGGCGAACACACCGACATGAACAGGCCTTACCGAGACACCCGGACGCATCCTTGGACTCCCTGACCTTGGGAAACGGTGAGTGCTGGACGCCGGTGCGCACCACGCACGCGCCCACCGGCGAGGGGAGCGTAGTAGAAAGTAAAGTTTCCTGACAATAGCGCCTGCGCGTCGAACTCCCGTCCGGATCCGGACACCGGGCCTCTCCCCCGGCCCGCTCCCGCCCCACCCCGACCCGACCGCGCCGACGGCACCCTTCGCCGAAATTTACCCCCGGGGGTATGGTGGAGAGCGTACGGATACCCCACTGGGTATTTTGGAATCGGTTGCAGGAGCGATCCACGTGTTCTTCGCCCAGTACTACCTCGACTGCCTCTCCCAGGCCTCCTACCTGGTCGCCGACGAGACCACCGGCCGCGCCGTGGTGATCGACCCGCGCCGGGACATCGACGAGTACGTCGCCGACGCCGAGGCGCACGGCTTCACCGTCGAGGCCGTCATCAACACCCACTTCCACGCCGACTTCCTGGCCGGCCACCTGGAGCTGGCGGCCCGCACCGGCGCGTGGATCGGCTACGGGAGCCGCGCGGTGACCGAGTACCCGATCCGCAAGCTCGCCGACGGGGAGCGGATCGACCTGGGCGGGGTCGCCCTGCAGATCATGGAGACCCCCGGGCACACCCCCGAGTCCATCAGCGTCCTGGTGTTCGAGCACACCGGCGACACCGTCCCCTACGGCGTGCTGACCGGCGACGCGCTGTTCATCGGCGACGTCGGCCGCCCCGACCTGCTGGCCTCGGCGGGCAGCACGGCCGAGGAGCTCGGCCGGATGCTCCACCACAGCGTCCAGCACAAGCTGATGGCGCTGCCCGACGAGGTCCGGGTCTTCCCCGCCCACGGCGCCGGCTCGTCCTGCGGCAAGAACCTGTCCACCGAGCGCCAGTCCACCATCGGCGCGCAGCGCGCCACCAACTACGCCTGCGCGCCGATGAGCGAGGAGGACTTCGTCGCGATCGTCACCGCCGGACAGTCCGCCGCGCCCGGGTACTTCGGCCACGACGCCGCCCTCAACCGGCAGGACCGCGGCCTGTTCGACGCCGCGCTCGCCCACCGCCCGCTGACCGCCGAGGAGTTCGCGGCCCGCCGGAGCGAGGGCGCGGTGGTGGTCGACGCCCGCGACCCGCAGGAGTTCGCCGCCGGACACCTGCGCGGCGCCGTCAACGTCCCCGCCGACGGCCGCTTCGCCGAACAGGCCGGCGCGATGCTCGGCCCGGACTCCGCGCTGCTCGTCGTCGCGCCGGACGGCCGCGAGGGCGAGATCGTCACCCGCCTCGCCCGCATCGGCTTCGACCGCACCGTCGGCCACCTGGCCGATCCCGGGACGAGCCTGGCCGCGCTCGCCGAGGACCTCGCCCCCGCCGCCCGCCTCACCGTCGACCAGCTGCGCACCGCCCTCGCCGCCGACCTCCCCCCGCTGGTGATCGACGTCCGCACCTGTGGCGAGCGCGCGGAGGGCGCCGTCGAGGGCTCCGTGCACATCCCCCTCAACGAGCTCCCCGGCCGCCTCGCGGAGATCCCCCGGGACCGGTCGCTGGTCGTCCACTGCGCCGGCGGCCACCGCTCCTCCATCGCCGCCAGCCTGCTGCGCCACCACGGCCTCGACCAGGTCGCCGACCTGCTGGGCGGCTACGCCGCCTGGGACGCGGCGCACCGGCCGGCGGCCGTCTGAGCGGCGCGGCCACGAGCACGGAGAACGGCATGGCGAAGGAAACGGCCGTACGGGTCGACGACGACGCGGCGGGCGCGGTACTCAACCGGCTGCGCCGGGCGCAGGGCCAGCCGGCCGGCGTGATCGCGATGACCGAGGCCGGGCGGGACTGCCGGGACATCGTGACGCAGTGGGCCGCGGCCTCCCGCGCCCTCGACCGGGCCGGGTTCAAGATCGTGGCCAGCGGCATGCGCCGGTGCACGGCCGCGGACGACGGCACACCAGCGATGAGTGAGGGCGAACCGGAGAGGCTGTTCCTCGCCCTCACCTGACCCACCTGACCCACCTGTCCCACCAGGAATGGAGCACCCCATGGAGTACGGGATCCCCGTCACCCTCGACCTGCCCTTCGCCGAGACCGTCGAACGGGTGCGCGGCGCGCTCGCCGAGCAGGGGTTCGGCGTCCTCACCGAGATCGACGTCCGCGCGACCCTGCGGGCCAAGCTCGGCGAGGAGATCGAGGACTACCTGATCCTCGGCGCCTGCAACCCGCCGCTGGCCCACCGCGCCCTCCAGGCCGACCGGCGCATCGGACTGCTGCTGCCGTGCAACGTCGTGGTCCGCGCGGACGGCGGACGCACGGTCGTCGAGGCGATGGACCCGCAGGTGATGGTCCGGGTGAGCGGGCAGCCCGCGCTGGAGGCCGTCGCCGACGAGGCGGCCACCCGGCTGCGCGCCGCGCTGGCGGCGCTCACCGGCTGAGCCGCCCGCCCCCTTTCGGCCCGGACCGCCCCCGCGGCGGTCCGGGCCGTCGTTCGTGGTGCGCGCACGGATCGGGCCGTGCCGGAGTCTCCGGCACGGCCCGATCGAGCGGCCGGCGCGAGCTCAGCGGCCGGCGCGGGTTCAGCGGCGGCCGAAGATCCTCGCGAGGAAGCCCCCGCCCTTCTGCGCGTCGCGGTCGCAGCCGCAGCGGTCGGCCTTGGGGACTCCGGCCAGCACCTGGTCGACGTGCATGCCGCACCCCGCGTAGCTGGCCTTGCCGCAGTTCCGGCACGTCGTACGTCGGCACATCACAGGACTCCTCGCATCCGGAGGGAGACAGGGGCTCTCCCACTCCTCCAGTATACCGGTGGGGGTATTTTTCCCCCGCAAAACGCCCCTCGGCGGGCCGACAGGGTCCCCCGGGAGCCGGCGCACACGGGCTGATCGATTTCGGTTCGATCACGGCGTGTCCCTTTGGTCGGCCCTTGGGCGGGAGTGTGGTGATTGATCTTGTTGGCGGCGGAACCGGCGCGCTCCCATAATTCCAGCCAGACGCGCGACGGGCGGCCATGAGAGCCGCCGCAGGGTGCCCATGAGAGGCCCGTGCGCATACATCCTGATCTTTCCCTGGGGGGATCCCTTGTCCGCGCACGATCACGTGCCGCCCGCCGCCGATCCCGCCCAGGGGTCGGAATCCGGCCACTCCGCGGAGCCCGGCCCCGGTACCGAGACCGCCACCACACCTGACCCCGCACCCGCGTCGCCGGCGACGGCGCCGGACGCCGCGGGACGGAAGCTTCCGCGCGCCGTCGGCGTGGCGCTGGCCACCGCGGGCCTGCTCGCGGTCACCGCGACCAGCGCCGCCGTGACGGTGGCCGTCGGCAAGCCCGAGAGCCGGCCGGCCGTCGCCGCGACGGCCGGCCGCGCAGTCGCCCCCGCGAGTGCGAGCCCGACGGCGTCACCCTCGGCATCCGCCACCGCCACCGCCACGACCCCACCGCCCGCACCCGTACCCGCGCCCACTCCGACGAGCACCCTCCAGGGCTCGGTCAGCGGCGCCCGGCACGACGGCGACCTGCGGTACTTCCTGCTCCCGATCCCCGCGGGCGGCGAGTCCTACGGCCCGGCCGACGGCATGCCGTTGACCGACGAGGAGATGATCGAGCAGTTCGACGACGGAGCGGACATCATGCGCGTCCTCCGCACGCTCGGGTACAAGGACGCCGCCACCCGGACCTACCGCACGGCGGACGGCAAGGCCGAGGTCACCGTCACCCTGCTGCGCTTCACGAGCGCCACGCAGGCGGAGTTCTTCGCCAAGAACGACACCAGGGACCTCCCCGCCATCGAGATCACCGGCGACCCCGCCGCCCACGGGTACATCGACAAGCCCAAGCACCAGGCCTACACCGGCTCGATGACCGGCATCTCCAGCCAGGGCGACGTGCAGTACACGGTCGACGTCGAGGTGAAGGGCGCCCCGGACAAGGCCCTGCTGAGCGAGCTGATGAAGCGCCAGCGCGACTGGCTGACCTCCGGCCGCTGACCATCTCCCCTCTTCCCCCTGGAGAATTCGCGTGACCACCGACCCCGGGGCACCGTCGCCCGTCGACGCGCCGCCGTCGACCCCGCCCCTGCCGCCCCCGCCGGCCGAACCGCCCGTCACCGACCCCGGCATCGAGTCCGCCGCAGCGCCGGCGCCCGCCCGAAAGACGCGCCGACCGCGTCCGGTGCTGCTGCTGGTCTCCGGGCTGGTGCTCGGAACCGCGGCCGGCGGCGGCATCGGCTACGCCGTCCAGGCCGGCCGGCCCCCGACGCCGCTGCCGCCGATCCAGGTGGCGCTGCCGACGTACCCCTCCGAGGTGCTGGACCCGGCCGTCGCCGCCGCGTCCGCGCCCACGCCGCTCGCCATCGACGGTGACCTGCGGAAGCTGCTGATCACCGCCCCGAGCGGCAGCAAGCCGTGGGACGACTACCCGGAGACGCCGAGCTGGATCACCGTCGGCGAGCGCGCCGAGCAGAGCGGGAACACCGTCAACGCGTTCAAGAACCTCAACGAGACCGGCTTCCGGCGAGCCGTCGAGGTCGACTGGAAGCAGAGCGATCTGCTGGTCCGGGTCTCGCTGGTCCAGTACTCGGCCGACTTCGCCGACGAGGCCGACCGGACCACGTTCATCAAGGCCGCGCTGAAGCCGTTCGCCGACGAGGCCAACGGCGGCTACATGGTCGACGACGAGCCCTCGTACTGGGCCGAGACCACCGAGAAGTTCTACCTCGGCGTCGCCTACGCCCAGCGCGGCACCGTGCTGATGGAGATCAAGGTGTTCGGGACGCGTCCGGTGGACCCCGAGGTCGTGAAGGACCTCGCCAAGAAGCAGTGGGAGCGGCTGGTATGACCGACAGCAGCGTGACCGATCCGGTGGCCCCCGAGCCGCAGGCCGGACCCGTCGTCAGCGGCCCCGCCGCCGGGCCCGAGGCCGGCGGGCTCGCCCTCCCCGAAGCTGCGGCGCCGGCCGGTGCCGCCGCCCCGGCGGCTTCCACCACGTCCCGCCGCGTCGCGCGCGCCGGCGGCGCGACGGTGGCGGCGGCCCTGGTCGGCGTGGTCATCGGCGTCGGCATCATCGAGGTGCGGTACGACGATCCGGCGCCCACCGCGGCCGCCGCGCCCTCCAGCGCGGCGCCCGCCCCGACGGCGACGCCCACCCCGTTCGGCGCGAAGCCCAACGGCAACCACTTCGGGTCCCTCCGCGACCTGCTGCTGCCGGTCCCGGGCGACTTCGGGCTCGGGCCGGACGACGGCCCCGAGGGCAACGACACCGAGCTGACGGCCGACCAGCTGGCCGCCACGTTCGACGACGACCTCGGGCACGTCCCCAAGGAGCAGCAGGACAAGCTCCGCCAGTACTTCAAGGACCTGCACATCAAGGCCGCCGGTGTGCGCACCTACAAGAGCCGCCTGGGCGACCTCGTCGTCGGGATCAAGCTGCACCAGTTCAACCAGCAGGAGGTGCAGAAGATGAACGAGTACACCGCCGTGTTCACCGGCGACACCGGGCTCTTCCGCCTCGGCCCGACCGTCCCGGGCCACCCCGAGGCGCACTGCTACCTGATGCCCGCGCCGCCGTCGGCACCGATCGACCGGATGGAGTGCTCGGCCGCCGAGGGCGACCTCCTGGTGGTGCTGAGCGCCGAGGGCGTGGCGCCGCTGCCCAAGGACAAGATCGTCGCCCTCCTGACCCAGCAGCTCGACCGCCTCGCCCGCCCGGGAGCCTCCATATGACCGCCAACAGCGACACCCCCGCCGTGCCGGACGGTCCGGCACTCCCGGACGCCCCCGCGGCGGTCACCGACGTTCCCCCGGTCGTGCCGCTCACGGACGAGGAGCGCGCCGCGCGGCGCGGCCGCCGCCGCAAGGCCGCGCTGCGGTGGGGCGCCGCCGCCGTGGTGTGCGCGCTGGCCGGGACGGGGAGCGCGCTCGCCGTCACCGCGGCGGAGCGCACCGATCTCCCGGGACTGGCCACCAGGAGCGACGGCCGCTACACCTTCCCCGCGCTGGTGCTGCCGCCGCTGCCGTCCGGCAAGGCCGTCCCGAGGGAGGAGAGGAGCCGGCACGCGGCGGACCTGCGGCGGCTGCTCCTGCCGGTGCCCGAGGAGGCGGGCGGCTCGCTCGTCCCGGCGGAGTACCCGGTGCCGTCCGTGACCGCCGGCGGGACCCCGGGCGCGACCGCGAGCGCGAGTGCGGGCACGACCGAGTCGGCCACGTCCTCGGGCTCCCCCACGGCTGTGCCCGCCGGCCCCGGCGCCGGCGCCGATCTGGTCGACTGCAACACCTTCGCCGCCGACCAGAAGGAGCAGGCCGAGGTCCGGGCCCTGCTGCTGCAGTACGCCTGCCGGGCCGCCACCGTCCGCGAGTGGACGGCCTCCGACGGCACTCGCACCCAGATCCGCCTGCTCTCGTTCGGTTCCTCCAGCGAGGCCTGGTCCGTCTTCACCGAGCTGCGCGACGGCGAGGGCCCGAAGGACGTCGCGACCTTCGGGTCCAAGACGCCCCCGGACTGGGACGAGGTCTACGGCGTCACCGTGGCGACCCGGGCCTCCGGGCCCGGCGACACGCCGACCGCCCGGCTGGCGTACCTGTCCGCGGGCGACCTCGTGGGCGTCGTCACCATGACCAACCCCAAGGGCGTCGCCGCCGCCGCGTTCCGGCAGGTGGTGACGCTCCAGTCGGACCTGCTGGGCTGAGGCCGCGGGCGGGGCCCCTGGGTCCGCCCGACGGTGGGGCCCGCCGGGCGGACGTCACGGCCGGGGCGGCGCGGCCCCGTCCGCCGACAGGACGCGGCGCAGCAGGCCGAGCAGGCCGGTGTCCTCGGTGGGCGGGTGCGCGGCGCGCCAGGCCAGGTGGCCGTCCGGGCGGACCAGCAGGGCTCCGGTCGCGGGGAGGCCGGAGAACTGCGTCCAGCGGGGCTCGTCGAGCGGCACGGCGCGCGGGGTGACGGGGTGTCCGGCCGCCGCGGCGGTGTCGGCCTGGTGCTGCCAGGCGGCGTCGGGGGCGGGTGTGAGGAGGGTGAAGCCGGGGCCCACGAGGTCCAGGGTGGAGGCCGCGCCGGGGGTTCCGGGCAGGCTCAGGTGCGGGAGGCGGCCGCCGGGGACGGCGTCCCAGTGCTCGCAGGCCGGGTCCAGCGGCGCGCGGTCGAGGGCGCCGGGTTCGGCCAGGACGGCGGTCGAGCGGTACGCGGCGGTGAGCAGCAGTTCGTCGTCGATCCGGTAGCCGGTGCGGGCCCGGGCGTTGGCCAGCGAGAGGTCGATGACCTGGCGGGCGAGGGGGCGGCGTTCGTCCTGGTAGGTGTCGAGCAGCCGCTCGCCGGCGCGGCCGTCGAGCACGGCGGCCAGCTTCCAGGCGAGGTTGTCGGCGTCGCCGATGCCGGTGTTCATGCCGTGGCCGCCGGTCGGTGGCACCACGTGGGCGGCGTCGCCCGCGAGCAGCGCCCGGGAGCGGCGGTAGGCGGCGGCGAGGCGGGCGTCCATCCGCCAGGTCATGGTGTCGCGGACGGTGACGTCGAGCGCCGGCAGGCCGGCGGCGTCACGGACCAGGCGGGCGAGCGCCCGGTGGTCGGCCAGGAGCGCGGCGAGGTCGTCGTGCGCGGGGTCGTAGGGGTGCTGGTAGACCCAGTGGCGGTCGTTGTCCACCGCCAGGAAGCCGCCGCGGCCCGGGGCGGTGAGGAAGTAGGAGGCGCTGGCACGGTCGGCCACGACCTCGCCGAGCGGGGCCTCGAAGCGGATGCTGAGGAAGTGGCCGAGGCCGCTCGGGCCCTCCATCGCGATCCCGGCGCCGGTGCGCACGGTGCTCGCGGCGCCGTCGCAGCCGATCAGCCAGTCGGCGTGAACCGTGCGGCGGGCGCCGGTTGCCCTGTCCTCCAGCTCGGCGTGCACGCCCCCGTCGTCCTGGGTGAAGGACAGCATCCGGGTGTGGAACCGGATGTCGGCGGGCACGCGCTCCCGGGCGTGTCGCAGCAGCACCGCCTCCAGGGCGTCCTGCGAGCAGATCAGCCCCGGTGCGGGGGTGCGTTCGGCGCCCGGTCGCGGGTCGGCCGTGATGCCGGTGCGGACGAAGTCCGGGTCGACGAGGTCGCGGCCCCGGTAGAAGTGGACGTGCGAGGGCGGCAGTCCGGCACGCCGCAGGTCCGCTTCCAGCCCCAGCCGCCGGAAGACCTCGGCGGAGCGCGCCGAGACGCCCCGGGCCTTGGGGTGGCGCGAGGTCCCCGGGTGCGCCTCGACCAGCAGGTGGCGCACGCCGTGCGCGGAGAGCAGCAGCGAGAGCGTCAGGCCGACCGGGCCTCCTCCCACCACCAGGACGGACGTCGTCGTCGGCCGTGACCGCATACTGCCCCCTCGGGTTGTAACGCTCAAACTTAATTTCGACGTTACCATGGAGGTGTCGACATCACCGGAAGGGGCGGACGCATGACCGAAGACCTCCAGGGCGGCAATCCGCGCGGGCTGCTCTTTGTCGCCGAACTCGCCAATACCGTGCGGCAGCACCCCGAGGTGGGCGCCGCCGAGCTCCAGGCCCTGCTGGCGCGCCATCAGGGCCCCCCGTTCCGGCTCACCGAGGCGGACGCCCGCGAGCTCCGGGAGGCCACCGCCCCGCTCGTCCGTCTGCTGGGCACCGGTGACGCGGACGAGGCGGCCGAGCAGATCAACGCCCTGCTGGGCCGCTACCCCGCCCGGCCCCGGCTGATGCGGCTGCCCGGCCGGCCCTGGTCGCTGCACACCGAGGCGCCGCCGGCCGCCGGCCTCACCCACTGGCTGCTGTCGACGGCGGCCCTCGCGCTCGGCCTCTGGCTGAGCGAGCGGGGGCGGTGCGCCTGGGGCCGGTGCGCGGCACCCGGCTGCGAGCGCTTCTTCGTCGACACCGGCCGCCGCACGCCGCAGCGCTACTGCACGCCGCGCTGCGCCACCCGGGTCCGGGTCGCCGCACACCGGGCCCAGGAGCAGCGGGCCCGGGCGCACCGGGCCACCGACGGCTGACGGGGCGGGGCCCGGGCGGGCACCGGTAGCGCCTCAGACCAGCCCGGCGGCCTCGGCGAGCAGGCGGTAGGAGTCCAGCAGCTCCACCCGGTCGTAGGTGCTGGTGGTCACCAGGAACTCGTCGGCGCCGGTGCGCTCCATCAGCGCCGCGAGGTCGGCGACGGCGCGCTCGGGGGTCCCCGCGAGATGGCCGGTGAGGGCCTGCTCGAAGGCGGCGCGCTCGCGCGGGGTCATCGCCCGGGCCAGGACCTCCTCGGTGGATTCGAGCGGGGAGAACTCCCCGTGGGTCCGGCCGTGGGCGCTCGACCAGGCCTCCGGGACGAGCAGCGCGCGGGCCCGCTCCCCGGTCGGCGCCACGGCGACCGTCCCGGAGACCACGACATAGGGCCGCTCGGCCCGGGCGGAGGGGCGGAAGCGCGCCCGGTAGCGGTCGATCGCCGCCAGCATCGCCTCCTCCCCGCGCACTGCCGCGATCACCAGCGGCAGCCCCGCCTCGGCGGCGACGTCCGCGCCCGCACCGGTGGCCAGCACGAACGCGGGGACGTCCAGACCCTCGGCCGGGCGGGCGTGCACGCCCCCGGGGCCGCGCGCGGCGGGGTCGAACCAGGAGAGCAGTTCGGCGAGCTGTTCGGGGAAGCGGTCCGCGGCGTCCTTCTCCCGGCCCAGCGCCCGGCGCACACCGTCGGTGAAGCCCACCGACCGGCCCAGGCCCATGTCGATCCGGCCCGGGAACAGCGCCGCGAGGACGCCGAACTGCTCGGCCACCACGAGCGGCTGGTGGTTGGGGAGCATCACCCCGCCGGTGCCGACCCGGATCCGGGAGGTCGCGGCGGCCACGGCGGCGGCCAGCACCGTCGGCGCCGAGCCCGCCACGCCCGGTACGCCGTGGTGCTCGGAGACCCAGAACCGGTGGTAGCCGAGCCGTTCGGCCTCCACCGCGAACGCGACGGTGTCCCGCAGCGCCCGGGCGGGCTCCTCCCCCCGGCGGGTCCGGGAGCGGTCCAGGACGGAGAGGCGGAGGGCGGGCGCGGCGGTCACCTCGGTGCCAACGGCCGACCGCGCCATCGTCATTCCCGGGCCGTGGAGCGGAAATCCGCTTGCGGGGTACCGGGGGCCACTGTTAACCATGTGACATGCTACAGACCTCCCGCATCGCGCTCCGGGCCCGCCAGGACAGCGACGTCCCGGTGCTCCACACCGAGCTCTACGACGACGTCGTCACCCGCTCCCGGGCCGACAGCCGCCCCTGGCGGCCCCTCGCGCCCGACTCCCCGGAGTCCCCGTTCGTCGTGGGGCCGGGCGACGACACGGTCGCCTTCTTCTCCGTGGTGGACATCGCGTCGGGCGAGCTGGCCGGGGAGGCGCTGCTCTGGGGCATCGACGCCCACCAGCGGCGCGGGCATCTCGGCCTGGCGCTGCGGCCCGGGTTCCGCGGGCGCGGGCTGGCCGGCGACATCGTGCGGCTGCTCTGCCACTACGGGTTCACGGTGCGCGGGCTGCACCGGCTCCAGGTCGACACGCTGGCCGACAACCTGCCGATGATCAAGGCCGCCACGGGCGCGGGGTTCGTGCTCGAGGGCACGCTGCGCCGGGCCGCCTGGGTGTACGGGGCGTTCGAGGACGAGGTGGTGCTGGGACTGCTGGCCCCGGAGTGGCGCGACGAACCGGATCCGGCCGACACCGCCGCCGTCAGGGCCTGAGCCGGACGCCGCCGTCAGTCGAGGCCCTCGCCGAGCCCGAACCAGTGCTCGGCGAGGGCCTCCAGGCTCTCCGTCCCCGGGGGCGGCGGCACCTCCCGCAGGTACCAGGGCAGGTTGCTGTAGACGTGCAGCAGCGTGTGGGCGAGGGCCGCGCGCGGGTCGACGGCCCGCCCGTACCCCGCCGCGAACCGCGCCATCAGCCCGGGTTCGGCCCGGGTGACGAAGACGCCGACGCCGACGAAGTCGTAGGCCGGGTCGCCGATCATCGCGGGCTCGAAGTCGATCAGTCCGGACAACCGCCCGGCCGCCCGGTCGAGCAGCAGGTGCTGGCGCATGAACTCGGTGTGCAGCAGCACCGGTTCGGGCTCGCGCGGCAGGGCGACGGCGTCCAGGAAGCCGGGGATCCGCTCCAGCCAGGCGTCACGCAGGCCGCGCTCGCGCTGGCGCCCGACGGCGCCGGCGCGCTGCCGGTCGATGAAGGCGCCCCAGTCGCCGGGGCCGAGCGCATCGGCGAGCGGCCGCGGATCGAGCGCGTGCAGCGCCGCCAGGGCCTCCCCGGCCCCGGTGGCGATCCGCTCGCGCTCACCGGCCGTCAGCCCGGCCCAGGCCGGGGCGAGTTCCGCGCCGCGCAGCCGGGACATCAGTACGTAGCGCCAGCCGTTCTCGTACTCCCCGGCGTCGTACAGGGCGGGCGTCGGCACCGGCAGCCGTCCGTCGAGGTGGGCGAGTACCCGGGCCTCGGTGACACCGTCCTCGGCGGAGGCCTTGGGGTAGAGCTTGAGCACCCGGGCGTCGCCGACCGCGTACACCGGCTGCGAGCCGCCGGCGAAGCGCTCCAGCGGGAGCCCGCGCAGCCCCAGCCGGGCGCAGAGGTCCTCCGCTCCCGGACGCATGATCGTCTCATCGGGCAGGACGGTGTCCCACTGTTCGTCGGTCTCGACCACGGGCAGCATGCCGGGGACGCTAGATCGCGGACGGCCGGGTGGCAAACGGATTTCCGCCGGTCAGGGCGCCGGACGTCGGAGCCACCGGCGTCAGAGCGGCCGGCGCCCGGAGCGGTGCCGGGCGCGGTAGGCGCGCGGGGTGGTACCGGTGAGGCGCGCGAAGTGCGGGCGGAGGGCGGCGGGGGACGCGAAGCCGGTGCGGGCCGCGATCGCCTCGACCGGTTCGTCGGTCCGTTCCAGCAGCTCCCGGGCGCGCTGGAGGCGCAGGCGGAGCAGGTAGCGCGGGGCGCTGACGCCGGTGCGGGCCAGGAAGCGCCGGTTCAGGCTGCTGACGCTGACGCCCGCGTGGGCGGCGATGTCGGCGGGGGCGAGCGGCAGGTGCAGGCTGCTCTCCAGCCACTCCAGGGTCGCGGAGAGGCCGCTGGTGTCGGCGAGGGTGCGGTCGATGGACTCGGCGACCCGCTCGGCGTGGACCAGCAGGGGGCTGAGCAGTTCCCGGCGGGTGCGGCCGGCGATCCGCTCACCGTGGTCCTCGGCCAGCAGGCGCAGGCAGACGTCCAGCCCGCCGAACACCCCGCCGGAGGTGCGGAAGGGGCCGTCGGCCACCAGCGTGCCCCCGGGGTCGACCTCGACACGGGGGTGCCGGCGGGCGAGTTCCCCGGTGTGGCGCCAGGCGGTGGTCGCACGGCGGCCGTCCAGCAGGCCCGTGGCGGCGAGGGTCAGCACGCCGGTGCCGCAGGCGCCGATCCGGGCGCCCCGGACGGCGGCGGCGCGG
The DNA here is from genome assembly GCF_040302725.1 of Kitasatospora sp. NPDC097605. Taxonomy (NCBI): domain Bacteria; kingdom Bacillati; phylum Actinomycetota; class Actinomycetes; order Kitasatosporales; family Streptomycetaceae; genus Kitasatospora; species Kitasatospora sp. NPDC097605. The sequence goes on along the minus strand of NZ_JBEOSF010000001.1, from coordinate 243,087 downwards.
AGCGTGTCGAGCAGCGCGGGCGCGGGGCGGGCGCCATCGTCCCGGTGGGCGGGCAACAGCAGGACGTCGGCCTCGGCGGCGTCGGCGAGACCGTACGGGAGCAGGGCCTCGACGGGGGCGGGCGCGCCGAGCCGGACGGTGCCGGGAGCGCCCGTGGCGCAGAGCCGGACGTCGTACGCGACGCCGGGGTGCTCCCGGGCGGCGGCGCCGAAGACGAGTCCGGGGGTGGTGAGGTGATGGCCGGGCAGGCCGTCGAGCGCGAGGACGGCGATCACGGGCATGGTGGCAGCGTAGTCCGGGACGGGTACGGGGGCGGACGGGGGCGAGGGCCCGGCGCACCGGCGGCGTGGTGCGCCGGTGCGCGGTGCGCCGGTGCGCGGTGTGCCGGGCCGAATGAGCGGTCAGTCGCCGTACGCCCGGAGCGTGGCCCGGATCCAGTCCGCGTACGCGGGCACGGCGCTGTAGAGCCCGGGGCCGGTCGAGCAGGTCGGGTCGGAGTCGCCGTCCCCTGAGGTGGTCCCGACCAGCTCCCAGCGCCCGCCCCGGCCGCGCTGCAGCTGCGGGCCGCCGGAGTCCCCGATGCAGGCCATCGCGCCGGGCACCCGGCTCACCGTGCAGATCCGGGTCAGACCGGCACGGCCCGGCGCGCACTCCTCGACGGCGCCGATGCGGGTGTCGAGCTGGCGCAGCCGCTCGGCGAAAGCCGCCTCGGTGATGTCCGTGGTGTCGGCGGTGGTACCGAAGCCCAGCAGCCGGGTCGGCGTGCCCGGAGCGCCGACCCGGTCGGCGATCGGGATCGGCTTCTGCGGCGCGGCGCGGTCGAGGCGGACGAGCGCGAGGTCGTCCTGGTTCGCGCCGGCCGCCGCGCCCAGCGTGTAGCCGGGGTGGGTGACGGTCCGCTCGATGCCGCGCACGGTACCGCCGCCGGTGCGCCGCTCGGAGGCGATCCGCACGATGCCGTCGGGGCGCACCAGCGAGGTGTCCACGCAGTGGGCGGCGGTGAGCACCCAGCGGGGGTGGATCAGGGTCGCGCCGCACACGCCGTCGTCGATTCCCGCCTCGGGGACGGTCATCGGGATCGAGGCCATGAAGGGGTAGCGCTCGGTGGCCGCCCGGCCGTTGACGATGGCCCCGGCGGGTCCGGTCAGGGTCGCGGCACAGGCCGCGGCGGCGAGGGCGACGGTGGCGGCGCGGGCCGCGCGGCGGGACCGGGAGGCGGTGCGGGACATGGCTGTTCCGTTCCTTCGAGGGCGTGCGCGGGCGCGCCCGGGGATGGTGGGAACCGTCCGCCGCAGGGCCGATGACCTGCGGCGTCGGTACGTCCCATCCTTCGCGCCCGGCCCCGGGGCCGACAGCGGCGGCGAGGTCGTCCTGGGCTAAATTCTGGACATGCCTGTGATCGCCGTCCTGCTGATCGACGGGGTGCCGGGTCATCACGTCACCACGCCCGCGGTCGCCTTCGGCACGGCCGACCGCTGTCACCCGCGGGTCTCGTACGAGATGCGGCTCTGTGCCTCGCCGGGCTTCCGGTCGACCGGCGGGCCCCCGGCCTTCGGCCTGGCGACGCCATGGGGCCTGAACGGCCTGGAGGGACTGGCGGAGGGCGACACCGTGCTGGTGCCGGGTGACCCGGAGCGCCTCGACGCTCCGCCGCCCGAGGTGCTCGGGGCGTTGCGGGCCGCCGCCGCGCGGGGGTGCCGGGTCGGGGCGTTCGGCGCGGGGACGTTCACGCTGGCGGCGACCGGGCTGCTGGACGGCCGCCGGGCCGCGACCGCGCGCGGGCTCGCCGCCGAACTCGCGCGGCGTCACCCCCGGATCGCGGTGGACCCGGACGGTGAGGTGGTGGCGGACGGTCCGTTCCACTCCGCCGCCGGGGTGCTGGGCGGGGTCGACCTCTGCCTGCGGCTGATCACCCTGGACCACGGGGTGGCGGTGGCCGTCGAGACGGAGCGGCAACTGTTCCTGGACCTGTACCAGGAGGGCGGGGAAGGATGCGGCGCCGGCGCGTCGGCGTCCGGCGACGGGCTCGGACCCACGCTCCGCTGGCTGGAGGCCCGGCTCGACCGCCCGCTGACCCTGGAGGACATCGCGGCCCACGCCGGGCTCACCGTCCGGGGGCTGAGCCGGCGGTTCCGGGCGGAGACCGGTCTGCCACCGCTGCAGTACCTGCTGCGGGTGCGGATCCAGCGGGCGCAGTACCTGCTGGAGCGCGGGGACGAGCCGGTGGCGCGGATCGCCGCCCGCACGGGTCTGGGGACACCGGCCAACCTCCGCCACCATTTCCAGCGGTACACCGGCACCACGCCGAGCGTCTACCGGGCGGCGTTCCGGTCGCTGGTGGACTCGCTGACCTGGCCGGAGGACGGGTCGGAAGCGGCGGGCCGGGACTCCCGCTCGTAGCCGGCCGGACGTCCCGGCCCCGGGGTTCGGACCGGGCCGTCCGGGCGGCTGCGGGCGGATCAGCCGACGGGCACGGGCCGGGTGTCGCGCGCGGTGTCATCGGCGTCCGCCGCGGCGGACGGGTGCGGGTTGTCGACGCAGTGGTCCGCGACGGTTTCGCCGTGCTTGAAGTAGCAGGCCTTCAGCAGGAGGCCGCCGCGCACCCCGCCGACGTACCCGAACTCCACCGGGTTCGGGGGCACGGGGTTGTAGCTCAGCCTGTCGAGGAGGTCGGTGCGGAAGCCGTGGGCGGCCCCGAGCGTGTAGACCCAACCGCCGTTCTTGCCCATGCTCGCCAGTGCCGCAGCGTCCGCCTGGCTGGTGAAGCCGGGAACGGCGGCCCCGGCGGCCGCCGTCTCCCAGTCCGGCAGCGGCTTGTCGATCACGTACTTCTTGAACAGCCCCAGCCACGGGTCGGTGGTGGCCTTCGGCTTGAGCCCTTCCCTGAACGCGTCCTCGCCCTCGTAGGGGTTCAGCGTGCCGGTCCCCACCGCGTAGGCGGTCACGCCGTCCGACTGCCACGGCAGGTCGGAGACGTCCTCGGTGGGCCACACCTTGCTCCAGTCGATCGTGACCGCGGCGACGTCCTCCATGGTGCTCACGCCCGACGGGTCGAAGCCGGGGTTGTCCTGGCAGACGCCGGTGTCCACCTTGCAGCCCTGCTTGATGAACCGCGGCTTGACGCCGCCCGGGAAGGTGATCTCCTGCTCCCCGTGATAGGTGCCGAACATGGTCTGATAGGTGCCGGACTTCGTCTGGTCGACCCCGAACGGCGCGTGGATCTCGTACACCCAGCCCTTGGCGCCCGCGAAGTCCACCGCCACCTGACGCGAACGCGAGGTTCCCGAGTAGACGGTACCGGTCTCCGAGTTGTGGACCTGGCCGACCCAGTTGTACTGACGCTTCTCCTCCGGGTCCTTGGCGCCTCTCGGCTGGAGCCCCTCCTTGAAGATCACCTCGGGCGCCCGCGTGCCAGCACCCCGCCAGAGCACGTCCTGGTCGGTACGCCAGGACAGCCGGGGTTTCGTCGCGTAGACCGGTGCGCCGAGGTCGGCCGTGGTCTTCGTCCACTGGGTGTACCAGTTCTCGCCGGCCAGAATGCGCTCGCCCGCGGGCGACGGTACCTGGGCGCCCTCGGCCAGGGCGGGGAGCTGCAGCCAGGCCGCCGCCGCGACGAGGACCGCGGTGGTCCGGGCGACGCGGCGGCGGATGGTGGTTCGCGGCATGCGCCGACATCCTTTCGATCGGGGAGGCGGAGGGGGTGGTGCGGCCTCCGGATCGAATATGTGGGCCTGCGGACCGCGGCAATCAGGACTGGTGCGCACACACTCCTTTCGGGCTCCGCCGTGCGGGCCACCCGGCGCACCGGGCGGCGGCGGCCCTCCGGGGTCAGCCGCGCGGGAGGACCAGGGACTGGACGCCGGGGAGCTTGCGCCAGTCGCTGGAGACGATGGTCGCGTGGGCGCGGGCGAGCTGCTCGGCGCGGGTGCGGGCCTGGTCGGCGGTGGGGTCGGTGTTGCTGATCGCGGGGGCGACGTTGTGGGCGTCGGTCATCGTCAGCAGGTAGTGGTTGGTGTCGTACCAGGTGGTGTCGATGCCGTTCACATAGGTGGCGGCGTCACCGTCGAACACCACGAACCAGGGGCGGATCGAGGTCTCGCCGTACCGGGTGCGCGGGTCGCCGGCCGCCGCGCCGAGCGCGGTGGGGAACATCCTGGCCTCGCCGATCCGTCCGGCCGCGGCCAGGTCGCGCAGGTGGCGCCCGTACTCGACGTCGGTGTGCAGGGTGTCGAACGGGTTGTCCAGCTCGACGGTGCCGGGGATGACGTACACCAGGGCGCGGCCCGCGAGCGCCGACCTGGTCGGCCAGTTGCCGGCGCGGACGGCGTCGTCGAGGGTCGGGAAGGAGCCGCCGCCCGGCTTGGCGAGCAGGTCGGCCGGGCGCAGCGCGGCGGAGCCGAGGTGGGCGGCGATCAGCGCGTCGAGCTGGGCGGGGCCCATGCCGAGGTTCCCGGAGAAGCCCGGCTTGAGCTCCAGCTTGATCACCAGCGGGCCGGCGCCGGGGTGGGCGCCGAGCCAGATCCGCACGTCGTCCAGGCAGCTCTCCAGGTTCTTGTTGCCGCTGCCGGAGTAGAGCTGGGCAGGCGTGGTGGCGCTGACGCAGTTGTTGGAGTTGCCCAGCGGGTTGGAGTGGCTGACCTTCCACTCCTTGGTGATGGCGTTCGGCCAGGCGTCCAGCTCGATCATGCCGGTGCCGGTGTCCAGGCCCTGGGCGAGGTAGCCGAAGGCGGCCGGGTCGTAGGTGTTGTGCAGGCCGACGGTGGTCGCGGAGGAGAACGGAAGCTCGCCCGGGGCGGTGCCGGCGGCGGCCTGCGCGCTGCTGCCGACGGGCAGGACGGCGGCGGCCGCGGCGAGCAGGCCGGCGCCGAGGGTGCCGATGAGGGTACGGCGGACGGTCACGGTGTCAGTCCCCTTGTCAGTGCGCCTGCTGGCCGGCGCGCCTTCGGCGGTGGCTACCGCCGGTGCAGAGCATGACCCGGCCGGTCGTCGACGCGGTGAAGAGGACATAACAACTTCGTGACCGTCAGCTTCCGGACCGTCACCAGCCGGAACCGTCGTCGTCGGCCACCGGTCGTCTCCGCAGCCGCCGCGGCCCTGCCGCCGTCAGAACACGGACCAGCCGGTGGCCGTCGTCAGGGCGTCCAGAGCCGCGACGCCGAGCACCGAGTTGCCCGCCGCGTCCAGGCCGGGGCTCCAGGTGCAGACCGCGCCCCGGCCGGGCAGGACCGCGAGGACGCCGCCGCCGACGCCGCTCTTGCCGGGCAGGCCCACCCGGTAGGCGAACTCGCCGGCCGCGTCGTAGGTGCCGCAGGTGAGCAGCACGGCGTTGATCCGCTTGGCCTCGCTGCGCGACAGCAGGCGCGAGCCGTCGACCCGCACGCCGTGCCGGGCGAGGAAGAGGCCGGCCAGCGCCAGGTCGCGGCAGTCGGCCTCGATCGCGCAGTGCGCGTAGTAGTGGGCGAGGACGTCCTCGACCGGATTGCGCAGGTTGCCGTAGCTCGCCATGAAGTGCGCCATGGCGGCGTTGCGGTGGCCGTGCTCGGCCTCGGAGGCGGCCACCGCGCGGTTCACGTCGACGTTCGGGTCGCCGGACTCCGCGCGCAGCAGGTCCAGGACGGCACCGGCCGCGTCGCCGGTGAGGTCCAGCAGGCGGTCGGTCACCACGAGGGCGCCGGCGTTGATGAAGGGGTTGCGCGGGATGCCGTGCTCGGACTCCAGCTGGACCAGTGAGTTGAACGGGTTGCCGGACGGCTCGCGGCCGACGCCGGTCCACAGGACGTCGCCGCCCTCGGCGAGCGCCAGGGCGAGGGTGAACAGCTTCGACACCGACTGGACGGAGAACGGCTGCCGCCAGTCCCCGGCGCCGAACACCCGGCCGTCCACGGTGGCGATCGCCATGCCGAACGCGGCCGGGTCGGCCTCGGCGAGGGCCGGGATGTAGTCGGCGACCCGGCCGCGCAGCGGCGAGCGCACGGCGGCCGCCATGGCATCGCGCACCAGGGCCCGGAGGTCCTCGTCGGTCTCGTACAGGCCGTCCGTGCTGCTCGCGCTGTTCGTGCTGCTCATGCCGTTCGCGTCGTTCACCGCGCCATTGTCGTCGCCGCGGGCCGGCGGGCCGCGGGCGGGGGTGCGGCCGGGGTGTCGGGCGGCACCCCGCCACCGCCCCACGGCCCCTCAGCGGCGGACCATGCGCACGCCCGAGACCTCCAGCAGGCCGTCGAGCTCCACCCGGCCGACCCGCTGCTCCGGGCTCACCACCAGGCCCTCGCGCCGGACGATGTCGAGGATCCGCTCGGCCAGCGGCATCACCATGTGGCGGCCCCAGCAGCGCTCGTTGGCGTGCCCGAACGGCAGGTAGCCGGGCTGGGTGTCGGGATCGAGGTCCTTCCAGCGCTCCGGGCGGAAGGCCTCCGGGTCGTCCCAGAGCCGGGGGTCGCGGTGGCTCAGCAGCGGCAGCATCAGGATGTCGTCCCGGCCGCCGATCCGGCCGTCGACCTCGCCGAACTCCGGGGAGGCGACCCGCAGGATGTTCCAGGACGGCGGCAGCAGGCGCAACGCCTCCAGCAGCACGTCCCGGTTGGGCACGTCGTCGTCGAAGGGCGCTCCCAGCCAGACCGCGTTGGTCACCAGGGCCGCCACGGTGAAGCAGATCGGCGCCGCCACCCGCCGGTAGAGGTACATCGCGTAGCGACGGTCGTCGTACGTCTCGGCGTCCAGCACCCGGGCCGCCAGATTCGACAGCGGGATTTCGGTGCCCGGTTTTCCGAGCATCGCCGTGCCGGCCGCGACGGCCATCCAGGTCAATTTCGGGGTGAGTTCCAGCCGGCGGTCCACGAGCACCCGGAATCGGAAACTCTCCCGGCCGAAGACGAGGTCCCGGAGATACACGTGCGGGGTGTGCGGCCATTTCCCGGCGAGGTCGGTCCGCTCGCCCAGCGGCTTCTTCAGCGCGGCCCGGACGTCGGCGGAGACGGCCTGCATGAGCGCGGCCGCGTCCGCCCGGGTGACCTGCCGTCCCTGCACGGGTTTGAAGGTCGGACGCTCCTCCGCGTTGGCCGGCCTGCTGCGCAGCAGTCCGTCCATGAGGTCGACGCCGGCGACCCCGACGGTGTCCGCCTCCAGGCGGAACAGGTCCTGACCTCGGTACCTGCGCAGGAGCTCCTCGATCCGCGGCGCGAAGAGGGTGACGCGGGTGCTCCGGCCGGTGCTGGACATAGCCATCCGTGACTCCAAGGGTGAGCGGCTGTGGGCGGCCGGCTCGCGAGGAGCGGCCCGTGCCCGGCGAGTGCAGGTGGCACCCGCGCTCGCCGGGCACGCGTCCGACAGCGGAAGAACCGCCGGGACTTAGATCCAGCCGTACCAGGCGTAGGCCTTCAGGCTCTTCTCCGGCATGACCTTCTTCACGAAGTGAACGAGCTTCATGACAGCACCTCCATCTCAAAAGGGGAACGATGACCACTCTTCGGCGGACGGCCCGCGATCCGCGGACTCCGGGGTGGGCCCGACGGAATTCCGTGATTCGCATTCCGTGCCGCCGGGAAAAAGTGAATCCCAGCCCGAAAAGACGGTCAAGTGACGCAGCTCACCCGGAAGACCGGCCGCCCGGCAGGTTTGACGCCCCCTCGGGCGGCCCGGCCATCTTGACGCGAGCGCGACATTGCTGGTCAGCGCCCGGTCGGCAGATGGCGCGAAGATGAACGGGGCGTTCCGCTCAGCGGGCCGGGCGGGGGCGGACCAGCACCGACGGAACGTTCGGTCTGCCCCTTGGGGCAGCCCGGCTGCCCCTTCCGTTTCGTGCCCCGGTCCGCGCATCTTTGACGGATCGTTACCGCGACTTGGCACCCGGACGCCCGTTCCCCGTGGCGACGCCGCTACCCTGTGCTCCGCAGCGGAACGGCCGACCGGCCGCCAAGCACTCGCTGGGGGCGATTGTGGTCGAACGTCTGGTGCTGGATCTCCACGCCGACGGCCGGATGTCCGTGACGGAGTGGCCGCCGGGAGACGAGGTCCCGGCGCCCGCCGTCGACGCCGGATGGCTGCGCAGGCCCCTGGGCGACCCGGCCCTGGACAGCCTGCGCTGGTACCTGGAGGACCACCTCCGGACCCCGTTCGGGGCCTACGGCGAGCGGGGCCCGCACACCGCCCGTCAGCTCCCGGGCTGGGGAGCGCGGATGTTCGCCGCGCTGTTCGGCGACGGCCCCGCCCGCGACTCCTACCTGCGGGCGCGGGCCCGGGCACGGGTCCGCGGCGGCGCGCTGGAGATCGTGCTGCGCTCGGACTCCGCGCCGCTGCTCGCCCTGCCCTGGGACCTGGCGGCGGACCCGGACCGCCCGTTCCCGCCGGCCCTCGACGACATGACGGTGATCCGCAGCCCGGCGGCGGCCGACCCCCGCGACGCGGTCACGGTGGCGGACGGTTCACCCCTTCGGGTGCTTCTGGTGGTCACCCGGGCGGGCGGCCCCGGGGACTCCACTCGACCGACCGTCGCCCTCCCCCTGCTGCGGCGGCTCGGCGCGGACGGCGGAGCGGTCGAGCTGCGGGTACTGCGCCCGCCGACCCTCGCCGGGCTCGGCGAGACGCTCCGTGCGGCGCGCGAGGAGGGCCGGCCGTTCCAGGTCGTGCACTTCGACGGTCCCGGAGTACTCCCCGAACAGTCCGCCCTCGGACGCGACCTCCTCGGCGGGCTGCTGTTCGAGCGGCCGGACGGGGACCCGGACGGGAGCCCGGAGCCGGTGCCGGTCCAGCGCGTCGCCCGGCTGCTGGCCTCGGCCGCGGTCCCGCTGGTGGTCCTGGGCACCCGCAGGTCGGGCAACCCGGCCGGACAGGCCGAGGCCGAGGCGGCCCTCCGGCTGCTCCAGGAGGGCGCCGCCGCCGTGCTCGCGCTGCCCTACGGCCTCGACGCGACGGCCGCCGCCGGGTTCCTGACGGCGGTCTACGAGCGGCTGGGCTCCGGCGACCCGCTCACCCGTGCGGTGGCGGCCGGCCGTCGGCGCCTCGCCGAGCAGGACCGGCGGGTCTCGCTCAGGGGTCCGCTGCCGCTGGCCGACTGGCTGGTCCCGGCCCTCTACCGCCGGAACGAGCTGACCTTCCCCGCGACGCGGACGGAGCGGACCGGCCGGCAACCCGTGCTGTCCGGCGCCGGCGAGGCTTCCCCGGTCGACGCCCGGGACGGGCTGGCGGACCTCGCCGCCGTCGGGGAGTTCGTCGGACGGGACGGGTTGCTGCTCGGCCTGGACGCGGCGGCCCGGCTCCACCGCGTCGTCGTCCTCCACGGCCCCGCGGGTGTCGGCAAGACGGAGCTGGCGAAGGCCTACGGCCGCTGGTGCCGGGACACCGGCGCGGTGGACGGACCGGACTCGGTCGTCCTGCACCCCTTCGAGCCGGGGGTGGCCTCCTTCGGCCTGGCCGGGGTGGTCGACCGGATCGGCCGCCGGCTGTGCGCCCCCGAGGACTTCGACCCGCTCGCGCCCGCCGAGCGCCGGGAGGCCGTCGAGGAGGCGCTCGCCGCCGGCGACGTCCTGCTGATCTGGGACGGCGTCGAGTCCCTGGACACGGAGCACGACCCGGCCCTGGCCACCCCGGCCCCGACCGAGGAGGAACGCGCCGAACTGCGGGCGTTCCTGGAACGGGTGGCCCGGGGCGGGCGCGGCGCGGTGGTTCTCACCAGCCGTGGCACGGAGGACTGGCTGGGCCCCGGGCCACTGCGGATCGAGGTGCCGGGCCTGGCCCCGGACGAGGCCGTCGCGTACGCCGACCGGCTGCTCGCCCCCGACCCCGACACCGACCGCAAGCGCGGTCTGCGGGTCTTCGGCCAGTTGCTGGAGTGGCTGGGCGGGCACCCGTTGAGCATGCGGCTGGTCCTGTCGTCGCTCGGCGCGCATGAACCGTGGCACACCCTGGACACCCTGGTGCGCGGCGCGGCGGCCGGGGCCGGCGGTCCGGCGGGCGGGGACACGGCGGCCGGGGCCAGCGGTCCGGCGGGCGAGGACACGGCGGCCGGGGACACGGTGCTCGCGGTCAGTACCGGCTACGCGCTGGCCCGGCTCTCCGCCGCCGACCGGCGGGCGCTGGCGGCCGTCACGCTCTTCCACGGAACCGCCGACGCCACCGTGCTCGCCCTGCTCTCCCGTCAGCCGCTCGCGCCCGAGCCCTTCCGGGACCGCGGCACCGAGGACTGGCAGCGGCTGCTGGAGCGGGCGGCCGGTCTCGGTCTGCTCACCCCCGCGAACGGCACCGCCTTCCGGGTCCCCCCGGCGGTCGCCGCCGTCCTGGCCGCCCGGTGGCGTGCGGAGGAGCCCGGGTTCGCCGGGCAGCACGCGGCCGCGGCGCAGGCGCTGCTCGGCGCGCAGGTCAACTTCTGCCTGCTGCTCACCCGCGAACTGCTCGGCGGAAGCACCGAGTTCGCACTGACCGCGCTCGACCTCCAGCGGCGGACCATCGGCGGCCTGCTCGACCGGGCCGTCGAGCAGGGTCTGTGGCTGCAGGCCCTGGCGCTCGTCCGGCCGCTGTACGCCCACTGGAGCGCCCACGGGCTGGACACCGAGGCACGCGGCTGGACCGACCGGGTGCGGACCGCGCTGGAGGCGCCCGACGGCGACCCGCCGGCGGCCGACACCCCGGCCGGCGCGCTCTGGCTGTCCGTGGTCGGCGCCGACGCCCGGCGCCTGGTCCGGGCGGGCCGGACGGAGGAGGCCGAGCGCTCCTTCCGGGAGATCCACCACGCCGTCGACCAGCGGACGCCGGACCCCGACCAGCTCGACGACCTCGCGGACGGCTATCAGCAGCTCGGCCGGATCGCGGTGGACCGGGGCGAGTTCGCCGAGGCCGAGGCCTGGTACCTGCGCGCGCTCGCCGTCCTGGAGCGGCTCGGCGACGCCCACGGCATCGCGATCGGCCACCACCAGCTGGCGGTGATCGCCCACCGCCTCGACCGGCCGGAGGACGCCGAGCGGCGGACCCGGGAGGCGCTCGACGCCTTCGAACGCCTCGGCGAGTCCCAGCGGGCGGCGGCCTGCCGGCACCAGCTCGGCGTCCTGGCCCAGGAACAGGGCCGTTTCGAGGAGGCCTACCTCTGCTTCGGGCGCGCGCTGGCCTCCGCCGACCCGTCGGCCGACCGGCCCCTGGCGACCGACCTCCACCACCGGCTCGCCGCCGTCGCGGCCGAACTGGGGCGCCTCGCCGCGGCCGAGAAGTGGTGCACGGAGGCGCTGGCCCTGGCCGAGGAGTCGGGCAGCCTGCCCGACACCGCCCGCGGCTACCACCAGCTCGGCGTCCTGGCGTCGGCGCAGGAGCGGTTCGAGCAGGCCGAGTCCTGGCACCGCAAGGCGCTGGGGATCCGGCAGGACCTCGGCGACCGGCACGGCACGGCCATCAGCCAGCACCAGCTCGGCGTCGTCGCCGCCCGGCGCGGCGACCTGGCCGGCGCGGAGACCTGGTACGCGCACGCGCTGACCGTCCGGGAGGAGCTGGGCGACCAGGCGGGCGTCTCGGTGAGCTACCACCAGCTCGGCATGACCGCGCAGAACGACGGCCGGGCGGCGGACGCCGAGGCCCGGTACCGCAAGGCCCTGGACGTCTCGCACCGGATCGGCGACACCCCCGGCCTGGCTCGGACGTTCGGCCAGTTCGGCCTGTTCGCCGCGGAGCAGGGCCGCCCGCGCGAGGCGATGGAGTGGCTGGTCCGCAGCATCACCTGCTACGAGGAGTTCCCCCATCCCCTGACCTGGCCCAGCGTGCTCAACCTCGGCCACCTGGCCCGCGACCTCGGCCCCCGCGCCGTGGAACGCGCCTGGCGCTCCGTCACCGGCCGCCGCCTGCCGGACGCCCTCCGCGACCACATCGGCGCCTGACCGGCCCCGGCCAGGGCTGGGCGACCGCCCGGGAGCCTCCGGAACAGCCCCGGCGAGGACGAGCTCGGCGCGCGCCGTCCGGTGTCCCGCGCGAGTGCGCCCGGCGAGGCCTCCCCGCCGCCCCGGCCCGGTGGCCGTGCCGCGCGGCGTCGGCACGGCTGCCCGCGTGCACAAGGAGCATCAAATCGCCCCCGGCCCCGGCCTCCCGGACGCGAGTCACCTGCCGCCGGTCGCGGCCGCCGGAGTCCCGCCCGGCGCGGCGCCCGTTCGGCAGCCCTGGCCGGTCACGGGGCGATGGGGTGGTCCCCGAGGAGGAGGTGGCGGACACGGGCGACGGTCTCCCCGTCGCGGGCCGTGGTGAAGGGCAGGTCGTTGCCGCCGGCGAGGCGGAAGGGGGTGCCGGCGAGGGTGGCGTGGGCGCCGCCCGCCTCGGCGACCAGGAGCAGGCCGGCCGCGTGGTCCCAGGCGTTCTCCCAGGCGAACACGGTCGCGTCGAGGCCGCCGCGGGCGATCTCCACGTACTCCAGCCCCGCCGAGCCCGCGCAGGGCCGGGTGTGCACGCCCTCGGCGCGCAGGCGCAGCAGGGCGCGCTTGGCCGCGGGCGTGGTGTGGAAGGGGAAGGAGGCGGCGATCTCCAGCGGCGCGCCGTCGGCCGGTGAACCCGCGTGCAGCGGAACGCCGTCCAGGAGGGCGCCGCCGCCCCGCAGGGCCGTCGCCATCCGGTCACGGGCCGGGGCGTACGTCCAGGAGGCCAGCAGTTCGCCGCGGTGGGCGAGGGCGACCAGCGTGCAGAACCCCTCGTCGCCGCGGACGAAGGTGCGGGTGCCGTCGATCGGGTCGACGATCCAGACCGGGCGGTCCCCGGCCAGCTCCGTGTACAGGCCCGGGTCGGCGGCGACCGCCTCTTCCCCCACCACGACCGAGCCGGGGAGCAGCGCGGTCAGAGCGGCGGTCAGGTGCGCCTCGGCGCCCCGGTCCGCGACGGTGACGAGGTCGTGCGGGCCGTTCTTCTCGGCCACCTGGTCGGCGGTCAGCGCGCGGAAGCGCGGCATGATCTCGGCGGCCGCCGCCCGCCGGACCGCCTCCTCCACCGGGCCCAGGCACTCCGCGGCGAACTGTTCCTCGATCATCCGTCCATCACATCACAGCTTCGGTTCCCCGGGCCCCGACCGAACAGACGGACGGTCCGGGCGGCTTGGCGCGCCCCTGGCGTCCGTCGGGCGCTCCGCGTCCGACGAGCACTCCGCGTCCGACGGGGCCGGGCGGGTCCGCAGCACGGCGAGCGCCAGGACGGCCGCCACTCCCGCCACTGCGGCGAGAGCGGAGCGCAGGCCCGCCACCGAGGCGGTCAGGCCGACGGCGGCGGGCCCGACGAGGAAGCCGCCGTAACCGACCGAGGCGACGACGGCCACAGCCGACGACCGCACCTCGGGGCGGGCCCGCGCTCCGGCCAGCGACAGGATCGTCGGCGCGCACACCGAGGTGCCGAGGCCGGCCACCACGAGCCCCGCGAGCATCGTCCCCACGCCCGGGGCCAGCGCGGCGCCCAGCGTGCCGGCTGCCGCGACCGCCGCGCCCAGGGCGAGCAGGTGACGCTGCGGCAGGCGGGCGGTGAGCCCGTGCCCGGCCAGCCGGCCGACGGCGGCGGAGGCCGCGAACACCACGGGCCCGGCCGCGGCCGTGGCGGAGCCGGTGTGGAGGACGGAGCGCAGCATCACCGCGCTCCAGCTCTGCCAGGCGTTCTCGACCAGGAACGCGAGCGCGCACAGCACCCCGAGCCGCAGTAGCGACCGGTTGGCGGCGCCGCCGCCCGCCGGCCGTCGAGCGCGGCCCGCGGCGGGCGGGCGTGCGGGTGCGGGTGCGGGACGCGCCCGGTCCGGACCCGGGACGCCGACCACGGCGGCGGCCCCGGCGAGCAGCGCGGCCACCGGCAGCAGGACCGTGTCGGCGGCGAGGCCGCGGCCCAGTGCCAGGCCCGTTCCGAGGGCGCCGCACACCACGCAGGCGGAGAAGCAGGCGTGGGCGGCGTTCATCAGCGGGTCGGACCGGCTCTCCTCCGCGCTCGCCAGCGCGTTGACGCCCACGTCGACGGCCCCGGACGCCGCGCCGAGCACGGCGAGCGCGGCCATCAGCGCCGGTGCGCCGCGCGCCAGGCCGGGCAGCACGGCCGCCACCGCCATCAGCAGCAGGAGCGCCGCGACGGCGGTGCGGCCGAAGCGGTCCACGGCCGCACCGGCCGGGCGCATCGAGCAGAGCGCGCCGAGGCCGATCATCAGGACGGCGACACCGAGCTCGCCGTCGTCCACCCGCGCCCGCCGCTGGATCTCCGGAATCAGCGCACCCCACGTGCCCCAGAACACCCCGAACACCGCGAACCCCAGCAGCACCCGCCCCCGCGCCCGCAGCACCGACACCGCCCCCCATCGATCGCGCTGCCGTCCGGTCAGGATGATGCCCACCGCCGCCCGCCGGCCCGCTCCCCCACGGACGGCGCAGAGGAGCGCGCCACAGCGCGTCGGCACCGACGGCCGCCCCCTCCGGCGGATCCCGGGACGGCCAGCCGTCGGACTCGCGGCCGGTCACGGCCCCACACCCGACACCATGCGCCTGCACAACCGGACACCCCCTCCGGCGAACCGCCGGAGCGGCAAGCCGTGGGACCCACGCCAGCCGCCGCCCAGCACACCGTGCAGACGGCGATTCCCACCCGGCAGACCCAGCACCACCAGAGGCGTCGGGCGCAACACCAGCCACGATCCAGCACAGTCTCCCGGCGGCTGCAGAGCGGCCAATCCCGAGCAGCCAGCACCGGTCACGGCCCCACACCCAACCGGACGCGCCCACACGCGCGGACACCACCTCCCAACCGCACCGCGAGCAACCAGACCTGCCGCCAACGCGGGTCACCGCCCAACCTGCACCCCTCCGTACTGCGGCCGGAACGGCCAGACTCGCAGTCGGCCCAGGTCGCAGGCCGGCGCCCAGAACAACACGGACGTGGAGGCGCCGGATGCAGCGGAGCAGGTCAGCCGGCCGGTGCCCGACGTCAGCCGCGCACCCCATGTCGCCGGCGAGTTCGGGCCGCTCGGCATCCGCCCCACCGCTGGTGCCTGCCGGCCCGGCAGGGACGGCCCGACCGCCTGCCTGCGACCTACCACCGCACCCACGGCGTCACCTGCTTTCACGGCTTCTGGTCCATCGGCGACGACACGCTGTGGGGAGTCGACCGGCGCCGCAAGGGCACCGCGAACACTGTGGCCGCACTGAAGTCGGTCCGGGCCGCCCGCCCGGACGGAGCCCCCATCTACGTGATCCTGGACAACCTCTCCGCCAACACCGGCAAGCAGATCGGGCGCTCGGCGAAGAACAACAACGTCCAGCTGTGCTTCACCCCGACCAACGCCTCCTGGGCGAACCCGATCGAGGCGCACTTCGGAACGCTGCGGCGGTTCACCCCGGCGAACTCCCGCCACCCCGACCACACCGTCCAGACCCGGGCGCTGCACGCCCATCTGCGCTGGCGCAACGCCAACGCCCGCCACCCCGGCGTCCTGGCCGCCCCGCGCCGCGAACGTGCCCGCATCCGCAGCCAGAAGGAACTTCGCTGGGACGGCAGACCAGCACTCGCGGCCTGACCCAGCCCCATCAAAACGGCTCAGGTCAGCCGGGCCAGTGCCTCCAGTTCGGACTTTTTGGCACCGTGCGCGATGAGATAGGCAGGGATGGAGCCGTGGTGGCTTCGGATCCAGACCAGAGCCCGCCGGAGGTGGTGGGCGGCGATCGATCGGGTGCCGTGAGTCAGCCCCGACGACGCCCTTGGACCGGTCAGGCCCAACTCGGCATTGGAACGTAGGAAGTCCCCGGTGACCTCGGCTTCGGACGCACCCAGCAACGTCTGAACGACAGCAACCACCACACCCGTACGGTCCTTCCCCGAGGCGCAGTGCACCAGGACGGGCGGCCCGCCGGCCACCAGGAGCCTGCGGATGACCGCGACCACCGACCATCCGGCGTGCTCGGCCATGGAGGGATAGAGCTCCAGCTGGTCTGCAGGCCATCTCTGCTCGGCGTACACCGGAACGTGCAGGTACTCGAAACCGAGGCCGTACAGCGCATCCGGCCGCTCCGCGACCTCGGGAACACTCCTCAGGTCCACGACCGTACGCACACCCAGACCGCCCAGAGATCGCGCCCCCTCCACCGTCAACTCCCCCAACGCACCGGAACGGTAGAGCACGCCTCGGGGCAAGAGGCCGACCCCGCCGGCGTCCCGGAAGTTCCTCACACCGGCAACGGCGGCTCGCACCGCGCCGCTTCCCACCTCGTCAACGATCACCTCGCCACGCTAGGCCATCCGCTGAAGGGACCCTCACCACCCTCCTGGCGGGCACGAGACCCGGCAAACATATGCGGTCACGGCACCAGGCAGGTCGGTCCGGGCGGCCCTCACCATCAGCGGCACGGCGATGTCGTCGGTGGGGCCGGAGTCGGGGAGGGAGCCGGCGGGCGGGCGGCGCTCCGGTGGCGGGTAGGTCGGGCCCGTACGCTTCGCCACGTCGCGGGCCGTGCGGGCGGGCGGCTCGTCGCCCGGCCCGGAGGGGGCCGCGGTACCCGGCGGGACGTCAGCGGGCGGGGGCGGACGAGGTTCTGCAGTGGTCGCGGGCTTCGGCCAGGGCGGCGGCGAGGGCTTCGGGGCGGCGGGTGGAGAGGTAGACGTACGGGCAGAGCAGGGAGGGTTCGGCGACCTCGACGCGGACCGCGCGCGGCAGGTAGCTGCGGATGAGCAGGCGGGCGCGGGGGCCGGCCAGGCGGGTACGCCAGGCGAAGGCGGCGGCCTGGTCGAGGACTTCGACCGCGCCCGTGTGCTCGCCGCGCAGGACGACCGGTCCGGCCACCAGGACGCCGTCGCAGACCCGGATCCGGACCGCGCCGTAGCCGTTCAGCGCCGGGGCCGCCACCGCCATCAGCAGGGCGCCGCCGGCCAGGGCGGGCAGCGGGCCGAGCGGGAGCAGCGCGGCCGTGAGCGCGGCGGCGGCCGTCAGGGCGGCCAGCCACCAGCGCAGCGGGACGGAGAGTCGTTCGTCGTAGATCACCACATCCGGGATGCTGCCACGCCGCCGGCCGTTCTCCACAGCCGGGCCGCCGCGGACGGGCTCAGGCCTCGTCGTGCCAGGAGAAGGCGGCGATCCGCCAGCCCTCGGGGGTGCGGACGAACTGGAAGGTCTTGGTGCCGCCGCCCCCGTACGGCCGGCCGTCCAGCGTCCCGGACTTGCGGTACTCGCCGGTGCGGGTGGCGATGCCGCCGACGATCTCGGTCCGTTCGGAGGTCTCCCACTCCGCGAAGCCGACCAGCCGCCCGTCGTTCAGCAGCCGCTCGCGCGGCTCGACGAACTCCTCGACGGAGTAGACCGTGAAGGTCGGCGCGGCGCAGACGATCACTCCCTGCGGGAGCATCAGCCGCCGGATCCGGGCCACGTCGGCGCGCCGGCCGTCGCGGTTGTCGAACGCCCCGAAGAACTCGGCGGTCAGCTGGTCGATCTCGGTCTTGGACATGGGCCCGACCGTAGCACCGCGGATTCCCTCGGTCTGCCGTTCGATGACATGTCACACATCGTCATGCGACGCCCCTGCTCCCGGTGTTCCGAATGTGACGATGTCGCGCCCCTATGGTGAACGCCAGGAGCTGGCTAGCATGAGCATGCCGTCGAACAGGTATCCACCGACCCTCTACGGGAGGAGCCCATCATGAGCGCACAGGTTCTGGAGATCCGCGACGCCGGCCTGCTGGACATCGACGAGGAGACCATCGCCTTCGAGGACGAGTTCAACGCGGACCTCGCCCCGGTGATGTGTCTCGCCGACCCGTGGGTCACCTACGTCCCCACCCGTTTCGAGTGCGGGCTCGACTACTGACCCGCACCGAGCGGTCCGATTAGGGAGGTGACCGCCTGGCGGGCGACCGCCGGGCGGTCACGCCGTTCCTGACCGGGAGGGGCCGGACTCGGCAGCACCCGGCGCAGCAGAAGGCGGATCGCGGGAGGGGTGGCACGGCGATGGCGACAGCGGCACCACAGAGCCGGGGAGCGGCCGAGGAGGTGCGGTCCCGGATCGCGGCCCACCTGGCCGCGCCGGCCGGCGCGCGCCGCCGGCTGCATTCCGGTGACGGCTGGCTGTACCTGCACGACCCCCGGATGCCGGCCCTCGCCCACGGCTGGAAGCTCCACCTCTCCGCCCGGCCCGAGCACCTGGCGCAGCTGGTCGACCTGGTGCTCCCGGTCCTGCTCCGGCACCGCTGCGACGCCAAGTTCGCCGCCGACGCCGCCGTGCTGGGGCGGCTCAACTCCGGACTGCGCGGCGCCGCCGCCGTCGGCAAGGCGGTCACGGTCTACCCGGCGCCGGGCGGGATCGAGGCGCTGGCGGCCGAGTTGGCCGAGGTGCTGGCGGGCCGCCCCGGCCCCCGGGTGGTCAGCGACCGGCAGGTACGGGCGGACGCCCCGGTCTACTACCGGTACGGGCCCTTCCGGGCTACCGGCGACGACCCGGAGCTCGTCATGACCGGTCCCGCCGGAGAGGCCTTCCCCGGCCTCGCCGCCGGCGCCTACCGCCAACCGCCGTGGGCGGCCGACCCGTTCGCCGCCCAGGCGCCGCGGCGGGAGTCGACCACCCGGGTCGGCGACGGCCGCTACCGGATCACCGCGGGGATCACCCGCTCGCCGAACGGGCACGTCTACCGCGCGGTCGAACTCGCCACCGGGCTGGCGGTGGTGGTCAAGCAGGCCCGCGCCTTCGTCGCCGAGGACCCGTCCGGCACCGACGCGCGCGGCCGGCTGCGGCACGAGCGGCGGGTCCTCGACGCGCTCGGCGGGGTGCCCGGAGTGCCGCGACTGGTCGACTACTTCCGGCACGGCGAGGACGAGTACCTGGTGAGCACCGCCTGCGGCCCGCGCGACCTGCGCCGCGACGTCCTGGTCTCGGGCCCGTACCCGCCGGCCGGTGGGGGCGCGGCCGGTCGGGACTGGTGGGCGCTGGCGCGCGGGCTGCTGACCGTGCTGGACGCGGTGCACGCGCGCGGGGTGGTCATGTGCGACCTCAAGCCCGCCAACGTGGTGCTCGACGGCTCGGGCGGCGCCTCGCTGGTCGACTTCGGCGTCAGCTCCCTGGCCGGCGAACGGCCCGAGGGCGCCACCCGGGGCTACGGCCTGCCCGGCGCCGCCGAGGCGCGGCCCGCCGACGACTACTACGCGCTCGGCGCCACGCTGCACTGGGCCGCCACCGGACTCGACCCCGTGGTGATCGACCCCGACCCGGCCGTCAACCGCGAGCGCACCCTCACCTGTCTGGCCGGCGCCCTGCCCCCCGGCGGGCAGCAGGCGGCGGACGCGGTGGTGACCGTGGTGGCCGGACTCCTGAGCCTCGACGCCGGGGAGCGGGCCTCGGCCGCCGCCGAGTTGCGCCACGGCGCCCCCGTCCGGACGGCCGGCCCGGACCGGCGGCCGCCGGCGGTGCGCGGGGATGTGCTCGGCGAGGCCGTCCGGCACACCCTCGACCGCTGTGTCCGGATGGCGCACGAGCTGGTGGACGCGGACCCCCGGGGCGGGCGGCCGCGCACCCTGCTGTCGCTCTACGACGGCGCCGCCGGACTCGGCCTGGAGCTGCTCCAGCACCCGGACCTGCCGGAGGTCCGCGCGGCGGCCGCCGCCCTCGCCCGGTGGACGGCCGCCCACCCCGCCCTCGACCGGCTCGGCCCGGGGCTGTACGACGGCCGGGCCGGCGTCGACCTCTTCCTCGCCCACGCGGCCCACCTGCTCGGCACCGAGCGGCCCGCCGGGACGGGCGGGCTGCTCGGCGACGACCTCCCGGCCGACCAGATCTCCGGCGCCGCAGGGGTCGGCACCGCCCGACTGCTGCTGGCCCGCTCGGCCCGCGCCGACGGCCGCCCGGAGGAGGCCGAACGGCACCTGGCCGTCGCCGCCGAATGCGCCCGGCGGCTGACCGACGGCCGCTCCACCGACCCGCGGGAGGAGCCCCACCCGGGGACCGCGGCGCTCGTGGAGGGCTTCGCCCACGGCCGGGCCGGTGTCGCCCACTTCCTGCTCGCCCTGCCCGGCCCGCACGCGGAGGACGCCCGGCGCCTCGTCGACGGCCTCGCCGCCGACGTCCCCCGGCTCGCGGCGGCCGCCGGCGACCCCGGCGCGACCCGCCGCTACGGCTCCTGGTGCCGGGGGCTCGCCGGCATCGGCTCCGTACTGGTCCAGGCCGCCCGCCAGTACCGTGAACCGGCCCTGCTCGACCGCGCCGCCGAGGCCGCGGCCGCCTGCCGCATGCTCGCGCCGCGGACGGGCGCGACCGGCCAGTGCTGCGGCCTGGCGGGCGCCGGCGAGCTGCTGGTCGACCTCGCCGCGGCCACCGGGGACGAACGCCACTGGCGCGCCGCCGAGGAGCTCGCGGGCCTCGTCCTGGCCCGCGGCGGCGGGCCCTGGGGCCGCCCGCTGCTTCCCGGTCGCGACCCCGGTACCGAGTCACCCGCCTGGGCCGTCGGCACTCCCGGTGTGCTCGCCTTCCTGCGCCGCCTCCACCGCCGGGGCGGTCCGCGCCCGGGCCTGCTGTTCCCGGTCTGACCCGGCGGATTTCAATTTCTGATCATCCGTTGGTACGTTCTTCCCGTCGAGAGGGCGGGCCGCGCAGGCGGCGGGAAGCCCGGTCGGCCAGGCGTCGGTGGTGCATTGGCAGCACGCCCGCTTTCAGCGGGAAGAGTTCGTTCGATTCGGGCCCGGCGCTCCATCCCCCGGGGGCGGCAACCGTATGGCGGGTGCCGCCCCTGTTTCGCGTCCGCCGTTCCCGGTGCCGGGAGGAGACCGCTCCCCATGACCCTGTTGCTCTCCCGGGCGGACGTCGAGGCCGCCCTGGACATTCCGGCCGTGCTGGCGGCGCTCGACACGGGCTTCCGCGCCGCCGGCCGGCTCCCCGCCGATCACCCGTCGGACGACCGACCGCCGGACGACCGACCGCCCACCGCCCGACGGGTGGGCACGCGCCTGCCCGGCCCGGGAACCGCGATGTGCCTCCTCCCCGGGCTGCTCCCCGACGTGCCCGCGTACACGGTGAAGGTCAACGCCAAGTTCCCGGCCGCCACCCCCGCCCTGCGCGGCATCGTCTGCCTGCACGCGCTGGCCGACGGCGAACTGCTCGCGCTCCTCGACTCCGCCTCCGTCACCGCCTGGCGGACCGGGCTGGCCGCCGCGCTGGCCACCCACGCGCTCGCCCCGGAGCACGCCACGACGGTCGCCGTCATCGGCGCCGGCGCCCAGAACCGGACCGTGCTCCGGGCCCTGCGCACCCTGCGGCCGATCGGAGAGGTGTACGCCTACGACCTCGACCCGGAGCGCGCCGCGGCCGTCGGCCGGGTCGCGCCCACCGCGCGGGCCGCCGTCGAGGCCGCCGACATCGTGCTCATCGCGACCTGGTCGCGCGAGCCGCTGCTCGACGCCGATGTGCTGCGACCCGGCCTCCACCTCACCAGCCTCGGCTTCGACGAACCCGGCAAGACCGAACTCTCCCCGGCCCTGCTGCGCGCGAGCCGCCTCGTCGTGGACGATCCCGCCCTCGCCGCCGCCTCCGGCGTCCTGCACAGCGCCGCCCTGGAGCCGGCCCTCGCCACCCCGCTCGGCGACATCCTGCGCGGCACCGCCCCGGCCCGCCCCGACGACCGGCCCACCGTCTTCGCCCCGATCGGCCTCCCCTGGCAGGACCTCGCCCTCGCCTGGCCCGTCTACCTCGCCGCCCGTTCCGACGCCGCGACCACCTCCTTCGCCTTCCACTGACCGCTGACCGCCCCTCACCCGCGCCGGGAGGCCTACTTCTGGGACCGCCTCCCCGGCGGCTACCGTTTCCAGGACACCGACCGCCCCGAACCCGACACGCCGACCCCGCCCGCTGTGCGACGGAGGAGACGACCGTGGAGAAGTTCGTTCCGAAGTTCCAGGGCGCGCCCTGGCCCGACGGCGCCCGCGTCCTGCACGTCTACGCCGTCCCCGATCTGGGGACCGACCTCGACCTGGCACGGCTGGTCGACGAGTGCCGAGCGGCGATGCGCCCCCACCCCATCACCCCGATGGACGACGGCACGCTGCACTGCACCCTCGACATGATCGCCGACACCACCTCCGACAGGATCACGGCCGAGGAGCGCGCCGACCTCGTCGCGGCCCTGCGGGACCACCTCGCGGGCACCCGCCCGTTCGAGGTCACGGCCGGCTCGCCGATCGCCAGCCGGGCCGGGGCCTTCCTGGACCTCTCCCCCGACCACGCCCTGTTCGACCTGCGCGAGCGCGTCCGCGACGCCATCCGCCGGACCCGTGGCCCCGGCGCCCTGCTGCACGACGGCGGCCGCCCGCACATCTCACTCGGCTACGCCTGGTCCGACGCCTCCTCCGACGCCCTGCAGTCGGTCTTCCGGCGGATCTCCCCCAGCCACGTCCCCCTCCGCATCCGTGACGTCCACCTGCTCGACGTCCGCTTCCAACAGCACCCCCGCCCCGGTGACGAGACCGCCTGGCAGCTCTCCTGGTCCCCGGTGGCGATCATCCCGCTCGCCCACGGCTGATCGAACGAACGCCCCACCGCCCCCGTCCTCGGCGGTCAGGCGGGCTGCCACAGCTCGATCCGACGGCCCTCGGGGTCGGTGACCCAGCCGAACCGGCCCACCCCCTCCATGTCCTGGGTCTCCTCGTCCACCTCCGCGCCCTTGGCCCGCAGTTGCGCGAGCATCGCGTCCAGGTCGCGGACCCGGAAGTTGAGCATGGTCTGCTGGTCACGGGAGCCGAAGTAGTCCGTCCCGGACTCGAAGGCCGCGAACACCGTCGGCCCGGCCTCCTGCCGCCACAGGCCGTGGTCGTCGGCGTCCAGACCGAGGCAGTCCCGGTACCAGGCGCTCAGGGCCGCCGGATCGGCGGCGCGCAGGAAGTAACCACCGATTCCCAGCACACGTTCCATGCCCGTCATCCTGCCAGGACGGGTGCCGGGCCGCCCGGCGCCGCTCCCGTCCCGCCGGTCAGCGGTCGGCCACCCGGTCAGCCACCCGGTCGGCGTCCGGAGGCCAGTAGCCGGTGGCCACGAGGTGGTCGACGATCCGCAGCCCCTCGGCGAACGGGACGGTATCCCGGTCGGGGTACTTCACCCAGGTCTCCCTCACGGCCACGACGATCCCACGGCCTCCGAGCCGGCGGAGCCCGAGGACCGATTTCCGCCAGCCCGGCGCGGGACCGCGGGCGCACAGTGGAGGGCGTGGGACAGGCTGGACGAGGAACCGGAGGCCGCACATGAGCGTGCACACGATGATCGAGACCCCCGCGCGGCGGGTCGACGGGGCCGACTGGGCGGCGATCTCCGAGGAGGTCGGGGAGCACGGCAGCGCGCTGACGCCGATGCTTCTCGACCCCGCCGAATGCGCGGAGGTGGCCGGGCTCTACGAGGAGGCCGAGCGCTTCCGGAGCACCGTCGACATGGCGCGGCACCGGTTCGGCTCCGGCCAGTACCGATACTTCCGGGAGCCGTTCCCCGCAGCGGTCGCCGCACTGCGGGAGGCGATCTACCCCCGGCTGCTGCCGATCGCCCGGGACTGGGCGGCCAAGCTCCGCCGGCCGGCGCCGTGGCCGGACAGCTTCACCGAGTGGCTGGAGCTCTGCCACTCCGCCGGGCAGACCAGGCCCACGCCGATCCTGCTGCGCTACCGCGCCGGGGACTGGAACGCGCTCCACCGCGACCTGTACGGCAGCCTGGTGTTCCCGCTCCAGGTGGTCATCGGCCTCGACGCCCCCGGGACCGACTACACGGGCGGCGAATTCCTGACCGTCGAGCAGCGGCCCCGGGCCCAGTCGCGCGGGTCCTCGACCACCCTGCCCCAGGGCCACGGCCTGGTCTTCACCACCCAGGACCGCCCCGTCCGCTCGGCGCGCGGCTGGTCGGCGGCGCCCGTGCGGCACGGCGTCAGCACCGTGCGCTCGGGCCTTCGCCACACCCTCGGCCTGGTGTTCCACGATGCCGCCTGAGCCGCCCGGCGCCCGCGGCGCCGCCACCCCGGCCGAGCCGCACACTGCGGCCGAACTCGACGTGCTGACCGGCCTGTTGCCACGAGGCGCGTCCGTGGTGATCGGGCACGGCCGCGACGGGGCCTCCACCGCCGCCGCCCGCGCCTTCGCCGCGCGGTGGCAGGCCGACGGCGGCACCGTGCTGGACGTCGTCGACTGGCCCGAGGAGGCCGCCTCCTGGCTGCGCCAGGCGCGCCGGTTCACCGCCCCCGCGCCGGACGCCTGGGTGGTGGCCGCCGGTCCGCGCGGCTGGGCGGGCATGAGCCGACGACTGCGGCAGAGCACCAGCTGGGACCCGGCGCGGACCGTCGGCTTCGCCTCCACCGGCAGTCCCCTCGCCGTCGCGCTCGCGGGCCCCGGCACCCTGGACGGGCTGCGCGGCGCCACGGCGGACGGCCGGACCTGGCAGATCGGCGGCGACGGCGACGGCGACGGCGACGGCCCGACGGGACCTCCTCCCCCGACGGCCACGCACCGCGCACGGACCAACTCCTCGAACCCCACGGCAAGCACCTCCCCGACCGGACCCTGAGGGCGCGGCGGTCGAGCCGCCGCACCCCCCTGCACCTGTATCGACGGAGCGACCGCCCCCCACGGGACGACACCCGTTCGGGTGAGTCCGGCCCGGAGTCCGCTCAGAGGACCTGCAGCGGGTGGTCCGGCGCGAGGCGCTCGACGATGCGCGCGGCGACCTCCTGCGCGGTGTTCCCGTCCGGGCTCGCGCAGCCCGTGGTGGTGCTGACGGCGACCGCCAGGCGGGTGTCCGGCTGGTAGGCCTCGATGGCGGCGTAGCCGGAGAACGACGGGTTGGACAGGATCCAGCCGTCGCTGACGATGACGCCCAGGCCGAAGTGCCGGGCCTCCGTCTGGAGCAGGCAGACGTCCTCCGGGCAGCCGTCGGCCGGCCCGGGCAGGCCGACGGTGCCGGGGTTCAGCTGGGTGCGGAAGGACTCCGGGGAGAGCAGCGCCCCGGTGCCGACGGCCTCGATGGAGCGCCCGAAGTCGCAGATGTCGGTGGCCAGCACGGCGCCCGGGGCGGTGGTCCAGGACGGGTTCCAGAAGGTCGACTCCTCGTAGCGGCCACGCCCGGTGGTGAAGGCGTGCAGCACGGGGGCGGGAAGGTCGGGGGTGAAGCGGTTGACGGTCCGGCGCAGGCCGAGCGGCTCGAAGATCCGCTGCTCCAGCAGGTGGTCCAGGCGGGTCCCGGTGATCTTCTCCAACGCCGCGCCCAGCAGGACGAAGTTGGCGTGGGAGTAGCTCCAGTTGGTCCCCGGCCGGTACCAGAAGGGGTGGCTGGTGGAGATGCCGACCAGTTCCTCCGGGGTCCACTGGCGGAACGGATCGGCGGTGAGCGCGTCCAGGAAGCCCTGGTCGGTGACGTAGTCGGCGAGGCCGGAGGTGGTGTCGCCGAGCATCCGCAGGGTGATCTCGTCGGCGTGCGGCACGTCCGGCAGCCAGGGGGCGATCGGGTCGTCCAGGCCGATCCGCCCCTCCTCGGCGAGCTGGAGCAGCACGATCCCGAAGAAGGGGAAGGCCATCGAGCCGGCCCGGAAGTGCATCGCGGGTTCGGCCGCGACGCCGGTCATGGACTCGCCGAGCGCGCCGGTGACGATCTCGTTTCCGTCCACGGAGACGCGCAGGAGCACCGCGTTCAGGTCGAGTTCCCGCTGGACCTGGCGGGCGATGTCCAGCACCTCGCGGGCCCGGGGGTCGGCAGCGGGGTCCGAGCGGACGCAGGCGGGCGAGGACGGGGGGATCTCGGCGAGGCCCTCGGCGGCGGCCGGCGGGCCGGCGGGGAGGGCGACGGCGGTCAGCGTCGCGACCGTCAGGACGGCGGCGGCGAGCGCCTTGGTGCGGGAGAAGGTCATGCCGCACTATGTGCGGACGCCCCTCCGCCGCCCGGCACAACACTCCGCGACGTCCTCCGAGGGGCCCAGTCGCGCCCCGCACGGAACGGCCGCGCCACCCGCCGCCGGCCGGTCAGGACGGTCACGTCGGCCGGGGCGCGAACACGGGTACGCCCCGGAGCCGGAGCTCCGGGGCGTACGACGGTCGGGATCAGCCGTTGGTGCTCTCGAAGAACTCCAGCCAGCTGGCGCGCGGGCCGATCAGGCCCACGGCGGCGGAGCCGGCCACGAGGCCCGACACGGAGGAGGAGGGCTGCTCGCCCGAGTCGTGCGCCACCGCGGCGGTCGGCGCGATCACGGCCGTCGCGGCGACGACGGTGGCGATCACGGCGAACTTGCGGAGCTTTCCACGAACCGACATCTCAGGTACTCCTTGATGGAAGGTCAGCAGTCTGCGCCGGACGCCTCGCGGGACGGCCGGGCGGCACACACGTTTGCACACGAACGCGCAGAACCGGCCGCTTTCGCAACCCGACGCGGGCCGACGGGCGAGAAGTTGCGCCGGAAGGGTGAATCCGGCCGGACGGCCGTGTTCTGACGTTCCATCACACCGAAGAACGGCCACCGGGACACATCCCGGCCACGACGGACGGCCGAAAGCGGGACAACCCCGGGGCCGATTCACTACGGTCGTCCTCACGACAGCGGCACCGGCGGCACCGGACTCGTGGTCGGCGGCCCGCCGGGTGGGCGGCAGGGGGTGGCATGGCACAGGCACGGAGGCGTCTGTCGCGTGCGGAGGCGGTGCGTCAGCGCACCGGTGCGCATTTCATCGGCCGCAGAGCCCAGCTGGCGCTGTTCGCCGACAACCTCGCCCGCGACCCCGATCCCGACTCCGGGCCGGACCCGGCCGACTTCCTGTTCCATGTGCGCGGGGTGGGCGGGGTCGGCAAGTCCACCCTGCTCGCCCAGTGGCGCGAGGCGGCCCGCCGGGCCGGGGCGCTCACCGCGCTGGTCGACGAGACCGATGTGCACGGGGTCGAGACGGCGCTCACCGCGCTCGCCCGCCAGCTCGCCGAACAGGCGGGCCCGCTGCGGGAGTTCGACAAGGCCGTGGAGCAGTACCGGCGCTCGCTGCAGGCCGCGGCGGACCGCGAGCCGGAGCAGCCGCCCGGCGGCGAGGGCGCCTCCCTGCCGACCCGGCTGGTGACCCAGGCGGCGTTCGGGGCTGCCTCGGTGCTGCCGGGCGCGGGCGTGGTCGCGGCGATGGCCAACCCGGACGCCGTGGCGCAGGGCGCCGAGCGGCTGATCGCCGGGGTGCGCCAGCGCCGGCGCGGCGGCGACGTCGAGGAGTCGGCGCTCAGCCGCGCCTTCGTCGCCGAACTCGCCCGGCTGAGCGAGCGCGAGCGGGACCGGGGCCGGCGGCCGTGGGTCGTGCTGTTCCTCGACACCTGGGAGCTGACCGGCCGCTACCTCGACGGCTGGCTGCGGGAGATCCTCGACGACGCGTTCGGCCCGCTGCCGCTGGAGGTGGTCTTCGTGCTGGCCGGCCGGGACGAGCTCGCCGAGCGCGAATGGGCGCCGTGGCGGCCGGTCCTGGTGGACGTGCCGCTGGAGGTGTTCACCGAGCAGGAGGCCCGCGACCTGCTGGCGGCCCGCGGGGTGACCGACCCCCTGGTGGTCGACGCGGTGCTGCGGATGTCGATGCGGCTGCCGCTGCTGGTCGCGCTGCTGGCGGCCGCCGACCCCGGCGCGGTCGAGGAGGTCGCCGACGTCGGCGCGGACATGGTCGACCAGGCGGTGGTGCGCTTCCTGCAGTGGATCCCCGAGCAGGAGCGCCGGGAGACGGTGCTGGCGGCGGCGCTCCCGCTGCAGCTGAACCAGGACCTGTTCGTCTGCGCCGTGCCGGACGCCGAACCGGCGGCCTGGGCCTGGCTGTCGGCGCAGCCCTTCGTGACCGGGCGCGGCGACTTCCTGCAGTACCACGCCGTGGTCCGCGCCAGCATGGTGCGCCGGCGCCGGATCCACACCCCCCGGGAGTGGACGGCCGCGCACACCCGGCTCGCCGAGCACCACACCGCCGCACGGGCGGGGGTCGAGCAGTACCTGCCGGCGGCCCGGCGCGGCGCCGATCCGCGCTGGCGCCGGCCGTTGCTGAACGAGCTGTACCACCTGCTCTGCGCGGACCCGCTGGCCCATCTCGCCCTGGCGCTGGAGCACACCGCGCGCACCGCCGGGGACGCGCCGGACGCGCTGGCGCCGTGGGCGGAGATGCTCAACCAGGCGGCCCAGGACAGCGACGACGCCGAGCTGGTCCGCTGGGCCCGCCGGATCCACACGGCGGCCGGCGGCGAGCAGCCCGTCCTGGAGACGCTCGACGCGCTCACCGGCCCGGGGCTGCCGACCCGGGTCCGGGCCTGGGCGCTCACCCACCGCGGCTACCAGTACTTCGTCGAGGACCGCGACGACGACGCGCTCGCCGATCTCGACCAGGCCGTGGCGATCGCCCCCGACCTGCCGCAGGCGCTCGCCTACCGCGGGCGGGTGCTCAACTGGCACGGCCACCACGAGCAGGCCCTGACCGACTTCACCGCCGCGCTCGCCCTCGACCCCGAGTACGCCTGGGCGCTGTCCCGGCGCGGCGAGGCCCGGCAGCTGGCCGGGCTGGTCGAGGAGGCGATGGCCGACTTCACCGCCGCGCTCGCCCTGGACCCGGACGACGCCTGGGCGCTGGGCTCGCGCGGGCAGGCCCACCGGCTCGCCGGGCGGCTGGAGGAGGCGGTGGCCGACCTCACCGCGGCCATCCTGCTCGACCCGGAGTACGCCTGGGCGCTCACCCAGCGCGGCGAGGCGTTCCGGATGGCGGGCCACCCGGCCGAGGCGATCGCCGACTTCACCGCGGCGCTCGCCTTGGACCCGGACGACGCCTGGGCGCTGAGCTCCCGGGGCCAGGCGTTTCGGCAGGCGGGCCGGCTGGACGACGCGATCGGCGACCTCACCGCGGCGCTGTCGATCGGTCCGGACAACGCCTGGGCGCTCGCCGAGCGCGGCGAGGCGCACCGCCAGGCGGGCCGGCCGGAGGAGGCGGTGGCCGACTTCACGGCGGCGATCGCGCTCAACCCGGAGAACGCGTGGGCGCTCGGCTCGCGCGCGCAGGCGCACCGGCAGGCGGGGCGGCTGGACGAGGCGATCGCCGACTTCACCGCCGCGCTGGCGCTCAACCCCGAGTACGCGTGGGCCGTCGGCGAGCGCGGTGAGGCGCACCGGCAGGCCGGGCGGCTCGACGAGGCGATCACCGACTTCACGGCGGCGATCGCGCTGGACCCGGAGTACGCCTGGGCGCTCGCCGAGCGCGGTGAGGCGCACCGGCAGGCGGGCCGGCTGGACGAGGCGGTGGCGGACCTGTCGGCGGCGCTGGTCCTGGACCCGTCGGACGTCTGGGCGCTGCGGGCGCGCGGCCAGGCGCACCGGCAGGCGGGCCGGCTGGACGACGCGATCGCCGACCTCACCGCCGTCCTGGCGGTCGACCCCGAGTACGCCTGGGCGCTGGCGCTGCGGGGCGAGGCGCACCGGCTGGCGGGGGACCTGGAGGAGGCGGTCGCCGACCTGACGGCCGCGCTCGCGCTCGAACCCGACGACGCCTGGGCGCTCGGTTCCCGGGGCCAGGCGCGCCGGCAGGCGGGCGAGGTGGAGGAGGCGGTCGCCGACCTGAGCGCCGCCCTCGCCCACAACCCGGACTACACCTGGGCGCTCGCCGAGCGCGGTCAGGCGCACCGGCAGGCCGGGCGCACGGCGCAGGCGGTGGCGGACCTGTCCGCCGTGCTGGACCGGGATCCGACGGACGTCGCGGTGCGCTGCGCGCTCGCGGCGGCGTTCCGGCACGACGGGCGGTTCGAGGACGCCCGGGAGGTGCTGGAGGGGCTGCCACCGGAGGTGGCGGCGTCCTCGACGGTGCTGGTGGAGGTGGCGGTGCAGCGGTTGCTGACGGAGGGTCCGGCGGCCGCGGCGCAGGCGTGGGAGGCGTTCGTCGGCTGTCCGTACGAGGATCCGGACGATCCGTTCGAGCCGGCGGTGCGCAAGCTGCTGCACGGTCTGGTCGCCGGGGACGGCGAGCCGGAGGAGCTGGCGCGGGCCTTCCTGGCGGTGCCCGGCGCCCGGGCGGCGCGGGCGGACGTCTGCCTGTACCTCGGCGAACTCGCGCGCGCCGGGGAGCCGGTGGGCGGGCGGGCGGCGGCCGCGCTGCGGTTCCTGGCGTAGCGGGCGGCGGATGCCCGTTCGGGCAGAGGCCCGATCCGACCTTGCCGCCGGGAACGACCACTTCGATACATTCATGATCGACTTCCGGGGCTTCCGAGGCTTCGGGACTTCCGAGCAGTCAGACCGCGTTCCCCGCACGCACCGAGAGCAGGATCCCGATGACCGACCCCAGCTCCGCCCTCAGCCGCCGCACCCTGGTGACCGCCCTCGGCGCCACGGCCGCCGCGCTCGCCACCGCGCCGGCCGCGCACGCCGCCGCCCCGGCGACGCCCACCGCCCCCGCCACGCCCGGCGCCCCGTCGCCGGCCGGGCCGGCCGACCGGACCGTCACCGTGCCGGCCACCCGGGCCCGCTCCGCGACCGGGCGAGCGGCCGCCACCGCGCGCACCGACTTCCCGATCCACTACGTCGGCGTCAGCTGGGACGGCCCCCGGCGCGGCGGCGCGATCCGGCTCCACCACGAGGGCACCGGCCCGGGCGCGTGGCAGCCGCTCACCGCGGGCTGCGCCGGCGGCCCCGACCTGCCGGGCGGTCCCGGCTCCGGCGCCGCCGCCACCGGCGCGGCCGTGCTGGTCCCGGCCGGCGGCGCCGTCGGCTACGACCTGCGGCTGCCGGACGGCGCCGCCGATCTGCGCGCCACCGCCCTCGACACCACCCAGGGCCCGGCCCGCACGGCCACGCTCTCCCCGACCGCGCCGGTCACCTTCTGCGGGGTCGAGTACCTGAGCCGCGCCGCGTGGGGCGCCGACGAGTCCAAGCGATTCAAGAACGGCGTCGAGAACTCCCCCGCCAAGTACTACCCGCTGCAGACCCTGACGGTGCACCACACCGACACCCCGAACGCGGACGCCGACCCGGCGGCCACCGTGCGGGCGATATACGAGTACCACGCCGTCACCCAGGACTGGGGCGACATCGGCTACCACTTCCTCATCGACGAGGCGGGCCGGATCTACGAGGGCCGCTGGTCCGGCGACGACGGCCTCCCGGCGCACGATGCCGACGGCAACGCGGTGACCGCCTTCCACACCGCCGGCTTCAACTCCGGCAACCTCGGCATCGCCCTGCTCGGCACCCTCACCGGCCAGGAGCCGACGGCGAAGGCCCGCCGCTCGCTGACCCTGCTGCTCGCCCTGCTGACCCGCACCCACGGTCTCGACCCGCAGGCCCACGTCACCTTCGTCAACCCGGTGAACGGCGTGACCAAGCCGGTCGACCTGATCAGCGGCCACCGCGACTGGCTGGCCACCGACTGCCCCGGCGGCACCATGTACGCCACGCTGCCCGCCCTGCGGGCCGAGGTCGCCGCGCTCTGACGGCACGGCCGCCGACCCCGGGGCAGGGCGTGAAGCGCCCGGCGCCCCCGGGGTCGGACGGCTCAGGGTGCCCCGAGCGAGGCCCAGCCCGACCATCCGCCGCCGTCGAGCTGCCAGATGTGCCGGACGGTCGCGTCGGTGCAGGGGACGAAGACGTGCAGCCGGTTGTCCCCGTCCTGGGAGACGGCCGGGTCGCCGGACGGCGTGGCGCCGATCGTGCCGCCGAGCGGCGCCCACTTCTCCCAGCCCTTCCCGACCGGCCGCTGCACGGCCCGCTGCACCGAGTTGTCGGTGCCGCGGGAGAAGACCTCCAGCCGGCCCTCGGTGTTCCGGGCCGCGGCCGGGTCACCGGCCAGACTGCCGCCGAGCGACTCCCAGGTGCCGGTCCATCCGTTGTTGGCGGCGGTCTGCCACAGGTGCCAGAGGGTGTTGTCGGTGAACCGGGCGAAGATCTCCAGCCGGCCGTCGCCGTTCTGGACCACGCCCGGATCGCTCGCCACGTTGTTGCCGCCGAGCTGGGGCCCGATCTTCCACCCGTTGATCAGCGGCCGCTGGTAGGCGTGCTGGATGTTGCCGTAGCCGTCGCGGCTGAAGACCTCCAGGTGGCCGTCGGCGTTCGGGGCGGGCGCCGGGTCACCGACCGTGGAGATCTGGATGGTCCCCCACGACGACCAGCGGTTGTCGGTGCCGGTCTGCCAGATGTGCTGGACGACGTTGCCCGTGCCGTGGACGAAGACCTCCAGATGACCGTCGCTGTTCTGGGCCAGCGCCGGGTCGCCCACCATGGAACCCTCCAGCGATCCCCACTCGC
The DNA here is from genome assembly GCF_040302725.1 of Kitasatospora sp. NPDC097605. Taxonomy (NCBI): domain Bacteria; kingdom Bacillati; phylum Actinomycetota; class Actinomycetes; order Kitasatosporales; family Streptomycetaceae; genus Kitasatospora; species Kitasatospora sp. NPDC097605. Next base: position 210,921 of record NZ_JBEOSF010000001.1, on the reverse strand, counting down.
CCCAGCCCGCGTTGCCCCCGGGATTCTGCCGGATGTGACGGAGCGTGGCGTTCTCCCCGCTGTGGACGAAGACCCACAGGCGGCCGTCGGAGTCCGCACCGGCCACCGGGGTGCCGGTCACGGTGCCTTTGAGCGACTCCCAGGGCGACCAGTCCTCGTCGCCGTCGGGGGCCTTCTGCCAGATGTGGTGCAGGGCGCCGTCCCCGCCCCGGACGAAGACCTCCAGCCGGCCGTCCGAGTTCCGGCCGATCCAGGAGAGCGCGGTGCTGAAAGCGGTACCGACTGCCGTAGCCATGAGCTTCCCCTTTCCGGTGTGGCGAGTGCCGACCACCGGATGCCCACCGGAGATCCGGGGGCCGCGCACCAGGCCGTTCACCGACCCATCGGTTCGCCTCCGATCCTATCCTCACCCGAAGCCCCCGTACAGTCACCGTGCGTGACTGTCGGGGCGGCATCGTAAGGTGAAACGGCAGACCCGACGGACAGGAGGCCGAGGTGACGGTGAGCGAGCAGGTGGCCGGGGTGATGGCCGAGCTGGCCGAGCTGGAGGACCCGAGGACCCGCCGGGTGAACGAGCGGCACGGCGACGACCACGGCGTGAACCTCACCAAGCTGCGTGCCGTGGCCAAGCGCCTGGGGACGCAGCAGGAGCTCGCGCGGCGGCTCTGGGCGACCGGTGACGGCGCGGCGCGCCTGCTGGCCCTGCTGGTCTGCCGGCCCAAGGACTTCGGGCCCGAGGAGCTGGACGCCATGCTGCGCGCGTCCCGCACCCCCAAGGTGCGGGACTGGCTGATCGGCTACGTGGCGGGAAAGAGCCCGCACGCCGAGGAGCTGCGGTCGGCCTGGCTGGCCGATCCGGATCCGCTGGTCGCGAGCGCCGGCTGGGCGCTGACCGCCGACCGGGTGGCGAAGCGGCCCGGGGGCCTCGACCTCGACGGGCTGCTGGACGTCATCGAGGCGCGGATGCGGGACGCCCCCGACCGGCTGCAGTGGGCGATGAACACCTGTCTGGCCCGGATCGGCATCGAGCACGCCGAGTACCGCGAGCGCGCCCTCGGCATCGGTGAGCGCCTGGAGGTGCTCAAGGACTACCCGACCTCCCCGGGCTGCACCTCGCCGTACGCCCCCGTCTGGATCACCGAGATGGTCCGGCGGCGGCACGACGGGGCGTGAGCACCCGGGGCGGTCCCGACGTTCAGCCGAGGGTCGGATAGTCGGTGTAGCCCTCCTCGCCGCCCACGTACATCAGGTGCGCGTCGCGGATCGGGTTGAGCGGAGCCCCGGTGCGCAGCCGGGTGACCAGGTCGGGATTGGCCAGGAAGGAACGGCCGAGGGAGACCAGGTCGGCGCCCTCGGCGAGCAGGCGCTCGGCGGCGGCGCGGCCGCCGTCGGCGGGCAGCGGGCCGGGCCAGGGCAGCGCCGGATTGGCGATCAGCGTGCCGGACCAGGCGGCGCGAAGGGTGTGGAACAGCGGCTGGTCCGGGTCGGCGAAGACGAGGTGCAGATAGGCCAGGTCCAGGCCGTCCAGCTCGCCGAGCAGGGCCGGGTAGACCTCCTCGACGTCGTCCTCGGCCATGCCGTTGGCGGTGACCCCGGGGGCGATGCGCACCCCGACGCGCTCGGGGCCGACCGCCTCGACGACGGCGCGGACCACCTCGACGGTGAAGCGGATGCGGTGGGCGACCGACCCGCCGTACCCGTCGGTGCGGCGGTTGGTGCGGCCGGAGAGGAACTGGTGGAGCAGGTAGCCGTTGGCGGAGTGCACCTCGACCCCCGCGAAGCCGGCGTCGACCGCCCGGCGGGCCGCGGCGGCGAAGTCCGCGACGGTGGCGCGGATCTCCTCCTCGGTCAGCTCGCGCGGCACCACGGTCTCCCGGTGCCCGGACGGGGTGAAGACCGTGCCCGGCAGCGGGACCGGCGAGGGGGCCACCGGGTGGATCCCGGTGGTCTCCGGGTGGCCGACCCGGCCGCCGTGCTGGAGCTGGAGGAACATCTGTCCGCCCGCGGCCCGGACCGCGTCGGTGACCGCGCGCCAGCCGGCCACGTGCGTGCCGTCGTGGATGGCCGGGATGTTGGGGTAGGTCGCGCCGACCGCGTTGGGCGTGGCGGCCTCCGCGATGATCAGACCGGCCGAGGCGCGCTGGGCGTAGTAGGTGGCCATGATCGGCTCCGGCACGCCCGTGGCACTCGCCCGGTTGCGCGTCATCGGGGCCATCACCAGGCGGTTGGCGAGCCGCAGCGGGCCGAGGCGGGCGGGCTCGAACAGCGGGGAGTCCGCCGCGCCGGTGGCGGTGGCCGTCCGAACCGCGGTGTCGGTGCTCATGATCGTGCTCCTTCGTCGTCCTGCCGTCGTCCGTGCCGCCGGCTTGCCGGTACGACCCTCCCGCGGCCCGCTTCGGGTCCGCTGATGCTCGGCTGACGGTCCGCCAGGAGGACGTCCCGACCGGCTGATGATCATGCTGTGTAGGGTGTGGCCCATGAGATTCGGGGTGCTCGGGGCGCTGGCGGTGTGGGACGCCGACGGCGAGCCGGTCCGGGTCCCGGAGACCAAAGTGCGGGCCCTGCTCGCCGACCTCCTGGTGCACGAGGGGCGGCCGGTGCCGCCCGACCGCCTCGTCGACGACATCTGGGGCGACGCCGTCCCCGCCAACCCCGCCAACGCACTCCAGGCCAAGGTCTCCCAGCTGCGCCGGGCGGTCGGCCGCGACCGGGTGACCCATCACCCGGCCGGCTACCGGCTGCGACTGGACGACGCCGAGGCCCAGCTCGACGCGGCCGCCTTCCGCGCCCTCACCGCGCGGGCCCGGCCGGTCGGCGAACCACGTGCCCGGGCGGCCGTCCTGGCGCAGGCGCTGGACCTGTGGCGCGGGCTGCCGTACGCCGACTTCGCCGACGAGGACTTCGTCCGCCCCGCCGCCCAGCGGCTGGCCGAGGAGCGGCTCACCGCCCTGGAGGAACTGGCCGAGGCGCGCCTGGAGTTCGACGACCCGTCGCTGCTCGCCGAGGCCGCCGAACTGGTCGAGCGCCACCCGCTGCGCGAGCGGCTGCGCGCCGTGCAGATGCGGGCCCTGTACCGGGCCGGACGCCAGGGCGAGGCCGTCGCCGCGTACGGCGCGCTGCGCGCCGCGCTGGTCGACGAGCTGGGCCTCGACCCCGGGCCGGAAGTCGCGGCGCTGCACGAGGCGATCCTGCGCCAGGACCCCGCCCTGCTGTCCGCCGCACCGACCACGCCGGCCGCGCCCCCGGCGATCGCGGTGCGGACGGCGCCGGAGCCGGGACCGTTCCACCGCTCGCAGCTGCCGGCCCCGCGAACCGCGCTGGTCGGCCGGGGCCCGGCCCTGGAGTCCCTGACCGCCCTCCTGGCCACCCAGCGCCTGGTCACCCTGACCGGCCCCGGCGGCGTCGGCAAGACCCGGCTCGCCCTGGCCCTCGCCCACCGCCTCACCGACGGTCCCGGGGCGGGCGTGCCGGACGGGGTGCGGCTCGTCGAACTCGCCGCGCTGCCCGCCGACACCACCGACCTCCCCCGGGCGGTGGCCGCGGCGCTCGGCATTCGGGAGGGCGCGGAGCCGGCGCCGGCGCCCCTCCCCCACGCCACCGACGGCCCGTCCCGGGCGCTGGCGGCCGCGCTGCGCGACCGGCGGGCGCTGCTCGTCCTCGACAACTGCGAGCACGTCGTCGAGCAGGCCGCCGCCCTGGTCTCCGCGCTGCTGGACGCCGCGCCGGGCCTGCGCGTCCTCGCCACCAGCCGGGAGTCGCTCCGGCTGCCCGGCGAAGTGCTGTTCCCCGTCCCGCCGCTCGGCCCCGACGCCGCCGCGCGGCTGTTCACCGAACGGGCCGCCGCCGCCGCGCCCGGCTTCCCCGCCCACCCCGGCGACGGGAGCACCCGGGACGCGGTCGCGGAGATCTGCCGGCGCCTGGACGGCATCCCGCTCGCCCTCGAACTCGCCGCCACCCGGGTCCGCAGCCTGGGCGTGCACGAGCTGGCGGCGCGGATCGACGACCGGTTCCGCGTCCTCGCCTCCGGGCAGCGCGGCCTGCCCGCCCGGCAGCAGACCCTGCGCGCGGTGATCGACTGGAGCTGGGAGCTGCTGTCCCCGCCCGAGCGGGCCGTCCTGCGGCGGCTGGCCGTCCCCGCCGGCGGCTGCGCGCCGCCGGCCGCGGAGGCGGTGTGCGCGGGGGCGGGGGTCCCCGGCGACGACGTGCTCGACCTCGTCGGCCGTCTGGTCGACCGTTCGCTCGTCGAAGCGGCGCACACCGCCGACGGCCCGCGCTACGGGCTACTCGAATCGGTCGCCGCCTACGCCCGCGAACGGCTCCACGAGGCCCGCGAGTCCACGGCCACCGCGGACCGGCACGCGGCGTACTTCCGCGAACTGGCCGAACAGGCCGGGGCCGGGCTGCGCGGGAAGGAACAGGGACGGTGGCTCGCCCGGCTGGACGCCGAGGCCGCCAACACCCGCGCCGCGCTCGATCACACCCTGCGCTCCGGCGATCCTGAGGACGCCGCCCGCCTGGCCGCCGCGCTCTGCCCCTGGTGGCTGCTGCGCGGCCGGCTCCACGAGGCGCGCCGCACCCTCGCCACCGTCGCCGGCGCCGCCGCCCACCCCGAGATCGGCCTCCTGCACGACGCGTTCGCCCTGCTGACCGGCCACCGCCCGGCCGGCCCGGACCGGCCGGAGGCAGCCGTCGCCGACCCCGTCCGGCACGGCCGCGCCCTGTGGCTGTTCGGGTACGGCCTCCACCACGCGGGCGACCCGGCGGCGGCCCGGTCCGTGGCACTCCGCGCCCTGGACCTCTGCTCCCACGCCGCCGACCCCTGGGGCAGGGCCGCCGCCCGGTCGCTGCTCGCCCTGACCGCGCTGGCCACCGGCGACCTGGCGCGGGCCCGCCGGGAGGGCCGCGCCGCCGCCGCGGCGTTCGGTGGACTCGGCGACGACTGGGGCGTGTTGCAGACCGTCCCGGTGCTCGCCGCGCTCGCCGAGATCGACGGCGACCACGCCGACGCCGCGGCCCGGCAGAACGAGGGGCTGCGGCTCGCCGAGGAGCTCGGCCTGGCCGTGGAGGCCTCCGCGTGCCTCGCCGGCCTGGGCCGGCTCGCGCTGCTCGCCGGCGACTGGGCGCGGGCACGAGCGCTCCACGAACGGGCCCGGAGCGCCGCCGCCGGGCAGGGCCACCTGTTCGGCGAGGTGTTCGCGGTCATGGGCCTCGCCCTCGGGGCCCGCCGCTCCGGCGACCTCGACGCCGCCGAACACCACCTGCGGGCGATGCGCGACGACTATCCGTCCTCCACCGCCGGGAAGCACCTGATCGAGGTGGAGCTCGGCTTCGTCGCCGAACTGCGCGGCCGGCCCGCCGAAGCCGCCGCCCACCAGGCCCGCGCTGTCGCGTACGCCGAGGAGCTCGGCGAACCGCGTGCCCTCGCTCTCTCCCTGGAGGGCAGCGCCGGTGCGGCGGCGGCCACCGCGGACGCCCCGGGGTCCGCCCGCGCCGCGCTGCTCCTCGGCGCGGCCGACGCCACCCGTCGCGCCGCCGGCGCCCCGCTCCCGCCCGGTGAGCGCGCCGACGTCGACCGGATCACCGCCGTGGCCCGCACGGCCCTCGGCGCGGCCGGCTTCGCCGACGCCTACCGGCGGGGAGCGGCGCTGCCCCTCCCGGACGCCGTCCGCGTCGCGGGAGGAGCGGCCCCGCCGTGAGGACCGGTCAGGCGTGCTCGATCCCGGCCGCCCCGTCCAGGCCCAGCAGTTCGACGGCCCGCTGTCGCATCTCCACCTTGCGGATCTTCCCGGTGACGGTCATCGGGAACTCGTCCACCTGGTGCACGTAGCGCGGCACCTTGTAGTGCGCGATCCGGCCCGCGCAGTACGCGCGCAGCGCCTCGGCGGTCAGCTCGGGCGCGCCGGGCCGCAGCCGGACCCAGGCCATCAGCTCCTCGCCGTACTTGGCGTCGGGCACGCCGATGACCTGGACGTCCAGGACGTCGGGGTGGGTGAACAGGAACTCCTCGATCTCGCGCGGGTAGATGTTCTCGCCGCCCCGGATCACCATGTCCTTCAGCCGGCCGGTGATGTTGAGGTAGCCCTCCTCGTCCATCACCGCGAGGTCGCCGGTGTGCATCCAGCCCTCGGCGTCGATCGCCTCGGCGGTGCGGTCGGGCTGGTCCCAGTAGCCGAGCATCACCGAGTAGCCCCGGGTGCGGAGTTCGCCGGGCGTGCCGCGCGGGACGGTCTCGCCGGTCTCCGGGTCGGCCACCTTGACCTCCAGGTGCGGGCCGACCCGGCCGACGGTGGCGACCCGCCGCTCCAGCGGGTCCTCGGCGCGGGTCTGGGTGGAGACCGGGGAGGTCTCGGTCATGCCGTAGCAGATCGAGACGTCGCGCATGCCCATCCGGTCGACGACCTGCTTCATCACCTCGATCGGGCAGGGCGAGCCGGCCATGATCCCGGTGCGCAGGCCGGACAGGTCGTGCTCGGCGAAGCCCGGGTCGTTGAGCTCGGCGATGAACATGGTCGGCACACCGTAGAGCGAGGTGCAGCGTTCGGCGGCCACCGCGCGCAGGGTGGCGGCCGGTTCGAAGGCCGGGGCCGGGATCACCACGCAGGCCCCGTGCGAGAGCGCCGCCAGGTTCCCCATCACCATGCCGAAGCAGTGGTAGAACGGCACCGGCACACAGATCCGGTCCGCCTCCGTGTAGCCGCACAACTCACCGACGAAGTAGCCGTTGTTGAGGATGTTGTGGTGCGAGAGCGTCGCGCCCTTGGGGAAGCCGGTGGTGCCCGAGGTGTACTGGATGTTGATCGGATCGTCGGGGCTCAGCCCCGCCCCGAGGACGGCCAGCCGTTCGCGGTCGCCGCCCTCCCCCGCCGCCAGCAGCTCGTCCCACCCGGGCGAGCCGATCAGCAGAACGTCCCGCAGCTCGGGGCAGCGCGGACCGGCCTCGGCGAGCATCGCGGCGTAGTCGGAGGTCTTGAAGCTCGGCACCGCCACGACCGTGCGGATCCCCGACTGCCGCAGCACGTACTCGACCTCATGGGCGCGGTAGCCAGGGTTGACGGTCACCAGGATCGCGCCGATCCGGGCGGTGGCGTACTGGGTGAACAGCCACTCGGGACAGTTCGGCGCCCAGATCCCGACCCGGTCGCCGGTGCCCACCCCGAGCCCGAGCAGCCCGAGCGCGACCCGGTCCACCTCGGCGGCGAGTTCCCGGTACGTCCACCGCCGCCCGCTCGGCACGTCGACCAGCGCCTCCCGGTCGGGGAACGCGGCGACGGCGCGGTCGAGCGCGGTCCCGATGGTGTGGTCCAGCAGCGGCACGGAGGTGCTGCCGGCGCTGATGCTGGGAGACGGGGAGGGCGAGGTCATGGTGAGGGCTCCTGGACTCGTCCGGCGCAAGTCGCCCGAGTCTACGCAGACCGCCCCTCCCCGTCACCCACGCGCGCACCACCGATTTACGGCACCGCAGACCGGGAGATGCCTGGTCAGGCGAGGACGACGGGGGATCCGGTGAGGGCGACCCCGGCACCGCGCAGGTCCTCCAGGGCGGTGGCGGTGGTGTCGGCGGCGACCCCGGCGGTGTAGTCGAGCAGGACGCGGACGGCGAAGCCCTCCCGGGCGCCGTCCAGCGCGGTGGCCCTGACACAGTGGTCGGTCGCGATGCCGACGACGTCGACCTGCCCGACGTCGCGGGCGCGCAGCCAGTCCGCCAGCGGGGTGCCGTCCGCGGTGAAGCCCTCGAAGCCGCTCTTGGAGGCGGAGCGGGCGCCCTTGAAGAAGACCTCGTCGACCGCCCCGTCCGCCACGGCGGGCGCGAAGTCGGGGTGGAACTCGCCGCCCTCGGTGCCGGCCACGCAGTGCGCCGGGAAGGAGTCCCGGAAGTCCGGGTGGTCGGAGAAGTGCGGGCCCGGGTCGATGTGGTGGTCCCGGGTGGCGACGACGTAGTCGTACTCGCCGTCCGTCGCGCGGACCAGGCCGGCGATGGCGGCGGCCCGCCCGGCGCCGCCCCTGACCGGGACGCTGCCGCCCTCGCAGAAGTCCTTCTGCACATCGACGACGATCAGGGCACGGCCCACGGCGGCTTCCCTTCCCGGAGTGGCGGTCGGTCTCCGTATGGTCGCCGCCCCGGGCCCGGGGCGGCCGGTACCCGCGCCGACCGCTCACCCGTTCGGGCGCGGGCGCGGCGGAACCCGTCCGCCGCGCCCGGTGGTACGAACCGTCAGGCGGAGGCCGCGTCGCGCACGGCGGCGTCCTTCGGCGCACCGGTGGCGGCCTTCGGAGTGCCCGGCGCGGGCGGCACCGGGATGGTGGCGGCCACCGCCGCCGCGACCAGGGCCACCCCGCAGCCGATCAGCAGGCCGACCCGGAAGCCGGTCTCGGAGGGCAGCACATGGCCGCCCGTGCTGGTGGTCAGCTGGGCGAGCACCACGCCGACCACGGCGGCCGACACCGAGGTGCCGAGCGAGCGCATCAGGGTGTTGAAGCTGTTCGCCGAGGCCGTCTCGGACAGCGGCACAGCGCTCATGATCAGCGCGGGCATCGCGCCGTAGGCGAGGCCGACACCGGCGTTGCACACCAGCGTCACGATCAGCACGCCCCAGGTGGAGCCGATCAGCAGCATCGACAGCCCGTACCCGGCGGCGATCGCCAGGGCGCCGACGACCAGCGTGAACTTCGGGCCGCGCGCCGCCGAGAGCCGGCCGCCGAGCGGCGAGACGACCATCATCATCAGACCGGAGGGGGCCATCCACAGGCCCATGGCCAGCATCGACTGGCCCAGTCCGTAGCCGGTGGCGGCGGGCAGCTGGAGCAGCTGCGGGATGATCAGCGCCTGCGCGTACATCCCGAAGCCGACGAGGACGGACGCCGCGTTGGTCAGCAGCACCCGCGGCCGGGCGGTCACCCGCAGGTCGACCAGCGGCTCGGCGATCCGCAGCTCCCAGGCGCCCCAGGCCAGCAGCAGGACGACCGCGGCGGCGAACAGGCCGAGGGTGGTCCCGTCGGTCCAGCCCCAGTCGCCGCCCTTGGAGACCGGCAGCAGCAGGCAGACCAGGCCCGCGCCCAGGCCCGCCGCGCCGACCGCGTCGAAGCGGCCGCCGGCCGGCGGGGTGGCCGGCGCGGGGACCAGGAAGCGGATCATCGCGGCGATCGCCACGGTGAGGACGGCCGCGCCCCAGAACAGCGCACGCCAGCTGGCGTACTGGGCGACCGCCGCCGAGATGGGCAGACCGAGGCCGCCGCCGATCCCCATCGAGGCGCTGACCAGGGCGATCGCCGAGCCGAGCCGCTCGGGGGGCAGCACCTCGCGCAGCAGGCTGATGCCGAGCGGGACCACGCCCATGCCCATGCCCTGCAGTCCGCGCCCGACGATCATCGGCAGGACGGAGGAGGTCAGCGCGCAGATCACCGAGCCGACCAGGAGCGGGGCGCAGCAGGCCAGCAGCATCCGCCGCTTGCCGAGCAGATCGCCGAGCCGGCCGCTGATCGGTACGAACACGGCGGCCGAGAGCAGGGTCGCGGTGATCACCCAGGAGGCGTTGGACGCGGAGGTGTCCAGGATCTTCGGCAGCTCGCCGATCAGCGGGGTGACCAGGGTCTGCATGATCGCGGCCACCGTACCGGTGAGGGCGAGCGTGGCGACGATCCCCCTGGTCCGGTCGGGGGCGGTGGTCTGGGGGGATGGCATCGGCGGGGGCTCCTCGGGTCCGTGCGGCGGGCAACGGATATGCATCCTACACATGATATGCATGATGCATATCGACTCCCCTGGGCGCACGCCTGCCATACTGTGCGGAAACACCGCAGGTCAGGGCGCCGACGCCAGGGACGGGAAGGGCGACGTCATGAGCGGACCCAGCGAACCCACGGACGACGTGGCGTTCGAGTACATGGTGCTCAGCCGGCACCACTATCTGAGCCCGGCGGGCGCCCGGCCGCACGGCAGCCGGCTCGAACGCAGCGCCTACATCCTGCTCAGCCGGATCCGGGTCCAGGGCCCGATGTCGATCGGCGAGCTCAGCGACGCCTTCGGGCTGGACTCCTCCACCCTCAACCGGCAGACCGCCGCGATGACCCGGGCCGGGCTGGTCGAGCGGATCCCCGACCCGGAGGGCGGACTGGCCCGCAAGTTCCGCATCACCGAGGAGGGCGACCGGCGGCTCGACGAGGACCGCGCGGCGCACGCCCACGCCCTCGGTCTGGTGATGGAGGACTGGCCCGCCGAGGACGTCGCGGCCTTCGCCGGGTTCCTACGGCGCTTCAACACCGGCATCGAGCGGCTCGACGGGCGGCCCTGGCCCCGCCCCTGACACCGGCCGGCACCGCGTGCCACCGCTCTGCCTCCCTCCCCGCCGCCCGGCGCCGTCGCCCCGCCTCCCGGCACCGTCGCCCCGCCGGACCCCGCCGCCCACCAGGAGCCCGACCCATGGACCGCCCGCAGGCCCCCGCCCTCCTCCTCGACGCGCTCGCGCCCGCGCACCCGGCCGGCATCCTGGACGCCGCCGAACAGGCCGAACGGCGCGGCGCGGACCGGCTGGTGGTCTCCGAGACCGCCTACGACCCGTTCCTCCAGCTGGCCCGCGCCGCCGACCGCACCAGCTCCATCGAGCTGGCCACCGGAGTCGCGGTGGCCCTCGCCCGGACCCCGATGACCCTCGCCTACCAGGCCTGGGGCCTGCACGCGGCCTCCGGCGGGCGGGCCGTGATCGGGCTCGGCTCGCAGGTCAAACCGCACATCGAGAAGCGCTTCGGAATGCCCTGGGACCGGCCCGCCGCGCGGATGCGCGACTACGTGCACGCGGTGCGGGCGATCTGGCACAGCTGGCAGACCGGTGAACGGCTGCGCTTCCGCGGCGACTTCTACACCCACACGGTGATGACACCGGTCTTCTCGCCCGACCCGGTCCCGGCCGGGGTGCCGCGGATCCTGCTGGCGGGCGTCGGTCCGCTGATGGTGCGCACCGCGGGCGCGGTGGCGGACGGCTTCCTCAGCCACCCGTTCACCTCGGTCGACTACCTGACCCGCCAGGTGCTGCCGGCGCTCGCCGAGGAGCGCGCCCGGGCCGAGGCCGAGGGCGCCGCCTGGACCGGACGGCCCTTCGAGGTCGTCGGCAGCGTGCTCACCGCGACCGGACGCACCGAGGAGGAGCTGGGCGCCAACCTGGCCGCCATCCGCGAGCGGCTCGCCTTCTACGCCTCCACCCCCGCCTACCGCCCGGTGCTGGCCCTGCACGGCTGGGAGGACCTGCACGAGGAACTGCACCGGCTGTCGCTGCGCGGCCGCTGGCCCGAGATGGCCGCGCTGGTCGACGACCGGGTGCTCGACACCTTCGCCGTCACGGGCACGGTCGAGGAGGCCGCCGCAGAGATCCACCGCCGCTACGCCGGACTGGCCACCCGGGTCTCGGTCAGCCTGCCGGAGGACGCCGCGCCGGACCTCGGCCTGGACGTGCTGGACGCCCTGCGCGCGCTGGAGCGGCCGCCCGCACCGCGCTGAGCACCGCACTGAGCACCGTGCCGAGCACGGCGCACACCGCGGCCGCCCGGCAACGCCGTGCCACCGGCGGCCCGCTGACGGCCCGTCGGGCGGTGGCGGCTACGCTCCGCAGCCGCCGTACGGCGGGCGAGCCGCTCCCGGAAACCGGACGCGCCGTATCATTCGGCGTCCGCGCCGGCCCCGTCGTCGTCGACCTCGCCCGCCGCCGCGGCGCGCGCGGCCACCATCTCCGCGTACACCCGCGCGCCGCGGTCCGGGGCCAGGTCGAGGCAGGCGAGCACCCCGGGGACGGCGATGCTCGGCATCAGGTGCCGGTACAGGACGGAAACCCGCTCGGCGAGGTCGGCCCGGTTGGTGAACCGCTGCGACTGGAGCTGCACGCCCACCCAGGACGCCGTCATCAGCCCGGCCGTGTCGGCCGGCACCACCTGCGGCAGCAGCTCGCCGCGCTCGCCCGCGGCGACCAGCAGCCGCTCCAGCCTGGCGATCCAGCCCGGCGCGGCGTCGACGCCCGGCCGCCGGTCCGCGGCGTGGTCCACCGAGAGCCGCACACCGGCGCTGACCAGCGGGTCGATCGGCACCAAATGGGTGACCACCATCCCGGTGTCCACGAACTCCTGCAGCTTGCACGGGCGTTCCGGCACGGCCTCGGCCTCGAACTGCCCCTCGATGACACCCAGCGCCAGGTCGGCCTTGGAGGCGAAGTGGAAGTAGACGGCGCCCCGGGTGACACCGGCCCGGGCGACCACCTCGCCGATGGTCGCGCGCTCGTAGCCGAACTCGTCGAACACCGAGGCCGCGGCCTCCAGAATCAGCCGCCGCGTCCGCAGCGCCCGTTCCTGTCGCGCCACCACGACCACCCCCGCAACCACACCGAAACAAAACCAAACAGCCCGTATCTTACCGGGGCCGCCAGTCGCTCCGGCGACGCTCCCCGAGGCGGTCCCCGGGCACACCGCGTCAGGGAATCGTCAGAGGATACCGACCGGAGGGCCGCCGCGCCGGACCGGCTCCCCGGCCCCCGGGCGCGTCAGCCCAGCACGGCCACCCCCTCCACCTCGACGAGCTGGTCGTGGTACCCGAGCACGGAGACCCCGAGCAGGGTGCTCGGCACGTCGTGCTCGCCGAGGTACTCGCGGTAGACGTCCCAGACGGCCCCCAGGTCCGCCTGCCGGGAGGAGGCGACGTACACCGTGGTGCGCACCAGATCGGTGAGCGCGGCACCCTCGTCCTCCAGGACGGTCACCAGGTTGCGCATCACCTGGTGGGCCTGGCCGACGAAGTCGCCCACCGCCACCGTGCGCCCCTCGGCGTCCAGCGGGCAGGCGCCGGCCAGCCAGAGCGAGCGGACCGGCGCGTCCACGGCGGCCGCGTAAGCGTAGTCGACGGCCTGGGTGAGGCGGTGATTGCGGATCAGTCTGACGGAACTGCCCATGGGTCCCTCCCGGATGATCGTTCGGTCCTGCCGCGCCCCATCGTCGGGACCGCCCGTGGCACCGTCAATCGATTTCCGGCCCGCGACCGCGGCCGACCGGGGTCCACCGCCGGCGAATTCACCGGTGCGGGTGATGGCGGGGTGCCCGCCGTGGCCGGGATCCTGGTGGTTCGCCGACGACCGAGGGGGTCCCCATGCCGTTCCCGCACTTCCCCAGGACCTGGGGCCGCCGCCGGATGCTGGGCCTCGCCCTGGGAGCCGGCCTCGCCCCCGCCGTGGGTGCCGCTCCCGCCGCCGCCCTCCCCCGGTCCGCGGACGGCGAGGCCGCGCTCGGCCGCCGGGTGGTCGCGGTGGCCACCTCGCAGATCGGCGTGCCGTACGCCTGGGGCGGCGGGGACCGGCTCGGCGCCGGCCTGGGCTTCTGCGACGAGGAGAACGGCTATCTCGACGGCCAGTGCCTGGGCGAGAGCACGGTCGGCTACGACTGCAGCGGACTGTCGCTCTACTGCTGGTACCGGGCGAGCGCCGGCGCCGTCGAGCTGGCGCACTACACCGTCGCCCAGTTCCACCGCTCCGCCCCGGTGGAGCGCTCCGCACTGCTCCCCGGGGACCTGATCTTCTTCTCCCGCCCGGACGCGCCGCTGCACCACGTCGGCCTCTGGGCCGGCGACGGCGCGATGATCCACGCCGAGCACACCGGCACGCTGGTGGCCCGGCTGGAGGGCGTGTTCGACATCCCCCGCTGGTCCCGCGAGTTCGCCGGAGCCCGCCGCCCGCTGCCCCTCGGCTGACGCCCCCGCACGCCCTACGGTGCTCCCGGCAGGTGCGCGTGGACCCGGCCGAGCAGGTCGTGCAGCACCTGCCGTTCCGCCGGGCTCAGCGGGGCCAGCACCTCCTCCTGCACGGCGTACGCCTCGGCACGCAGTTCGGCGAGCAGCGCGCGGCCGGCGTCCGTGACGGTGACCGAGACGCGGCGGCGGTCGGCGGTGTCGCGGGCCCGTTCGACGTAGCCGGCGGCGGCCAGCTGGTCGGTGACCTTGGCCATGTCGCTGGGGTCCACCCGGAGCCGGCGGACCAGGTCGCGCTGCGCGTGCGGGCCGAAGTCGGCGAGCGCGGCGAGCACCGCCATGTCCCAGAGCCGAAGGCCCCGGCGGGCCAGCCGCTCGGCCAGCCGGCCGCGGGCCGCTTTGCCGGTGCGGGAGAGCAGATAGGTACTGAGGTCCAGCAGCGTCGGCGGCGTCGAAGCGTCGGCGCCAGGGGCAGGAACGGCGGGGACGTCGGGGGCGGATTCGTCGGAGGCCATGGGACAAGTCTAGGGTCCAGCCCTATAGTGGGTGGCAACCCACTATTTCTTTCGAGGAAGCCTCGCCATGGACGCCCCGTACCACCGCCTGCTCGTCGTCGACTTCCCCGCCTGCTTCGGCTTCTACGACGCCGTCCTGCCGCCGCTGACCGGCGCCGCCCTGGTCAAGGGCTCCCCCGAGGGCCCGTACGCCACCTGGGACCTCGGTGGCCGGACCGTGCTCTCGCTGTTCGACCGCGGCCGGCTGGCCGCCGCCGTCGGCACCGCCGCACTGCCCGGCGCACCGGTCGCCGCCGCCCAGGACGGCACGATGCTGGTCCTCCGGGTCGAGGCGGTCGAGCAGGCCCTCGCCCGCTGCCTGCGCGGCGGGGGCACGCCCGTCACCGGCCCCGCCGACCGCCCGGAGTGGGGGCCGGACCTGCGCACCGCCCACCTGCGCGACCCGGAGGGCCGGCTGATCGAGCTCCAGTCCTACTGACGGCCCGGCCCGCCGCCGGGGGCCCCGGGCTCGTCCCACAGTTCCGGGGCGCAGGCGCCGACCAGCGCGCCGATCCGGGCCAGCGCCTCGCCCACCGGCAGCGGGCCGGGCCTGCGGCCGTCGCGCAGGCGCAGCGCGAGCAGGTCGTCGGCCGCCTCCCGGGGGCCGATCACCGCCTGGTACGGGACCAGTCGCGCCTCCCGGATCCGGGCACCGAGGCTGCCCCGCTCGGGCCCGGCGACCTCCACCCGCAAACCGAGGTCCAGACAGCGCCCGCGCACCCGCTCGGCCCGCTCCCGCTCCCCCTCGGAGAGCGGCAGCAGCACCAACTGGGTCGGCGCCAGCCACGCCGGGAAGGCCCCGCGGTACAGCTCGATCAGGTGGGCGACCACGCGTTCGACGCTGCCGATGACGCTGCGGTGGACCATCACCGGGCGGTGCTTGGCGCCGTCCGGCCCGGTGTAGCGCAGGCCGAACCGCTCCGGCTGGTGGAAGTCGATCTGCACGGTGGAGAGGGTGGACTCGCGCCCGGCGGCGTCGGCGATCTGGATGTCGATCTTCGGCCCGTAGAACGCCGCCTCCCCCTCGACCGCCTCGAACGGCACGCCGGAGCGCCGCAGCACCTCGGTCAGCAGCGCGGTGGCCCGCTCCCAGAGCACCGGGTCGGCCACGTACTTGCCGCCCGCGCCCGGCAGCGAGAGCCGGTGGCGGACCGGCCGGATGCCGAGCGCGCGGTGCGCCTCGCCGATCAGCTCCAGCGCGGCGAGCGCCTCGTCGGCGGCCTGCTCGGGGGTGCAGAAGACGTGCGCGTCGTTCAGCTGGATGGCCCGCACCCGGGTCAGCCCGCCGAGCACGCCGGACGGTTCGGAGCGGTACATGCCGCCCAGCTCGGCGATCCGCAGCGGGAGTTCGCGGTGACTGCGGGCCCGCGAGCGGTAGACCAGGGCGTGGTGCGGGCAGAGGCTGGGGCGCAGCACGACCTGCTCGGCGCCCAGGTCCATCGGCGGGAACATGTCGTCGCGGTAGTGCTGCCAGTGGCCGGAGATCTCGTACAGCTCGCGTTTGCCGAGGACGGGCGAGTAGACGTGGCGGTAGCCGGCGCGCCGCTCGCGGCCGCGGATGAACTCCTCCAGGGCGTGCCGGATCGCCGCGCCGTCGGGCAGCCAGTACGGCAGGCCCGATCCGATCAGCGGGTCGGTGTCGAAGAGTTCGAGTTCGCGGCCGAGCCGGCGGTGGTCGGGGGCCGCTGCGGGCCCGGCCTCGGGCTCGGACGCGGGAGCGGCCGCGACGGGGTTGCTGCTCATGGCGGTGGTCTCCACTCGGGTCGGCGGGCGAGTGGACCGGTACGGCGAAGCCCCGGGGCACTCGCCCCGGGGCTTCGGACTAGGTCAGCAGTCAGCGCGCCGGGACTCTCTCCGGCGTCGTCGTGAGGACGGCTGCGGCGCGCTTCATACCGGTCACGCTAGCAGCCGAACCGCCCGGCGGGCGAGCGGTTTTCGGTGCGGGGCCGCCCGGCGCCGTCCTCAGTGCAGGACGTGGCAGCCGCGCGCCGCCAGCGCCACCAGCAGCGCGCGGTCCGGGTCGACCGCGTTCCACCGCAGGTCCAGTTTCTCCAGCGCGGGCAGCGCGGCCGGGTCCGCCAGCCAGTCCGGCAGGCCGGTGATCCGGTTGCCGCGCAGGTCGAGCCGGCGCAGCAGCGGCAGCCCGGCCAGCACCGGCGGCACCCCGGGGAGCGCGTTCTCGCGCAGGTCCAGTTCCCGCAGCTCGCCGAGCCCGGCGAAGGAGTCCGGCAGGGCGGTCAGCGCGTTGCCGCGCAGCCAGAGTTCGCGCAGCGCGCGCAGGCCGCCGAGCGATCCGGGCAGTGCGGCGAGCCGGTTGTGCTGGGCGCGGAGTTCCACCAGGCCGGCCATCGCGCCGAGGGCGTCGGGCAGTTCGGTGAGCCGGTTCTCGCCGATGTTGAGGTAGCGCAGTCCGGTGAGCCGGCCGAGCGCCGCCGGGAGCTCGGTGAGCGCGTTGTCGTGCAGGTAGAGGAAGTCGGTGAGGCCGGCGAGGTCGCCGATCTCCGGCGGCACCTCGGCGATCCGGTTGTGGCCGAGGTCGAGGGTGCGCACCCGGTGCAGCCGGCCGATGGCGGGCGGGACTTCGGTGATGCCGGTCTCCGCGAGGATGAGCACCGTCAGGTCGGTGCGGTCCCAGACCTCGCCGGGCACGGTTCCGAGGTGCCGGCGCCAGAGGTTGAGGATGGTGTCGTTCACCCGGTCATCCTGCCGCACCGCGGCCGGGGCGGCGATGAGACCAAGCCCCCGCAGATCGTGCCGGTCGAGCGTCACGGGTGGCGGCGGACGCGGTGGGTGCCGCTCATGGAGGTCACCAGCGAGTAGAGGGAGGTGGTGGCGGTGATGAAGAGGCGGTTGTTCTTGGGGCCGCCGAAGGTGAGGTTGGAGACGGGTTCGGGGACGAGCAGTCGGCCGATGAGGGTGCCGTCCTCGGCGTAGCAGTGGACGCCGTCGCCGAAGGCCGCCGCCCAGAGCCGGCCGTCGCGGTCGAAGCGGATGTTGTCGAAGCGGTTGCCGCGGCCCTCGATGTGGACCCGGTCGTTGCCGAGGGTGCCGTCGTCCAGGATGTCGAGGACGCGGATGTGGGCGGCGCGGCTGTCGGAGACGTAGAGGCGCCGCTCGTCGTGGGAGAGGACCAGGCCGTTGGGGCCGCGGAAACCGTCGGCGGCCAGCTGGACCTCGCCGCTGTGCGGGTCGATCCGGTAGACGTTGCAGGCGCCGATCTCGCTCTCGGCGCGGTGGCCCTCGTAGTCACTGGTGATGCCGAAGTCGGGGTCGGAGAACCAGATCGCGCCGTCGGAGCGGACCACGGCGTCGTTGGGCGAGTTGAGGCGCTTGCCCCGGTAGTGGCCGGCGAGGACGGTGAGGGTGCCGTCGTGCTCGGTGCGGGTGACGCGGCGGTTGCCCTGCTCACAGGTGATCAGACGGCCCTCGCGGTCGAGGGTGTTGCCGTTGGTGTGCCCCGCAGCCGGGCGGAAGACGCCGACCGCGCCGGTGGCCTCGTCCCAGCGCAGCATCCGGTCGTTGGGGATGTCGCTCCAGATCAGCTGCCGCCACGCGGGCAGGTAGAGCGGGCCCTCGGCCCAGCGGCAGTCGCCGTGGAGCTGTTCCAGCCGGCTGTCCCCGTAGGTGCAGGGCCGGAAGCGGTCATCCAGAATCTCGTACAGTCCGAACTCGATCTCACCAGACATCATCCATGTCCCATCACATGTCGCCGAACCTCGTTCCGATGATCGCGAGTATGGCAGAACGGAGTAGGGTTCCACCATGGCGATCGAGAATCTGGACGACACCGACCGGGCGCTGCTGGCACTGCTTCAGCAGGACGCGGGGCAGGCGTACGCGGCGCTCGGGCGCGCCGTCGGACTCTCCACCGCGGCCGCCCACGAGCGGGTGCGCAAGTTGCGCGAGCGCGGGATCGTCCGCCGCACCACGGTGGAGGTGGACCCGCGAGGTCTCGGGCTCGGCGTCCTGGCGTTCGTGATGGTCGAGTCGTCCGCGTGGATGGGCGACTCGGCGCAGGCGTTCGCCGCGATCCCGGAGATCGAGGAGGCGCACATCATCGCGGGCGCCGCGTCGGTGCTGGTCAAGGTGCGCACCGCGACCACCGAGCAGCTGCAGGACGTGCTGCGGCGCCTCTACGCGATCGAGGGCGTCAGCGGGACGCGGGCGACCGTCGTGCTGGAGTCCTTCTTCGAGCGGCCGCCCTCCCCCGCGCCCGCCGCGCCCCTCAAGCCCTGAGCGACGGGAAGGGCCCGCCCGGCGGGGTGGTCCCCCGCCGGGCGGGCCCGGCACCGGAAAGGTGCGATCACATGTTGATCATGTGGCCGGCCAGTCCGTGGACGGCCTCCTTGACCGCCTCGCCCAGGGTCGGGTGGGCGTGCACATTGCGGGCGACCTCGTGCACGGTGAGGTCCCACTGCTGGGCCAGCGTCAGCTCCGGCAGCAGCTCGGTGACCTCGGGGCCGATCAGGTGGGCGCCGAGCAGCTCGCCGTGGGTGTTGTCGCAGATGACCTTGACGAAGCCGGTCGGGTGGCCGAGGCCGTGCGCCTTGCCGTTGGCCGTGAACGGGAACTTGGCGACCTTGACGTCGTACCCCAGGTCGCGGGCCTGCGCCTCGGTGTAACCGAAGCTCGCGATCTGCGGCTGGCAGTAGGTGGCGCGCGGGATCATCGCGAAGTCCACCTCCACGGTCTCCGCGTCGCCGATGGTCTCGGCGGCGATCACGGCCATCGCCTCGGCGGCGTGCGCCAGCATCAGCTTGGCGGTGACGTCGCCGATGGCGAAGATGTGCGGGACGTTGGTCCGGCCGCGGCCGTCGACCGCGATCGCGCCGCGCTCGGTCAGCTTCACCCCGGTGGTCTCCAGGCCGTAGCCGTGCACCCGGGGGGCGAAGCCGATCGCCTGGAGCACCTTGTCGGCCTCCAGCACCTGCTGCTGGCCGTCCTTGGCGGTGACGGTGACCTTGACCTTGGCGGCCGGGTCCTTGTCGTCGATCGAGTCGACCCGGGTCGAGGTGAGCACCTGGATGCCGAGCTTGCGGTACTGCTTGGCCAGCTCGGCGGAGACCTCGGCGTCCTCCAGCGGCACCATCCGGTCGAGGAACTCGACGATGGTGACCTGCACGCCGTAGTTGTGCAGCACGTAGGCGAACTCGACGCCGATCGCGCCGGCGCCGGCGATGATGACGCTGCCCGGCAGCTCCTCGGTGAGGATCTGCTCCTCGTAGGTGACCACCCGGTCGCTCAGGCTGGTGCCGGGCAGCAGCCGGGTGGTGGCACCGGCGGCGATGATGCAGTGGTCGAAGGTGACGACCTCGAAGCCACCGCCGTTGAGCGCGACCTGCAGGGTGTGGTCGTCGACGAAGGTGCCCCGGCCGTCGTACTCGGTGATGCCGTTCTTCTTCATCAGGTAGTGGACGCCCTTGACCCGGCCGTCGGCGACCGTGCGGCTGCGCTTGAACGCCTCGCTGTAGTCGAAGGTGACCTGGCCCTCGACCTTGATGCCGAAGGTCTTGGCCTCCTTGGTGACGATGTGCGCGAGCTCGGCGTTGCGCAGCAGGGCCTTGGAGGGGATGCAGCCGACGTTCAGGCAGACCCCGCCCCAGTACTTCGACTCGACGACGGCGACCTTCAGGCCGAGCTGGGCGGAGCGGACGGCCGCGGTGTACCCGCCGGGGCCGGCGCCGAGGACGACGACGTCGTAGTGCGTGCTGCTCATGGTGCTGACTCCTCCGAGGGTGTCACGGTGTCGTGATCTCGGTGCCATGGTGTCAGGCCACCGCCCGGCGCACCCATCGGACCCCCGCCGTCTGCCGCCCGACCGGGTCCCCGGCCCGGCACGCCCCGTCCGCCGTGCGGGGCAGGGGTGCCGGGCCGGAGCGCGTCAGGCCTCGACCTCGTGCGCGTGGCCCTCCTGGAGGCCGCCGCCCTCGGTGCGCTGCGGCGGGACGGGGGCGCTCAGCGAGGAGAGGTCCCAGGCGTAGGTGCCCACCGAGTCCGCGATGACGTCGATGTTGACGTCGAAGGCCTTCATGTCCAGGTTGCGGAGGTCGTCGCAGGCCTTGTGGTAGCAGGGGTCGAAGGCCTGGCCGGCGGTCCCGCCGTACCTGGCGGCCTGGGCGGCGGTCTTGATCACCTCGGCGCCGGTGTCGGTGCCGCCGGCCGGGATGCCGGCGTCGATGAACGGGCCGTAGTCGGAGCGGCCGGTGAAGTCGGTGCCCTCGTGCGGCAGGCCGCGGCGGTCGAGGTAGTCGGTGATGTGCCGCTCCAGCTGCGCGGAGCCGTCCGGACCGGGGCCGGAACCGACGTGGTCGGAGTCGTCGCCGTCGTAGACGAACTGCGCGGAGTTGGGCGAGGCGATCATGTCGAAGTTCAGGTAGAGCTTGATCTTCTTCCTGTCGGCCTCGGAGAGCGACTTCACGTACGCCGCGGAGCCGCGCAGCCCGAACTCCTCGGCGGACCACCAGGCGAACCGGACCTTGTTCTTCACCGGGCGGTTGCCGAGGTTCTTGGCGACCTCCAGGATCCCGGCCGAGCCGGAGCCGTTGTCGTTGATGCCGGGCCCGGCCAGCACCGAGTCGAGGTGCGAGCCGATCACGACGGTGTTGTCCGGGTCGCCGCCGCGGGTCTCGGCGATGACGTTCCAGGTGGTGCGCTTCTCCATGTGGGTGCGGATGTCCAGGGCGACGGTGACCGGGCCGGCCGCCGCCTTGGCGGCGAGCGCCTGTCCGGCGGCCTGGGAGATGCCGCCGACCGGGATCCGCCCGAGATCGGGCTCGCCGAGGGTGCCGTTGAGGTCCCCCTCGACGTTGTTGTAGACCACCGCGCCGAGGGCGCCCGCGTCCGCCGCCGCGGCCTGCTTGACCGCGAAGCTGCAGCCGCCGCGCCGGATCAGCGCGATCCGGCCGGTGACCGCGCCGCCGGCGTAGTCGGCGGCCTCGCAGCCGGTGGTGGCGTCGACCGGGACGACCGCGAGCGCGGCGGTCAGGCCGTTCTCCGGGCCGCCGACCGAGTAGGTCATCGCCTTGATCGCGATGTCCTCGGCCTGCGGGGAGACCACCGAGAACCGCTCGGAGAGCTCCTGGAAGAACGTGTACTCGAACTCCTGCTTGGACACCTTGAGCCCGGCCCGGCGGGCCTGCTCGTAGACGTAGCGGGCGGACTGGTCGTGGCCGGCCGAGCCGGCCACCCGGTTGCCGCCGTTGCGGCGGGCGATCCGCTGCAGCGCCTCCAGGGTGTCGTGGGCGCCGTCCGCGCTGCTCTCCTGGGCCAAACGGGTGGCCAGCTTCGCCCCCTTCCGGCCCGGATCCGGATCGGCGGCGGCGCTGCCGGTGCCGACCAGCAGCAGCGGGGTCACCAGCGCCGCCACGGCCAGTGCGGCGCCCGCCGTCCGGCGGGTGGGGGCGGTACGGGCGCGGGGGTCGGCGGCCGGGCGACCGGTCCGAGCGTTCAAGGCTTGTTCCTTCCGACGGTCCGTGGGACTCCCGATTTGACATGTTCCGCGATGTCTTGCCAAGCCCGGCGCACAAGCTGACCGGATGCGGACACCCCGGTGTGCGGCGATGCTGGGAGAGGTGGGGCCGTCTCATCCGGGAGTGTGACCACATGTCCATGTTGGAGAAGCTCAAGAGCATGCTCAAGGGCCATGAGAACCAGGCCGAGAAGGGCGTCGACAAGGCCGGCGACATGGTCGACGAACGTACCCAGGGCAAGTACAGCGGCCACGTCGACACCGGCCAGGAAAAGCTCAAGGACCAGCTGCGCGACGACCAGCCGCCGCAGTAGCCCCTGCCGTGGACCCGCGGTAGCCCCGTCCGCTCACCCGGGCCGTCTCTCAGTCTCCGGCCCGCCGCCCCGGTTCGTGTGCGCGCTTCCCAGCACGCACACGGACCGGGGCTCTGTTTTCAGACTTTACATACTCATTACTATTAGTCCGGTTGCGCGTTCGCGTGTCACACGCGGTCAGGCGCCGGCGTCCCCTGCTCCGACGCGCCCGCGCCGCGCGCAGCCTCCTAGGAGCCCCCTTGACGAGAGGACAGCCGCCGTGTCGATCGCCCGTGTCCGGACCACTCCGCTTCCTGGTGTCGGCGTCCAGTACGACCTCACCACCCGAGAACAGCGGCACCTGTCCGTGATCGCCCACCGGGACGGCTCACGCAGTCTCAACGTCTACCGCTCGGACGACCCCGACGCCTGCTCCCAGGCCTTCCGGCTGACCGCCGAGGAGTCCGCCGCCCTGGTCGACGCCCTGACCCCGGCTCACCACAACCCGGCCATGCTGCACACCACCGACCTCGGCCTGGTCGCCGAGCGGCTCCCGGTCGACGGCGCCTCCTACTGGAACGGGCGGCTGCTGGGCGAGACCCGGATGCGCACCGAGACCGGCGCCTCGATCGTCGCCGTGCTGCGGCGCACCGGCGCCGTCCCCTCCCCCACGCCGGACTTCCGGCTGGCGGGCGGCGACACGCTGATCGTGATCGGCACCCGCGAGGGTGTGGACGCGGCGGCGACGATCCTGGAGCGGGGGTGATCGGGGGGTGCACACCGCGACTGTCTTCATCGAGCTCGGCTCGGTCATCCTCGTCCTCGGTCTGCTCGGCCGGATCGCCGGCCGCTACGGCTTCTCGCCGATCCCGCTCTACCTCCTCGGCGGACTCGCCTTCGGCACCGGCGGGCTGCTGCCACTGAGCGCCAGCGAGGAGTTCGTGGCGACCGGCGCCGAGATCGGCGTCGTCCTGCTGCTGCTGATGCTGGGTCTGGAGTACACCGCCGCCGACCTCGTCACCAACCTCAAGGCCCAGTACCCGGCCGGCGCGGTCGACTTCCTGCTCAACGCGATACCCGGCGCCGTCGCCGCGCTGCTGCTCGGCTGGGGCCCGGTGGCCGCCGTGGTGCTCGCCGGCGTCACCTGGATCTCCTCCTCGGGCGTCATCGCCAAGGTGCTCGGGGACCTGGGCCGTCTCGGCAACCGGGAAACCCCGGTGATCCTCAGCATCCTGGTGCTGGAGGACCTCGCGATGGCGGTCTACCTGCCGATCCTGACGGCACTGCTGGCCGGGGCCGGCCTGGTCGCGGGTTCGGTCACGCTGGCCATCGCCCTCGCCACCGCGGGCGCGGTGCTGTTCGTCGCGCTCCGCTACGGCCGGCTGATCTCGCGGTTCGTCTCCCACGACGACCCCGAGAAGCTGCTGCTGGTGGTGCTCGGGCTGACCCTGCTGGTGGCGGGCATCGCGCAGCAGCTCCAGGTGTCGGCGGCGGTCGGCGCGTTCCTGGTGGGCATCGCGCTCTCCGGCGAGGCCGCCGAGGGCGCGCACACCCTGCTGAGCCCGCTGCGGGACCTCTTCGCGGCGGTGTTCTTCGTCTTCTTCGGCCTCAGCACCGATCCGACCAGCATCCCGCCGGTGCTTCTCCCGGCCCTGCTCCTGGCCGTGGTCACCGCGTTCACCAAGATCGCGACCGGCTACTGGGCGGCCCGCCGCGCCGGGATCGCCGCCCGCGGGCGGTGGCGGGCCGGCGGGGCCCTGGTGTCGCGCGGCGAGTTCTCCATCGTCATCGCCGGCCTCGCCGTCACCGCCGGGATCGAGCCCGGCCTCGGCCCGCTGGCCACCGCGTACGTGCTGATCCTGGTGGTCACCGGCCCGCTCGCGGCCCGCTACACCCAGCCCGCGGTGGAACGCCTGGGCGGCGTGCTGGCCCGGCGCCGCCGCTCCTGGACGCCCGAGGCGCGGATCCCCGCGCAGGGCACGGCGGCGGACGGCGTGGAGCCGGTGGAGGATCCGCTGGACGAGCAGTCCGGTCAGCCGCTCGACGGTCTGTCGCGCTGACCCGATCCTGGACGGCGCACCCGCGCGCCGGTTCGACACCCTGCCCCGGGGCGGGTCACCGCTGGTGGTCCGCCCAGGGGCTCTTTCCGTTCCCGGCGCCCTCGCGCCCCGGTTCCGCGGCCCCGGCCGCCGGCCCGCCGCTGCCGCAGTGCTCGCAGGGCCCGGGGCCGGACCGCTCGTTTCGCAGCCGCCCGCACTCGTCGCACACCCGGTCCAGCCAGCAGGCCGGTTCGCCGCCCTCGTCCATGCCGCGATTGTGCCCCCCGCCCGGCCCCGGCGCGAGTAGACAGTGTCTACTCGATCTTGATAGACACTCCTCCATGACCGAACAGGACAACGCCACCGGCCTGCGCGCCCGCCTGGTCGCGGCCGGCGTGGAACTGCTCGCCCTGGAGGGCCTGCACGCGCTCACCCTGCGCGAGATCGCCCGCCAGGCCGGCGTCTCGCACGGCGCCCCGCGCCGCCACTTCGCCACCCACGCCGAGCTGCTCGCGGCCATCGCCCGGCACGGCTTCGGTGAGCTGGCCACCGCACTGGGGCTCCAGGACGGCGCCGGCCACGCCGCGACCGCCGGCCACGATGCCGCCGAGGCCCGTGCCCGGCTCGAACGGCTCGCCCACGGCTACCTGGCCTTCGCGGCCGAACAGCCGGGCATGTTCGAGCTGATGTTCCGTCATGACGTGCTGGCGGGCAGCGGCGCCGGGCTGCGCCGCACCTCGATGCCCCTGTTCGAGGTCCTCACCCGCCTGGTCGCCGTGATCCATCCGCCCACCGGCGAGGACTGCGCTTCCCCGGCGACGGTCGCGGCGGCGCTCTGGGCCAATCTGCACGGCCTCGCCCAGCTCCGGGCCTGGGGCAGCCTCGGCCTCGCCACCGGAAGCGACGCCCTCGACCCCGTGCTGCGCGCCACCCTCGACGCCCACCTCGGCCCGGCGGCCCGGTGAACGCCCCGGGAACGGTGAGCACGGCGGGAACGGTGAACGCCTCGGGAACGGTGAGCACGAGGGGAACGCGGCGGCTGACCCTCACCGGAAGCATCCTCGGCGCCGCGATCGTCGCCCTCGACGGGACGGTCCTCACCGTCGCCCAGCCGAGCCTCCAACGCGACCTGCACGCCTCCCTGTCCGCCGTGCAGTGGACCAGTACCGCCTACCTGGTCACCGTGGCCGCCCTGCTCGTCCTCGCCGGCCGGCTCGGTGACCGCTACGGCCACCGCCGGGTCTTCGCGATCGGGGTGCTCGGCTTCGGCGCCGCCTCGGCCGGCATCGGCATCGCCCCCGGCATCGGCTGGGTGATCGGCCTGCGGGTGCTCCAGGGCGCCGCCGGCGCGCTGCTCCAGCCCGCCACCCTCGGACTGCTGCGCGCCGTCCACCCGGCCGACCTGCTCGGCCGGGCGATCGCGCTGCGCACCAGCGCGATCGGGCTGTCGGCCGCCGCCGGACCGGTGGTCGGCGGCGCCCTGACCACGCAGTGGGGCTGGCGGTCGGTCTTCTTCCTGACCGTCGCACCGGCCGCGGTCGCCGGGGTGGCCGCGCTGATGGTCCGACCGCCCGTGGCCGCCGTCACCGACCGCGCCGGCGGGCTGGACCTGGCGGGCGCGGCACTGCTCGGCGCTGCGCTGGCCTGCCTGGTGTCCGCCCTGGCCGGTCTGCCGGACCGGGGCCCGACACCGGCCGGCGGGCTCGGGCTCGCGGCCTCGGCCGCGCTCGGCGCGGTCTTCGTCCGCCATCAGCGGCGCACCCGGTCTCCGCTGCTGCCGCCGGCCGTTCTCCGGGCCCCGGCGGTGGCCCCCGCGCTGGGCGTGCTGTTCGCCGCATCGGCGGCGCTCTCCGGCACGCTCTTCCTCGCCACCTACTTCCTGCAGGACGTGCTCGCCCTGGATCCGCTCGCCAGTGCCCTGCAAGCACTGCCGCTGGCGGTGGCGATGGTGGCCGCCGCGCCCGCCTCGGCGGCCCTGGCCCGCCGTCACGGGCCGCGTCGCACGGTCGTCGCGGGGATGTGCGCGATCACGCTGGGCGCCCTCGCGGTCGCCACCCTCCGGCCGGGCACCCCTCCGCCGGTGACCGGGGTGGCCTTCCTGCTGCTGGGCGCCGGCTTCGGAGCGGTGATGGCGACGGCGACGGCCGCACTCGTCCGCGCCGTCCCGGTCCGTGCCTCGGGCGTGGCGGGCGGGCTGCAGCAGACGGCGATGAACATCGGGCCCGCCCTCGGCGTGGCCGTGGCCACCACCCTGACCGCCGGCCGCCCCCTGGCCGACGCCCTCGCGCCCGCGCTCGCCGTCCTGGCCGCCACCGCCGCCGCCGGCGCGCTGCTCGCCGTCCGCCTCCCGGGCGCGCGTACGGCGTGATCGCCGCCCAGAGGGCTCGGCCCGGACGCGCTTTCGCGGCCGGGCCGAGCGGACGGCGGTGTCCGGTCCCCCGCTACTGCGCGGCGGGGAGGCTCACCGGCGCGCCGGCGCCCGCGCCGACGGGCGACCACTGCGCGTCCGTGCCGAAGGCGGCCCAGTTGGGGTCCATACCGTCGGCGGGCCACGTCGCCCCGGTACCGGCGGCGGACCAGTCGGCGTCCGCGCCCTCGGCGGGCCACGTCGTATCCGTGCCCAGGGCGGACCAGCCGGCGTCCGTTCCCTCGGCGGGCCATGTCGCGTCAGCGCCGACGGCGGGCCAGGTGGTGCCGGTGTCGGCGGCGGCGACGCCGGTCAGGCACAGGACGGTGGCGGCGGCAGCGGCCGCGCAGAGCAGTCGTCTCATCAGAAACCTCCTCGGTGGGGTGGGAACTGCGCCAAACAGTTCCCCTACGATCCGTCCGGGTAACCGGCCAATCGCATGACCGCGTCGCACCAGGAGCCCCGTGCGGCCGGGACGCGGATCAACGGCGGGCGAAGAAGGTGGCGGTGTCGCGGTTGCCGAGCCAGCGGAGGGTGAGCGGACAGTGGGACGCGGGGTACCAGTGGGCGGCGAGTTCGGCGAAGAAGGCCCGGTCGGCGCACATGCCACCGGAGCGGTCACCGAGGTAGAGGAGGCCGGGGCCGCGGTAGGCGCGCAGGGCGTCGGCGGCCATCGGATCGCGGTGCGGGGGCCAGAGCAGGGCGAGCACCCGGTCGGGGTGGGCGGCGGCGTCCTCGGCGGCCCGTCCCGGGCGGACCTCGGCGTACTGGAAGCGGTCGGTGAATCCGTTGCGCCCGGCGCGGGCCTCGGCGTCCGTGGCCAGGACGTCGACGCCCCGGGCGCGCAGCAGCCGGGCCCAGTAGCCGCTGCCCGCACCGGCCTCCAGCAGGCCGCGGCCGTCGAGGCAGTCGGCGATCCAGTCCACGGCGGTGCGCGAGGCCAGCGCCCAGCTGTAGATCCGGGAGAGCTCCTGCCGCCGGGGCAGCGGCGGGCCGAACCCGGCGGGGAGGTGGTCGAACACGTCGATCACCGGGCGCGCGCGGTCGCCGTGGCGCAGCGCCGGGTACCAGAGCAGCGGCACCATCTGCGGGTTGTGCGCGGCGAACTCGACGTCCCGCTCGGGCAGCAGGTCACCGAGTTGGCGGAACGGCCGGCCCCACCCGGGCAGGTGCAGCTCGGGCCGGCCGTCCCAGAGGCGGATCAGCCGCTCGGCCGTTCCGGCGACCAGCAGGGCGGTGGGGTCGCCGGGTGCGGCGGCACCGCCCGAGGGGTCGCCGGGACGTTCGGGCAGCACCGTCGGTTCGGTCATGCGCGCTGTCCGGTGGCCCGTCAGAGGGCCATGTGGTCCTGGACCGCGAGCCCGTCCGGCCCGTCGGCGGGCCCGGCGAGTATGCCCAGGTGCGCCTCCACGACGATGCCGGGAGCGCCGGCGGGCTCCTGGACCGCGCTCACGCCGCCCGCCACCGCGGCGGCGGCGAGCGCCGCGGTGGCGGCACCGATCAGGGCGGTGTGACGACGGCTCGGCTCCATGGGTCCACCTTCGGCTTCGGGAGATCGATCGTGTGCAGCTTAAGCAGGTGCCTTTCGTTCGCTCAAGCGGTTTTCTGACGCCGGATCAGGGCCGTCGCCGGTGGTCCCGTCCGCCCCGGCGGCCGGTCGGGGGCGGCGCAGCAGGTGGCGGAGCAGGGCGAGTTGCACGAGCGCTCCGATCGTCATACCGGCCCAGAGGCCGTGAACGCCGAGCGGTCCGGACAGGACGGCGCCGCAGGCGAGCTGGGCGGTGAGACCGAGCAGCACGGCGAGCACCAGCGGGCGGCCGGCACCGGCCGCCTGGTGGACGCCGCCGAGGGCGACCACCAGCGCGTAGGGCAGCAGGTAGAGGCCGGCCATCCGCAGGAAGCCGACCGCCTGCCCGGCCACCGCCGGGTCGTCGGTGAACAGCCCCGCGACCGGGACCGCGGCCGCCGCGCAGAGGACGGCGGCGCCGGCGCCGAGGGAGCCGGCCAGCCTGGCGGTGTCACGGCCGAGCGAGCGCACGGCCGGGGCGGAGCCGGCCCCGGTCAGGCGGGCGGCTTCGATGGCGGCGGCCTGCCGGAGGGCGTAGAAGGCCATGGTGACGATCAGCAGGACCCGGTAGCCGACCCCGTACCCGGCCACGGCGGCCACGCCGAAGGAGGAGACCAGCGCGAGCTGCGCCGTTCCGACGCCCATCCGCGCGGTGAAGTCCAGGCCGAACGGCGCGCCGGCGGCGGTGATCGCGCGGGCCTCGGCCGGCAGTCCGCCGGCCGGTGCGGGCAGCCGGTGGCGGCGCCGGAGCAGCAGGGTGACCGCGAGGGCGACGGCCCGGGAGGCGGTCAGCGCGAGCGCGGCGCCGGTCACGCCGAGCGCGGGGAACGGGCCGGGCCCGAGGATCAGCAGCGGGTCCAGGACGAGCAGCAGGGCGTTGGAGAGCAGCGCCGTCCGCATCGGCGTCCGGGTGTCGCCGACGCCCTTGAACAGCTCGTCGGCGACGCGCTGGCCGAAGAACAGCGCGAAGGCCGGGAAGGCCACCGTGAACCAGTCGGCGGCGAGGGCGGCGGCCTCGCCGTCCAGGAAGGCTCCGGCGAGCCGTTCGCGCAGCAGGAAGCCGGGGACGGCGAGCAGCAGGCTGCCCACGGCGCAGAGCCGCCAGGCGGCGCCGGCGACCCGCCCGGCCGCGGCCGGGTCGCCGGCGCCGTGGGCCCGCGCGAGTCGCACCGTCGTCCCCGAGGCGACCACCAGGACCAGGCCGAGCAGCAGGTTCTCCACGGTGCCGGCCAGGGTGACGGCGGCGACGGCGGGCCCGCCGAGCCCGGCCACCCAATAGGTGCCGATGACCGAGGCCACCACCCCGGACAGCAGTTCGCCGTAGACCGGTCCCGCCAGTGCGACGAGCCGCGGCAGGTGCCCCCGCATGCGTCCTCCCCCATGTCCCCGCGGTTCCCGCGGTCCGTCGGCGCGCCCTTCCGGCGCTACGCCTCGAATAGAGATACATCGAATCGATGCACATCGACAAGAGGTAGCATGACACCGCACGAGGGCGCGCGGCCATCGCGGCGCGCACGCCGGTTCGGACGGAACGCCACGACGACGGAAAGGCCTCGACCGTGCTGACGCTCGCGATCCTCGGATTCCTGTACGACGAACCGCTGCACGGCTATCAGCTGAAGGCCCGGATCACCGGACTGACCGGCCATGCCCGGCCGGTCAGCGACGGCGCGCTCTACCCCGCCATCACCCGCCTGGAGAAGGCCGGGCTGCTGCGCAGGCGCAGCGAGCGGGGCAACGGCGCCGTCCCCCGGCAGGTGCTGGAGCTGACCGCCGAGGGCCGGGGCGAACTGGAACGCCGGCTGGCCGATCCGGAGCAGGTCGAGATCTCCGACCAGATCCGCTTCTTCACCGTCGCGGCCTTCCTGGACCGGCTGGACGACCCGGCCCGGCAGGCCGCCGTGCTGCGGCGGCGGCTCGCCTTCCTGGAGGCGCCGAGCAGCTTCTTCTACGACGCCGGCGGCCGGCCGGTCACCGCCGAGCGGGAGCCCAACCCGTTCCGG
Source organism: Kitasatospora sp. NPDC097605 (assembly GCF_040302725.1). NCBI lineage: Bacteria > Bacillati > Actinomycetota > Actinomycetes > Kitasatosporales > Streptomycetaceae > Kitasatospora > Kitasatospora sp. NPDC097605. Next base: position 180,879 of record NZ_JBEOSF010000001.1, on the reverse strand, counting down.
CGCGGCATGCTGCTGGTCGCCCGCGCCTCCGGGGCGGCCGAGCGGGCGTGGCTGGCGGAGACGATCGCCGAACTGGAGCGCGCGGAGCCGAACGCCTGAACAGCGGTGGACGCTCCGTTCCCAAGCGGTCCCGGCGGGGTGCGGCGTGACTATGATGAGCGCCCCGCACCACGGCCGATCCGTCCGGTACCACGGCACCGCCGCGCGTGACCAGGGCACGGGCCCGCCCCGCGCCCGCTCCGTCCCGTCCCGAGGGAGACCGCCGTGTCCAGTGCCGAGACCGCCGCCTCCGGCCGGCCCGCCGCCGACCCGCCCGCCGCTCCGTCCACCGCTCCGTCCACCGCCCCGGGCATGCCCCGTCCGGCCGCGCACCCGGAGTCCATTCCCGGCTGGTTCTTCCGGCTCGACCAGGAGGCCTTCCGGCACCTGCTCACCGCCCAGAGCGCGGCCGGGCTCACCGGCGACATCCTCGAACTCGGCAGCTACCTGGGGCGCAGCGCCGTCCTGCTCGGCGACCACCTGCGGCCGGGCGAGCGGCTGACGGTCTGTGACCTGTTCGACTCCGAGGCGGACGACGCCGACAACGACGCCGAGATGGCGATGTCCTACCGGTCCTCGCTGACCAGGCGCGGGTTCGAGGCCAACTACCTGGCGTTCCACCCGGAGCTGCCGACGATCGTGCAGGCGCCGACCTCGGTGCTGGCGGACGGCCGCATCCCGGACGGCAGCTGCCGCTTCGTCCATGTCGACGCCTCCCACCTCTACGAGCACGTGACCGGGGACATCGAGGTGGCGCGCAGGGCCCTGGCCGAGAACGGGCTGGTGGCGCTGGACGACTACCGCTCGGAGCACACGCCGGGCGTGTCAGCCGCGGTCTGGCAGGCGGTGTTCACCGCCGGGCTGCGGCCGGTGCTGCTGACGCCGATGAAGTTCTACGGGACCTGGGGCGATCCGGAGCCGGTCCGCGAGACCCTGCTGGCCCGGGACTGGCGGGCCGAGGGGTTCACCGTCGACGAGGACACCATCGCGGAGCGGCGGGTGCTGCGGCTGAACAACGCCGCCGCAGGGCCGGCGGCGGCGCGCTCGGGCCCGCGCCGGCTGCTGCTGGACCTGCTGCCGCCGGCGGCCACCCGCACGGTGCGGCGCGGCCTGCGGGCGCTCCGGGACCGGCGCGGGGCGCGTCCGGGCGGGACCGCCGGACCGCGCTGAGCCGGCGCTTCCCGCGGCGGCGACGGCCGATCGGGGCGGACGGCCGGGGCCGGTAGTCTGTCGGTCGTGCACCGACCGACCGCCGCCCCCGGGCGCCGTCCCGCCCGCGTCCCGCGGTGAGCGCCTTCCTCCCGCCCGAGCCCCCGGCGTTCGCCGCCGCCTCGCCGCGCGAGCGGGCGGCGCGGGTCGTCACCGAGGTACTGGCGCCCGTCCCGCTGGTGATCGCCCTGCTGCTGGTCGTCGGCGCGCACGCCGCGGACGGCTGGACCGGGGTCGGCTGGGGACTGCTGGCGGCGGCGTTCTGCGGGGTGGTGCCGCTCGGCGTCGTCGCGCTCGGTGTGCGGCGCGGCGCGCTGACCGACAAGCACATCCGGGTGCGCCGCCAGCGGGTGGTCCCGATGGGGGTCAGCCTGTTCTCGGTGGTCGTCGGCATGGCACTGCTGTCCCTGCTGCACGCCCCGGCGGAGCTGGGCGCGGTGGTGGTGGCGATGCTGGTCGGGCTGGTCTCGGCGCTGGCCGTGACGGTGTGGTGGCAGATCTCGCTGCACAACGCGGTGGCCGGGGGAACGGCGATGGTCCTGCTGCTGGTCTTCGGTCCGGCGTCGGCGGCGCTGGTGGTCGCGGCGGCGGCGCTGCCCGTGGCGGCGGGCTGGTCGCGACTGGTGCTCCGGGCGCACACGCCGGCCCAGGTGGTGGCCGGGACGGCGCTCGGCGGCGTGTGCGCACTGGTGTTCACGCTGCTGCGCTGATCCCGCTGTGCGGACGCTCCCCGACGCTCGGGCGGGCCGCCGGTAGGGTCGGCCGGTCCGCCCGTCGACCCGGCGGGCGCGCCGATCCCGCACCGTGGAGAGCGCCGTGGAACCGCGACCGCCGCATCTGCCCGACGACCCGCACCTTCCGGCCGACGGCCCGTACCCGCCCGACGGCCCGTACCTGCCCGAGGACCCGTACCTGCCGGCCGACGAGGAGCTGGCCGAGGCGCTGCTGGCGCTCGCGGTGCCGTTCGAGGAGGTGAACGGCCTCCTGGCGGCCCGCGCCGGGCTGGCCCGGGACGCGGGGCTGCGGGCGCTCTTCGAGGAGGCGCTGCACACCCAGGCGCGGGCCGTCGGGACGCTCGGGGAGCCGTCCGGGCTCGACCGCGACTGGCCGGCCGGCGTCGCGGACGGCGCGGGGCTGGCGACGCTGCTCTTCGTCGCGCTGGCCCCGTGCACCCGGGCCCACCACCGCGCGCTGGGCGTCCCGCCGGAGGTGACCCGGTCGACACTGGCCGACCTCGGCCGGCAGCTCGTGGTGAGCCGGTGGCGCGGCCACGCCGGGCTGGGCAATCCGCGCTGGCTGACGCTGCACTTCCGGGGCGAGCTGTTCCAGTTGGGCCGGCTGCAGTTCCAGCGCCGGCGGCCGGCCGGGGCGGACGCCGCGGCGGCGGCGGTCGGCGGCGAGTGGAGCCTCCAGGTGCACATCCCCGACCACTGCGGGCCGCTCTCCCCCGAGGCGTGCGAGCGGGCACTGGACCGGGCCAGGGCGTTCTTCCCCCGGCACTTCCCCGGCGAGCCGTACCGGAGCGCCCACGTCTTCTCCTGGCTGCTCGACCCGCAACTCGCCGCCTACCTGCCGGAGGGCTCGAACATCATCCGCTTCCAGCGGCGGTTCGCCCCGCTGGTGCGGCCGGACCAGCCGCCGGTGCCCGAGGACCCCAATCCGCTGCGGTACGTCTTCGGCGACGTCGAACGGCCGCTGGAGTCGCTGCCCCGGGACACCGCCGTCCAGCGCGCCCTGGTCGACCACCTGCGGGCGGGCGGCCACTGGTACGTGTGCGGCGGCCGGCTCGCGCTCTGACACCACCATGGGCGGCATTCCCGTGAATTCATCGGACTTATCTGATGGATATGACCGCGTTAACTCCAAGGAGGGAAGTTCCTTTAAAGATTTGCCCACGGAACATTAAAGAGCGCATAGTGATGGCGTCTCAGTTGGCCCTTGGAATGGCCAATTTATGGCAAAGGACCGTGCACGTCCCGCACGGGCCCCTGGCAGACGAGGAGATGGCGTTGCGTCACGGGAACCTGCACGACCACTACGGGCAGCGGCTGCGCGAGCGGATCGCCGCCCCGGGGGCGACCCCGCTCATCGGTGTCTACGACATGTACTCCGCCTCCATCGCGGCCGCGCACTACGACGGCATGTTCGTCTCCGGCTTCGGCTTCGCGGCCTCCTACTACGGCCTGCCCGACATCGGCTTCATCGCCTGGCCGGACATGGTCGCCTTCGTCGAGCGGCTGCGCGGCGCCTTCCCCGGGCACCACCTGCTGGTCGACATCGACGACGGCTACGTCGATCCCGAGGTGGCGTGCCACGTGGTGCGGCGGCTGGAGCGGATCGGCGCCTCGGGCGTCATCCTCGAGGACCAGAAGCGGCCGCGCCGCTGCGGCCACGCCGACGGCAAGCAGATCCTGCCCCTGGACGAGTACCTGGAGAAGCTGGACCAGGTGCTCGCCGCGCGCACCGACCTCGTGGTGGTGGCCCGTACGGACGCCACCGAGGAGGCCGACATCCTGCGCCGGGCCGAGGCCCTCGCCGCCACCGACGCGGACGTGGTGCTGGTCGACGGGGTCCGCAGCGAGGAGTGGATCCGCCGGATCCGCCGGGTGGTGGGCGACAAGCCGCTGCTGTTCAACCAGATCGCCGGCGGCAAGTCGCCCCGGCTCTCGCTCTCCGAGCTGGGCGCGCTCGGGGTCGACGTCGCCATCTACAGCACGCCCTGCCTGTTCGCCGCCCACCAGGCGATGGACGAGGCGCTCGCCGGGCTCAAGGTGGCGGACGGACGGCTGCCGGCCTCCGCCGGGGAGCGGCAGCAGATCGGCGTGCGCGAGTCCACCGAGCTGCTGGAACGCAACATCCCGCGACCGCAGGCCCGCGAGGAGGTGAGCGTGTGACGGTCCGGACGGCGCGATCCCCCCGCCGGACCGCGGCGGCCGGACTGGCCGGGGCCTGGGCCGTGCTCGGCTGCGCCGTCGCACCGGAGGCGGCCGCCGCCGAGCGCAGCCTCATCACGGTGATCGACAACTCCCGGGCGGACTCGATCGTCGAGATCGACCGCACGGCCGACCTGCAGATCGGGCGCGGCTCGGCCGGCAGCGATCACGACGGCGCCACCGTCCTGGCGACCGGCGGCCTGCTGGGCACGGCCACCGCGCACCTGGAAGCGGAGGAGGGAGGCGAGGAATGACCACGACCCCACAGCACCGGGCACCGCCCGCGGCGCAGGCGCGGGGCCGTCCGCCGGGCGGCGGCGAGCGGCGGCCGTGGTGGCGCGCGCTCGACCCGTATGTGGCGGCGCTGGCCGGGGCGGTGGCGCTGGCGGCGCTGCTGCCCGCCACCGGGCGGGCGGCGCGCGGGGCGGAGGTGGCCTGCGACCTGGCGGTGGGGCTGCTGTTCTTCCTGTACGGCGCCCGGCTCTCCACCCGTGAGACGCTCGCCGGGCTGCGCCATCTGCGGTTGCACGGGCTGGTGCTGGCCTCCACCTTCGTCCTGTTCCCGGTACTCGGGTCGGCCGTGGCGGTGCTCGCGTCCGGCCCGCTCCCCGAGCAGTTGCGGACGGGCGTCCTGTTCCTCTGCCTGGTGCCGTCCACGGTGCAGTCCTCGGTGGCGCTCACCGGCGCCGCGCGGGGGAACGTCCCGGCCGCGATCTGCGCCGGCACCTACTCCAGCCTGGTGGGGCTGGTGCTGACGCCGCTGCTCGCGGCCTGGCTGCTGGGGGCCCGCGCGGTGTTGTCGGCCGACGGGCTGTTGCGGATCTTCGCCCAGCTGCTCGCGCCGTTCGTGCTCGGGCAGCTGCTGCGGCCGTGGATCGGCGGCTTCCTGGGCCGGCACCGCCGGGTGCTCGCCCCGGTCGACCGGGGCTCGATCCTGCTGGTCGTCTACACCGCTTTCAGCGGCGCGGTGGCGCAGGGCGTCTGGTCCACCGTCACGCCGGCCGCACTGCTCGGGCTGGGGATCGCCCTGCCGGCCCTGCTCGCGTCCACCCTGCTCACCGTCCGGCTCGGCGCACGCCTGCTGGGCCTCGACCGGGCCTCGGGGATCGCGGCGGTGCTCTGCGGCTCGCAGAAGAGCCTGGCCGCCGGTCTGCCGATGGCCACCGTCCTCTTCGGAGCGCAGGCCGGACTGCTGGTGCTGCCGCTGATGCTGTACCACCAGCTCCAGCTGGTGGCGGGCGCCCTGCTCGCCGCCCGCTGGTCCCGGGCGGCGGCCGGCGAGGAGTCGCCTCCTCCGGCCCGCGCCTCCCCCGGGGCCCTCACCTACCGGCCACCCCCACCGGCACCGTGAGCACGTCCGGGGGCAGGACGGGCAGCGGGAAGACGGGCGGCGCCGCCCAGGCGTCGATCCCGGACGCGAAGGGGCCCGCGCGGTCCTCCAGCAGCGCGAGCGCCCGTTCGCGGGCGCGCTCGACGAGTCGGTGGAGGGTGTCGTCGACCAGCCCGAGGCGTCGTGCCTGATCGTATTCGTCCTCGTCCTTCCAGCGGTGGGCGGACAGGTCGGGGTCGACGACCAGGTCGACGAAGAGGTCGAAGGTGTCGATGCCGATCGCCGTCCGGCGGTACGGGCGCTCGAAGTTGACGTACCAGCGCAGCGGTCGCCCGTCGGGGTCGAGAAAGCGATGCACGCTGAAGTACTCGTCCGAGGTGAAGTCGCTGAGCACCACGGTGTCGCGCCAGGTCCAGGGGGCCAGCTCCCAGCGGCCGGCGACGAGGTTCTCGATGCCCCGTCGGCGGGCCGTCGGGTCGCCGGTGCGCAGCGAGGTGATCCAGGTGGTCGGGGCCAGCTTCTCGATGCCGGGGCGGGCGGCGAGGGTGAGGGTGGCGCCGGTGTCGGCGAGGACGTACAGCGGTGTGGCCGACCAGATCCTCCCGCGCGCGATGTCCCGCAGGACGGCGGTGGTGCCCGGGGCGAACCGGGAGACAGGGGCCGATGCAGGGTCCGGGGAGGTGTTCGTCATGGCGGGAGTCTGGCAGTGTGCCTCCGCCCGGGCCCCGGGGTCGGGGGTGTATTCGTCGATCGGGGGATGGGAGGGCGGAGAGGTTGACGCTTCCGGGGCGTTTGCGGGAACGGCCCCGGAATGGCGGGGGACCTCGTACCGCGGTGGGCGGTACGAGGTCCCCTGGGAGGAGCGCCGGGTGCGGGGGTCAGCTCCGCGGGGCGGCGTCGAGGGTGCGGGCGTCGCCGGCGATCAGGCGGGCGCGGTCCGCGGGGATGCTGCGGCCGGCCTGGTTCTCGGCCCAGTGGGCGAGCGGCTGGTACTGGCCCTGGCCGAGCATCACGGTCAGGGTGGCGACGGCGTTGCGGTCGGCGCCCGAGGTGAGCACCAGCGAGGCCAGGCCGGTCGGGGTGGCCGCGACGGTGAACTCGGTGGTGGTCTCGGCGCGGCCGCCGGGGCCGGTGGCCTCGGCGCGCAGGGTGTGCCTGCCGAGCGCGAGCGAGGTGGTGTCGAGGGCCGAACCGGCCGGCAGGTCCTTGCCGTCCAGGGTGAGCCGGACGGTGTCGGCGCCGTTCGCCTGGACGGCGGTCACCGGCTGCTGGGCGCGGTCCAGGGTGGCACCGGCGGCCGGCGAGGTGATCGCCACGGTGGGCGCGGCCGGCGGGGTGGTGCCGGCGCCGCCCTGCAGCCAGGCGGAGTTCCAACCGGCCAGCTCGGCGGGGCGGTTGGTGATGATGCCGTCGACGCCGGCGGCGTCCAGGGCCTTCCAGCGGGTGGCCGAGTCCACGGTCCAGACGTTGACCGCGACGCCGGCCGCGTGCAGGTCCTTCACCACGCCGAGGCGGGGCGCGAGGGCACCGTCGGACGGGTTGTAGGCGGAGAGGCCGAGCTCCTTGGAGATGGCCACCGGGTCGGCGTCGAGGTCGCCGCGCAGCAGGCCGAGGGGCAGCTCGGGGGCCAGCTCGCGGGTGTAGCGCAGGGCGTCGACCTCGAAGCTCTGCACGAAGACCCGGCCGGTCATGCCGTGGTCGCGGATCTCCTTGACGATCCGGGCGACCTCGTCACGGCTGTGCTTGCCCTTGATCTCCAGCAGGAGGTTGCCGCCGCGGGTGCGCAGGTCCTCCAGCTGGGCGGCCAGGCTCGGCACCCGGGCGCCCGCGTAGGTCGGGCCGAACCAGGAGCCGGCGTCCAGCGCGTCCAGCTGGGCGGCCGTCAGGTCGCGGATGCGGCCCTTGCCGTTGGTGGTGCGGTCGACGGTGTCGTCGTGCAGCACGTAGGGGACGCCGTCCTTGCTGGGCTGGACGTCGTTCTCGATCCACTCGGCGCCGCCGCGCCGGGCGACCTCGTCGGAGTCCAGGGTGTTCTCCGGGGCGGCGGAGGAGGCGCCGCGGTGGGCGAACACGGTGAGCGGCGAGCCGGCGGGGCGCAGCCAGCCGCCCGGGGCGAGCGCGGTCACCTTGAGGTCGTCGAAGGAGACCTTCGCGCCGTTGACGATCAGGGCCTGGCCGCCGTCGGCGGTGCGGGCGACCTGGGTGGTGCGCATCACCTCCTTGCCGTCGAATATCCAGCGGGCGGTGGTGCCGTGCACCTCGACGGTGACGCGCACGTCGCGGCCGGTGCCGGCGGCGGTCGGCGCGGAGCCCGTGTTGGTGACGTTCCAGCTGTTGGCGGGGGTGCGCTGGGCGAACTCCAGGCCGTTGGAGGCGGTGGTGCCGGAGCGCATGGTCGCGATGGACCACGGGGTGGCGCCGCTCGCGGGGACGTCCAGGCCGAGGGCGGTCCAGCGGGCGGCGTCCTGGACGCTCTCGAAGCGGGCGGTGGCCTCGATGCGGAAGTCGTTGAGGTGGCGGCCGAAGGTGATCCGGCTCTGCTGGCCGGAGTTGGCGGAGGTGCCGACCAGCCGGCCGTTCTCCACCTTCCAGTCGCCCTCGACGGCGTTCCAGCCGGCGGGGAGGGTTGAGCCGGCGAAGTGCTCGTCGACGACGACCTCACCGGCGTCCGGGGCGGCGGCCGCCGCGACGGAAGCGGCGTCCGTGGGGGCGGCGGGCTCGGCGGAGGCGGCGCTCGGAGAGGTCAGGGCGACGGTGGTGAGGCTCAGTGCGGAGGCGACGGCGGCGGCCAGCAGACCGGTGCGACGTGCCCGGTGGGGGCGGTGACTCTGTGTCATGGGCGGCACGCTAGGGATGGTGATCGAACCGGAAGCCACCACTCCGAAAACCGCTCGTGACCATTGCGCGTGCGGTTCGTGGCGGTGGCGGATTCCTTGCGGTGAATGGCCGGTTCGCTTCCGCACAGTACCCCGGGCCAATTCTCGGGGGACCGCGCCCAGCCCGCCCGGCGGACCTGCGACGTTGCACTCCGTGCAACTCGGTGGACGCCGAGCCGCGCGCCGAGCCGCGCGCCGGGGGTCGCCCCGCCCGTACGCGCCCCCGCCGCCGGCACGCGCTCCGTCGGTCGGGGGATGCACCGCAACACCACCGCCCTGGCCGCCGTGCTGCTCGCCCTGCCGGCCGGGTTCCTGACCGGCACCGCGCTGCCGACCCCGGCCCCGGCGTCCCCGGCCGCCACCTCGACCCCCGCCCCGGTCTCCGCCGTGTGCGCGGCCCAGGGCACCCCGATCTCGGAGGCCTCCGGTCGCGCCATCACCGCCGCCTGCGGCCAGGTCGCCACCAGCACCTGGTACACCTGGGGTGGCGGCCACGGCCCCACCCCCGGCGCCACCTACGGCTCGGTGGACCCGAGCGACCCCGAGCGGTCCAAGAACGACCCGTACCCGATCGGCTTCGACTGCTCGGACTTCGTCCGGCGGGCGTGGTCGCAGGCCGTCGGTACGACGCCGTCGGGCAGAAGGACGCCGCCGAGATCTTCACGCTGCCGGGCCGGCGGCTCGGCACCGACACCGGCGCGCTGCGCCCCCGGCGACACGCCGGCGCCGTGCGCTTCGCCCCCACCGACGACGGCCGGCCTCCCACCACCGTGCACCAGACCTGGAGTTCGGGGGTGAACATCCGCCCGGCCCCGTCCACCTCCGACACCCCGGTAGCCGTGCTGCCCGGGCCCGCCACGATCCGGATCCAGTGCCAGGCGCACGGCGCGAGCGTGACCGCCGAGGGCCACACCAACGACGCCCGGTCCTACCTGCCGGACTACCACGGCTGGATCAGCAACCTCTACGTCCAGGGACCGGCCTGGCTCCCCGGCGTCCCCGAGTGCGCGTTCTCGCTGTCGCCGACCCCGTGACCGGAAGTACCGGGAGTACCGGAAGTACGGGAAGTCACCGACAGCCGCCGAGGCCCGCGCAGAGGGCCTCGGCGGCGCGGGCGAGGAGCCGTTCCGGCTCCCCCGCGCCTTCCAGGCCGGCGACCAGGGCGAGACCGATGTCGGCGGCGTCCTCGGCCTCGGCCACACCGGAACCGCGCAGGACACCGACGAGCAGCCCGCGCAGCTCGGCGGTGAACGCGGTGCACACCTCGCCGAACAGCCGGGCCTCGGCGTCGAGGAGTTCGGCGGTGTGCGGGGAGTCGCCGCGCAGCCGCAGCGCCAGGCCGAGCTTGGCCTCCAGCACGCCGCGGACGCGGTCGGCCGCCGGCGCCTCGCCGGCCGCGGCCGCCCGGGCCCGGCCGAGCGCGTGGGCGTGCAGGCGCTCGGCCAGGAGCCGGAAGGCGGCGTCCTTGCCGCCGACGTACTGGTAGAGCGCCGACCGCGACACGCCCATCTCGGCGGCGATGTCGTCCATCGTCGTCCGCCGCACCCCGTACCTGGCCAGACAGCTGTAGGCGGCGTCCAGGACCTCCTCCGTGCGGTCGGCGCCGGGCACGTCAGGCGGCCAGCTTCTTCAGCAGCTCGGCGGCGAGCGGAGCGGCCGAGGCCGGGTTCTGGCCGGTCACCAGGTTGCGGTCGACGACCACGTTCGGCGCCCAGGACTCGCCGGCCTGCACATCGACACCGGCCTCGACGAGGCGTGTCTCCAGCAGCCACTTGGCCTTCGCGGCGAACCCGGACTGGGTCTCCTCGTCATTGGTGAACGCCGCGACCCGGTAGCCCTTGAAGGCGTTGCCGCCGTCCTCCCCGACGGCGGCCAGCAGGGCGGCCGGACCGTGGCAGACCACGCCGAGCGGCTTGCCGGACTGCAGTGCGCGCACCAGCAGGCGACCGGAGTCGGCGTCCACCGCCAGGTCCTCCATCGGACCGTGGCCTCCGGGGTAGAAGACCGCGTCGTAGTCGTCCAGCCGGGCGTCCGCCAGCTTCATCGGGCTCTTGAGCTCCCCGGCGGCGGCGAGCGCCTCCGCGACCTTCCGCGCGCCATCCTCCCCGCCGTTGAACTCGGGGGCGAGGCTGGCGGCGTCGACGGTCGGCACCACGCCGCCCGGGGTGGCCACGGTCACGGTGTAGCCGGCGGCCTTGAACGCCTCGTACGGCGCGGCGGCCTCCTCGGCCCAGAAACCGGTCGGGTGCTGGGTGCCGTCGGCGAGCGTCCAGTGGTCGGCGCCGGTCATCACGAACAGGATCTTCTTCGACATGGAGTGGTCTCCAGATAGCCGGATTGTCGGATGGTCGGGTGGTCGGGTGGTCGGGTGGTCGGGTTGTCCGGTGGTCGGGTGGTCGGCTCGTGTCCGCGGCGACGTCCGCCGTGCACCTCCTGACGACGTGCACCCAGAACGTCAGCGCGGCCGATGACCTCGACGGTAGGCGCGCCCGACGGTCCGCACCAATCGGAAAACCGATACCGGACATCGGCCCGTGGATGGCTCGACCTGGCCCGACAAGGCCACAACCCGGATGGGCGCCTAGGATTGGCGCGCATGAGCGATAGGAATTCCCATGGATCGGGGCCGCTGGACCTGAACCAGCTGCGCACCTTCCTGGCGGTCCACCGGACGGGGTCGTTCACCGCGGCCGCGCGGCGGCTCCAGCTGTCCCAGCCGACCGTCACCGCGCAGATCCGGTCCCTGGAGGAGCGGCTGGGCCGGGAGCTGTTCGAGCGACGGCCCCGGGGCGTCGTCCCGCTCGCCCACGCGGACGAACTCGCCGCCCGGTTGGCGGAACCCCTCGACCGGCTGGCCGATGTGGCGGGCCCCGGACCCGAGCGCGCGCCCGAGCCCGTGCACCTGGCGGGCCCGGCCGAGTTCCTCTGCACCGTCCTGCTCGGCGTCCTAGCCCCGCTCACCGCCCAGGGCGTCCGGTTGCGGGTGGCCACCGGGCTGACCGATCCGCTGCTGGCGGAGCTGCGCGCGGGGCAGCACGACCTGGTGGTCGCCACCCGCCGCCCGCGCGGGCGCTCGCTGCACGCCGAACCGTTCACCGACGAGGAGTTCGTCCTGGTCGCCGCCCCGGCCTGGGCCGACCGCCTCGCCGGGGAACCGCTGCCGGACGCCCTGGAGCGGGCGCCGCTGGTGACCTACGCCGAGGACCTGCCGATCGCCCGCCGCTACTGGCGCCATGTGTTCGACCGCCGCCTCCAGGTCCGGGCCGCCGTCACCGTCCCGGACCTGCGGGGCGTGCTGGCCGCCGTGACGGCCGGCGCGGGCTGGACCGTCCTGCCCGGCTACCTGTGCCGCGCCGAGCTGGACGCCGGTGCCCTGCGGCTGCTCCACCGGCCGGAGGACCCACCGATCAACACCGCCTATCTGGTGCAGCGGCCGGGACCGTCCGCCAACCCGCATGTCGCGCTGGTCCGCGAGCGACTGCTGTCCGCGGCGCGGACCTGGTGACGCCCGCTCACCCCGACGCGGGCTCCGGGCGGCGGGGGCCCGGCAGCGGTCCGCGCGAGGCGAAGCTCCAGCGGTTGGCCGCGAGCGCGTCGTCCGGCTCGGGGCGGGGGCCGCGGCCGTAGTGGCGGGTGAACTCGAACGGGGTGTGGGTCGTGGTGGCCCAGCCCCGGGCGGCCAGGTCGGCGGCGGTGTCGGGCCGGGGCTCGTCGTCGAACAGGACGAGCAGGTCGATGCCGAGCCGGTCGCGGGCCGCGAGGTAGACGGGGTTGCGGCGCACGGCGGTGGGCTCCATGCCGAGCTTCACCTCGTAGGCGAGGCTGCTCCCGGCGGCGCTCAACCGGTCCACCGTGGCGATCAGGCGCCGCTCGGCGGCGGCGGGCAGGTAGAGCAGCAGGCCCTCGGCGAGCCAGGCGGTCGGCTCCCCCGGACGGAAGCCCGCGGCGGCCAGCCCGGCGGCCCAGTCGAGGCGCAGGTCGCAGGCGACCGGCACCCGCCGCGCCGTCGGCCGCGCGCCGATCCGGTCCAGGACCTGCTGCTTGAACCCGAGGACCCGGGAGCGGTCGAGTTCGAAGACGGTCGTGCCGGACGGCCAGTCCAGCCGGTGGGCCCGTGCGTCCAGCCCGGCGCCGAGCAGCACCACCTGGCGGGTGCCGAGCTGGGCGGCACGCAGCAGGTGGTCGTCCAGGGCCCTGGTCCGCAGCGCGAAGTAGCCGCCGAGGCGCCCCCAGAGCGGATCGTCCGCCCCGTCCGCGCCCGGCGGGACGTCCCGGGGGTGGAGCGGCCAGTGCGCGGACGCGCGGGCGGCGCGGACGAAGTGCTCGGCGAGCGGGTCCCGGGCCAGCGCGTCGGGGCGGCGGCTCTCGATCGCCCGGGCGGCGGCGACCAGCAGGGCGGTCAGTCCGACGCCCTCGTCGACACCGGAGCCTGCGGCGGCGGCGACACCGGTCGAGACACCGGTCGTTCCGGCGGTCGCGACGCCGGCGGTCGCGGGGGCGGCCGCGGTGGGGGTCATGGGCGCTCCAGGTGCTCGGGAAGCCGTGTCCAGACGGCGGGTCGGTCGTGGGTGGTGACGCGGGCGCCGTAGACGCGGCCCATGAAGCGCAGGACCTCCTCGTCCGGGTAGTGCAGGGCGGCGGTGCAGTCCCGGAGCACCGTCACATGGAGGCCCTTCTGGAAGGCGGTGCGCGCGGTGCTGTCCACGCAGACGTCGGCGAACACGCCCGCGAACACCAGGTGCCCGATCCCGCGCCGGGTGAGGTACGGGCCGAAGCCCTCGCCGAGGAAGGCGTCGAAGCAGGCGTACTTGGTGAACACCGCCTCACCGGGCGCCGGCACCACGCTGTGGAACTCGGCCCCCCAGCTCCCGTCGAGGCACTTGGGGCGCTTGCCCAGCGCGGCGTCCCGGTGGCGCCAGGCGGCGCCCTGGTGCTCGGGGTCGCCGAGGAAGCGGACGAAGAGCACCTCGGTGCCGTGCGCCCGCGCCGTCTCGACGGCCCGGGCGGAGTTGGCCGCCACGGTGGCCAGCCGCTCCGGATCCCCGGGGTAGCGGGCGGCGGCGACGGGGCCGGCGCAGAAGTCGTTCTGCAGGTCGACCACGACCAGCGCCGTCCGGTCGGTCCCGGCGCTCACGGGCGGTCCGCCGGCGTGGCGACGGGCAGCGGCGCACCGGCGGAGCGCGGGCCGCCGATCGGCGGCCGGGCGTCGGCGGCCCGCGTGGTCAGGGCGTCGAGCACGGCGTCGGCCACGGCGGTGGTGGAGTCCCGGCCGCCGAGGTCGGGGGTCCGTACGCCCCGCCGCTCGGCGGCGGCCAGGGCGGCCTCGACCTCGGCCACCGCGCCCGGGCACCCCGCGTGCCGCTCGGCGATCGCGGCGGCGGCGCGCAGGGTGGCGACGGGATTGACGGTGTCCTTGCCCGCGAGGTCGTCGGCGGAGCCGTGCACGGTCTGGTACTCCACCAGCTCGCCCAGTTCCGGGTGCAGGTGGACGTTCTCCGTGCAGCGGTTCTCCTGCCGCTCGCCGCCGAACCGGTCGAGCAGGACGACGTGCATGATGTCGGCCCATTCGTTGCCCGCCACGAGGACCGTACGGTCGCCGAGGCCGTGCGTTATCAGGTTGCGGTTGACGGTGTCGGGCTGGAACAGCCGCACCTCGACGCCGAGCCCGCGCGCGAGGTCGCCCACCCAGTCGTCCAGGGCGCCGTCGAGCAGGTGGAACTTGTAGGCCATCACCACCCGGGCCGGCCCGCCGTCGGGCCACTGCCGCCAGGCCCGCCGGACGGCGTACTCCAGCACCTTGCCGGTGATCTCCCGGCTGAACTCCATGGTGCGGGTGACCACGCCCGGGGTGTGCCGGTTCTCCCCGGTGTAGAAGCCCTGCGCCTCGTCCCTGACCAGCAGCAGCGCGGCGTCCCCGGCGGCGATCGGCTCGACCTTGACGGCCTGCAGGCGCCGGCGGACCAGGTAGAGCGACTGGGCGTTGACGGCCGTCCGGAAGACGGCCGTCGTGCCGAGCCGGGCCCGCTCGCGGCAGAACCGCTCGTAGTGGGCGGCGTCCTCCTCGGTCAGCGCGCGGATCCGCCCGGTGTCGCCCACCTCCTCGCGGAGCGAGACGTACGAGTGGTAGGTCCGCGGGGACCTGACGATCTCGATCCCGGCGCCGTGCAGGGCCGCGATCCGGTGCAGGGCCCGTTCGAAGACGGCCGCGAGCTCCGCGCCCGTACCCCGGCCCACGGCGAGTCCGACTGCTGTTTTCACACTGCTCCTCGGCTGGTCGTCGTTCGTCCGGTACGGGCGGGGGCCGCGGGCCGGACGGATCAGGTGGTCGGGTCGCCCACCAGCTGGTCGCCCGGGATGCCGGCCTTCTCCGGCGCGTAGTAGTCGCGGATGCCCTCCGCCCAGGTGGCGACCGGGATGCGGTCGTCGACGGTCGGTTCGAAGGCGTCGAAGAGGGAGTCGATGTTGGCGTGCCCGAAGCCGATCGCGGTCATCAGCGCGACGAACAGGGGGCGTTCGACCAGGCCGTCGCCGTCCGGGTCGCCGAGCGCGGCCAGGGCGTCGGCGAACTGTGCGATCGTCGGGCCGAAGCGCTCGGGCGACAGGACGAAGCCGCGGAACTCCTCCCGGGTCACCACGCCGTCCCCGTTGGCGTCCAGCTCGGTCTCCAGGGTCACCCAGTAGCGCCGGAAGGCTGCGCGGATGGCGTCCTTGGCCGCCTCGTCCGAATCCACCGCTGCCTCGACCACGCGCTTGGACATCAGGTCGAAGTCACCGATGTCGATCACACCGTTGCCGTTGGCGTCGAACAGGCGGAAGACCAGCTCGATCCGCTGGGTGGCCTCGGTCCGCATGTGCCGCTCCTTCTCTCCGTATGTCGGGGCGCCCGGCGCCCGATCGATCTCCCACTATCGGCGAGCGGCGGCCAAGCGGACGAGCCGCCGCCGCCTGCTTCACCTGATGGAGTGAAGTTCGCGGGCTCGCCCGTCAGTTGGCGCGACGCCGGGCCCCATCCGGGTCAGCGGACGTAGTAGGGGCGGTGGTGGGCGGCGACCGGGGCGGACTGGTACGTCCACACCCCGGAGGCGGGCGCGTCGCCGACCAGCCGGACGAGATCGGCGGCGGCCTCGCGGCTGCGGTCCCCCGGCTCCGGGGCCGGTCCCCGCCCCGACGCCGGCCGTCCGGGAGTGAGCCGGATCCGGTCGGCGGTACGGGCGTCGAGCGGGTGGAAGCGGTAGGGCTGGTGGACGGTCAGCGGGCCGGCGAGCAACCGCCCGTCGGGGTCGGTGCCGTAGCCGGTGACCGGGGTGTTGACGACCGGCTCGCCGTCCAGGCCGGCGAGGTCCGCCTCGACGGCGAAGAGCTCCTCGTCGTACCGCCGCAGGCCGTCCGGCCCGAGGCCCGCGCGGTGGCAGACGAAGGACCAGCGGTCGTGCACGGCGGCCGCGTTGAGCGAGGGCAGGACGGTGGTGAACCACCCGGGGTGCTTGGGTTCGGCGTAGAGCCGGGTGCCCGCGTCGATGGCGAGCGGGTTGTCGCAGAGCACGTGGAGGCGGGCGATGCCGAGCAGCCTGGTCTGGTCATGACCGCGGGCGTACTGGCCGTAGTCGACGGCCGGCAGCCGGTCGGCGGCGGACGTCGGGTGGGCGATGACGTTGATCTCCACCTCCTCGGTGATCCCGCCGCCGGTCGGGTACTGGGCGAAGTAGAGCTGGTAGTTGAGCGAGACGCAGGCCCGGCCGCCGAAGTCGGCGGCGGCCAGCGCGGGATGCCGGTCGGCGAGCAGGGAGCGCACCGGTCCGGGGTCGACCAGGAAGTCCACGCCGATGTTGTGCAGCGCGCCGTAGTGGAACGGCAGGTGGTACGGCTCCGGCACGGGCGGCAGCGGCAGACCGGTCACGAGGGCTCCCTGGACGACGACGAGGACGGGGACGGGGACGAGGACTCGGACGACGGGGACGGGGACGGGGACGGGGTGGACGGTGCCGGATCGGCGGCGGTGAGCCGGACGGGCCGGCGCAGCGCCGTCAGCTCGCGGTGGATGCGGTCGGCGCTGCGCAGCGCCAGCGCGGCCATGGTGAGCGAGGGGTTGGAGGTGCCGAGGGAGGGCATCGAGCCGCAGCCGACCGCGTAGAGGTTGGGATGGTCCCAGCAGCGCTGCCACTGGTCGACCACGGAGCCGCCCGGCGCGTCGCCCATCACATGGGTGCCGCCGGCGTGGCCGGCGCCCCGGTAGCCGTAGACCCGGCCCCGGTGTTCGAGGCGCCCGGGCCAGCCGGGGCCGGCGTCGTAGCGGGTGTGGTCCTCGGCGCCGAGCAGGGCGAACAGCTGGTCGGAGACGGCCCGGGCGGAGGCCATGCCGTCCCGGACGTAGCCGGAGAGGTCGTAGTGCAGGGCGGGGCGCGGCAGTCCGAGCCGGTCGCGGCGGCTGTGGTCGAGGGTGACCCGGTTGGCCGGGTCGGCGGGCTGCTCCAGTTCGAACTGGAGCGAGAACTGGCGGCCGATCCGGTCGCCGAGGCGCGCGCGGAGGTCCTTGCCGCGCAGCCCGGCGCGCAGCAGCCGCGCGGTCTCGACCTGCGGCGGACGGCCGGCCCAGGACCAGCCCCAGTTGCCGATCTCGATCCGGAAGGGGGCCCGGCGGGCGCGGGCCGGGCCGAACCGGAAGGCCTCCAGGCCGCTGGTGGAGCCCGGTCCCCGGTAGGGGCCGGTGGGCCGCGGCAGCAGGCCCCAGGTGAGCAGCGCCGGGTGGTCCATCAGATTGCGGCCGACCTGGTCGCTGCGGTTGGCGAGGCCGGAGAGGAGCAGCAGCCGGGCGTTCTCGATGGCGTGGGCGGCGAGCACGACCAGCCCGGCGCGGGCCCGGTGGGTGGCGCCCCCGGTGTGGTACTCGACGCCGGTGGCGCGGCCGCTGCCGTCGACGAGGACCCGGCTCACCACGGCGTCGGTGCGCAGCCGGACGCCGGGTGCCCAGCGGGCCTGGGTGCGCAGCGGGGTGTACTTGGCGCCGGTGGGGCAGACCGGGACGCACGCGGCGGCGCCCTGGCAGAGCGGACCGGCCGGGTGGGCCGGGGTACCGTCCTGGGGGTGGGCGCCGGCGGGCCGGGTGGGCGGGGCGTTGCGGGCGTGCGGGGTGGCGCTGACGGCGAGGAGGGTGTCCTGGTCGGCGGCCGGGTCGCGGACGGTCCGGCCGTCGAGGGCGCGGGCGACCGTGCGGTCGAGGTGGCTGGCCGGGACGGGGCGCATCGGGAAGGCGTAGTCGTCGGGGATGGGCAGGCCGACGGCGTGGCGTTGCTGGGCGGCGTCGGCGGCGACGCCGAGTTCCTGTTCGGCCTGGCGGTAGTACGGTTCGAGGTCCCGGTAGCCGATCGGCCAGGTGCGGCCGTGGCCGAGGTCGGCGGTGCGGAAGTCCTCGGGGTGCATGCGCGGGGTGAGGCCGGTCCAGAGCAGTCCGGTGCCGCCGTTGGCCCGCAGGTAGCCGCTGGCGTAGGGCAGCGGGCCGTGCTGGACGAGGTGGCCGGTGGCGGTGAAGCCGCCGTCGGGCAGGCCGGTCAGGTCGTCGACGTCCGGGGAGGGGGCGTCCGCGCTGCGCGGGTAGGGCGAGGTGGGGGTGCCGCCGCCGGCGGCCCGGTAGGCGGTCGCGGTCGCGGCGGCGCCGGGGACGGCGTGGCCGGCTTCCAGGACGAGGACGCGGTGGCCGTGTGCGCCGAGGCGGTGGGCGACCAGGGTGCCGGCGAGGCCGGCGCCGACCACGACCGCGTCCCAGGGGTGCTCGCCGTCGGCGTGGCGGTGCAGCGGCGGGCGGCTCACCGGTCGCCTCCGCCGTGCGGGGGCTCGGCCCAGCTGCCGTGTCCGGGGGCGGTGCTGCCGGGGGCGGCGCCGTGGAAGGTGCGCCACATCAGGCCCCGGTCGTGGGCGCGGGGCGAGGAGGGCGGTTCGTCCGGCCAGGCGCCGACGTACCAGAGGTGGAGCAGGGCGTGTTCGTCGCGGACCCGGTGGGCGAGGACGGTGCGGTGGTGCTCGCGCGCCATGCCGGTGTCGCGCAGTTCCGTCTCGTCGAAGCCGGTGAGCTCGGCGGAGGTGCGCAGGAAGGCGTCGAAGTCGGTGAGGTCCGTGCGGTCGGTGAGGTCGGTGAGGTCCGTGAGGTCCGTGAGGTCCGTGAGGTCGGCCGGGGCCGGCGGGCCGTCCCCGCCGACCGGGTCGGACAGGTGGTCGTGGTCGAAGATCGCCGGCAAACCGGCACCCCCCTGGTGAAAGCGCCCCGAACATGACAGTCGATCGGGCGGGGACCCGCTCGACCTCGGAGCGATGCTGCCCTGCCGACCGCCTCCGGAGGGGTTTCGACCGAAATCGTTCGGACCCGCTCGCTTCCTGTCCGTCGTGCCACCGATTGGCAGCTACCCGCTTGTCGGATCGGATGCCGAAATGACCGGAGCGGACCACCCGGACGCCCCCGAACGGAGCAGCGCGACGCGCGGGCAGCGGGGCGCGGCTGCGATGTTCGGGGTACGCGCGTCTTCGTCGCGCCGTCCGCCCGGTGCCGAGACCTGGAGGCCCCCGATGTGGCAGGCTCCCCCCGAAGCCGCCCGTTACCCGTCCGAGTGGCTGCCCCCGCTGGACCTGCCCGCCCCCGGGCCGCAGAACCGGCTGACCGTGCTGCTGCGGCTCCTGCTGCTGATCCCGCAGTTCATCGTGACCTGGGTGCTGTCGGTGGTGGCCTTCGTCGTGGCGGTGATCGGCTGGTTCGGCGCGCTGGTCCTGGGCCGCCTGCCCGGCTTCGCCGCCGACTACCTCACGGCGTACCTGCCCTACGAGACCCGGGTGAGCAGCTACCTGCTGCTGACCCACGACCGCTATCCGCCGTTCGCGTTCCGCACCCCCGACTATCCCGTCCGGGTGGAGCTGCGGCCGGGCGGGCTCAACCGTCTCGCGGTGCTGTTCCGGCTGATCCTGGCCATCCCGGCGGCCGTCGTCCAGGGGCTGCTCTTCGCCGGCTGGTGGGTGGTCGGCTGGATCAGCTGGCTGGTGGTGCTGATCCTCGGGCGGATGCCGCAGCCGCTGTTCGAGGCGACGGCGGCGGTCCTGCGCTACCGGATGCGGTACATGGCCTACCTGCTGATGCTGACCCCGGCCTACCCGAAGCAGCTCTTCGGCGACGAGCCCGGCTCGGAGCCGGGCGGGCCGGTGTCGGCGAGCCGCCCGCTGGTGCTGAGCGGCGCGGGCCGCGGCCTGCTGGTGGCCTTCCTGCTGCTCGGTCTGCTGTCGGGGGCGACCGGCTCCATCACCACCAACGTCGACTCGGACGACGACGAGGTCAAGCAGGTCACCGGCCCGCCGCTGCCGGGTCCGCCGGCCGGCTGAGCGCCGCGTCCGGGCCGGTCGGGTGGCGGCGCCGCCAGAACGGCCGGCCGGGCCAGCGCCGTTCGAGGCCGTAGTAGGTGGCGTGGTTGCGCCGGTAGGCGGTGACGACGTCGGCGACGGCCGCGGCGTAGCGGTCCAGGGCGCGCGGGTCGCCGGCCAGGTGGGCGTCCACCGCGAGGCCGGCGGCGCGGCCGGTGTAGAGGGCGGTGAGGATGCCCTGGGAGGAGAGCGGGTCGAAGGCGGCGGCGGCGTCCCCGGCGGCGGTCCAGCCGTCGCCGTGCACCCGGTCGAGGCGGGCGGTGTGGGCCGCCGCGCGGGCGGGCGCGGCCGAGGGCGGGAACGGGCGGGCCCCGGCGCGGGCGGCGGTGGGGCCGGTGGCGGCGAGCCGGTGGCGCAGCAACCGCGGGTCGGTGCGGGCGGCCGGCAGGTCGGCGTCGGTGAAGGTGACGAGCAGCAGCCGGCCGGCCGGCAGCGGCGCGCTGTACCACCAGCCGTCGGGGACGGCCTCGACCAGGGTGGTGCTGTCGACGGGGCCGGGGGCCGCTCCCAGCACCAGGTGCAGGCCGACCAGCCGGTCCCCGACGAGCCGGCGGGCGCCGTGGGTGGTGGCGACGGCGGCCCGGCGGCCGGTGGCGTCGACGATCCAGCGGCAGCGGACCCCGGCGCCGGGGCCGGCCGCGGGACCGCCGCCGTGCAGGGTGAGCGTCCAGCCGTCGGCACGCCGCCCGGCGGGGCGCGCCGTCGCCGCGCGGACCTCCGCCCCGGCCGCCGCGGCGGCCTCGCGCAGCCGCCGGTCGAACAGCGGCCGGTCGAGGTGCCAGCCGGGCCCGTGCGGGTCGCGGATGCCGTCGAGCGAGGCCGGCACCGCCGACCCCCACACCGAGCGGTTGGCGTAGCAGGGCAGGTGCCCGTCCCCGGGGACGGTCGCGGCGGCGCCGAGGTCGCGCAGCAGCGTCCGGGCGGCGGCGGGCAGTGCCTCGCCGACCGCCGGCGGCCCGCCGGGGGCGTCGGCGAGCAGGACGGCGCGCCCCCGGCCGGCCAGCGCGAGGGCGGCGGCCGCACCGGCCGGACCGCCGCCCACCACGACCACGTCGTACGACGGCGTCACGAGCCGCCCTCGGCCGGCTCCCCGGCGTCCTCGCCGAAGGGGTCGATCTTGCTGAAGTAGCCGATGACGACGTCCTCCGGGGCCAGGCCGGTGTGCTCCAGGACCGCGCTCGCCGTCTGCGCGACGAAGGCGTCCTGGGCGGCGGCCGCGGCGGGGACGTGGATGGCCATCAGGTTGCGGTTGTCGGAGACGCCCGTGAGGTCGAAGCCGGGGACGGACTCCACCTGGATCCGCTCCGGGAAGCGCCCGTCGCCCACGGTGTACGGGCGGACCTCGACGATGCCGAACTTGTACCACTCGGTGGCGGCCTGCATGAGCTGCTCGTCGTGGTCGGGGCTCTTCAGGCCGCGCAGCCAGGAGGCCCTCCGGGCGAACGCGGCCTCGCGGCCGTCCTCGTCGGTCTGGGTGATCTCCTTGTTGACGATCCGGAAGTCGCTCTCCTTCAGGACGTGGTTGGGCACCCGGGCGGGCCAGAAGGTCGGCAGGTAGGGGTCGTAGCGCGGGCCGAGGTTGTTGACGGACTCGTAGCCGGAGCGGCAGCTGGCGGTGTCGGTCTGCCAGGGCACGGCCATCCAGCGGGTCAGGTCGCCCGGGCCGGACTGGTGCAGCGGGCCGTCCTCGCCGAGCGCCCTGGCCTGGCTGAGCGTGTCGCCGTAGTCCGGTTCGACGGTGCCCTCGGCGCGCGGGCGGATCCGCAGCGGTCCGCTGTACATCGTGGCGTGCCGGATGGGCCAGGTGACCTCGCAGCCGGGGTGGAAGGCGTCGGCGAGGCAGAAGTCGAGCGCGGCGCGGTCCAGCAGGTCCGGCTGGTCGGCGACCGGAGCGTCCGCCAGGTGCTGCGGGAAGCCCGCCCACGGCTTGGTCTCGAAGTTGCCCTTCATCCACTCCAGCAGGATGCGGTCCTGGGTCGGGGAGAGCGTCAGGTACTGCAGCAGCGCGGTGCGGGCGGGCTTGCCCTTCATGCCGTCGCCGTAGATCCAGGGCCAGGGCACCGGGGAGATGCCGTCGCGGTTCGGGTCGCGCAGCGAGGTGTAGATCTGGCGGCGCAGCTCCTCGTAGGTGGCCGAGGGGTTGCCGAGCCTGGCGAGGTGGTCCGGGGCCAGGAAGTGCTCGGGGCCGCCGAAGCCGAAGTGGGTGGCGAAGCCCTTGTTCACCCATTGGAGTTCGCAGAACCGGTGCAGGATCGGCTTGACGTCGCGGTCGAAGTTGACGACTTTCGGCGGCTCCAGCTTGCCCTCGGTGACGAAGAGGTCGTAGAGCACGTCGTACAGGGTCCGCACGGTCTTGATGTCGGGCGCGTAGTTGGGCGGGGCGACCACCACCCAGGCCGGGTCGACGCGCACCGCCTTGCCGGCGACGGTGACGGTGGCGGTGACCGGGCCGTCGGAGGTGTCGTCGCACCAGCCGTCGTTGTTGCCGTAGTTGTGGAGTCCCTCGCCGTTGGGGCTGCGGGACGTGCCGAGACCGCCGAGCACCACCAGGCGGCCGGCCTCGTCGGTGTGCATCCGGCCGAGCGGGACGGGCTTGCCCAGGAAGGAGCCGCCGTCGAACGCCACCACGTCCTTGGTGCCCGCCGGCAGCTTCCTGGGGCCGGGGTCGACGACCAGCTTCGCGCGGTCGGCGCCGTGGAGCGCGGCGTTGCGCCGCTTCTCGGGCTTGTCCTTCATGTCGGGGATGTCCAGCGGGAGGCTGAACTCGTACCAGGCGGCCTTCTTGTTGGCCACGTGCACCGACCACTCGATCGTCACCTGCGGGTCGGCGACGGTCAGCTCGCGCACGGCCCGGCCGTCGGCGGTGTAGCCGTAGATCCGGAAGCGGGCGGCCTGGCGCTTGATCGCGCCCTGGTCGTCCTTGTAGAAGCCGGGCTGTTCGGCGGGCGGGTCCGGGACCTCCGGGCCGTAGAACCAGCCGTCGTCATGGGCGCTGTTGCCGACCCGGGCGATGCCGATGGCGGGGTGGATCCTGGCGTAGGCGATGTCGTCGGTCAACGGACGGTCCTCTTCTGCGGCCGGGGGCGCGCGGTCCGGGGGGCCGGATTGCCCCACTGTCCTGGTTCTTCGGTAGACGAACCAGGACAGTGGAGGGCGCACCCGGGTGAAGCGCGCGCCGCGCCGGGCGCCGTCCGCGCTGCCCGCCGGACGGAGTAACCGTCAGGGGGTTCAGAAGGTGAGGTTCCAGGCGTCGACGATGCCGACGTCACCGGAGGCGCCGTCCTTGACCCGCAGCTTCCAGGTGCCGTCGGCCGGGCTCGCGGTGGCGTTCACCAGGTAGGTCTTGGCGACGTTGTCGGCGCTGTCGCCGTTCGGGAAGTCCTCCAGCAGGTGGACGGTGCCGTTCGGGGCGACCAGGGAGAGGACCAGGTCGCCGCGGTAGGTGTGCTTGACGTCGACGCCGACCTTGAGGGTGGCGGGGGCGTTGCCGCCGACGCCGGTGACGGTGAGCGGGCTGTCCACCGTGGCGTTGTCGGTGATCGCCACGTCGGTCAGGGTCTCGAAGTACGGGCCGGCCGGCGGGGTGCCGCCGCCGACCGCCTTGAGCGCGTCGACCTGGCCCTCGCCGAAGAAGGCGTTGACGGCGGTGGTGCCGGTGCAGCGGCCGTCGGAGGCGGGGCAGGCCACGTCGTTGGCCTGGGAGGCGAGCCTGGCGCGCAGGTCGGCCGGGGTGGAGGCGGGGTTGGCGCTCGCGATCAGCGCCGCGACGCCGGCCACGTGCGGGGAGGCCATCGAGGTGCCGCTCTTGGTGCCGTACTTGCCGCCGGGCAGCGTGGAGTAGACGCCGCTCGCGCCGTCCCCGCCGGGCGCGGCGACGTCGATGACGCCGCGGCCGTAGTTGGAGTAGGAGGCCTTGGCGGTGCCGCTGCCCATCGCGGAGACGGTCACCACGCCGGGCAGTTCGGTCGGGATGTCCAGGCAGGCGTTGGTGATGGTCCGGGTGACCGGGGTGGAGTCGTTGGGGCTGGCGCTGTCGGTGGTCTTGTTGGCGAGGTCGTAGTTTGAGTTGCCGGCCGCGGCGACCTGCAGCGAGCCCTTGCCCTCGGCGTACTCCTGGGCGCGGCGGACGCCCTCGATGATGGCCGCCTGGTCCAGGTTGTCCGGGCAGTTGAACTGCCAGGGGTCGGTGTAGTAGCTGTTGTTGGTCACCTTGAAGCCGTGGTCGCCGGCCCAGACGAAGCCGCAGACGGTGTTCTCGGCGTAGAACAGCGTGCTGGTCGGCTCGGCGATCCGGACCGAGGCGATCTTCACACCGGGGGCGACGCCGATGACGCCCTTGCCGTTCTTCGCGGCGGCGATGGTGCCGGCGACGTGGGTGCCGTGGGTGTCGACGTCGCGCCAGGCGCCGGCGCGGGTGTCGGGCTTCCCGTACGCGCAGGAGACCGAGTCGGCGGCGTCGAAGTTGGGCGCGAGGTCCTGGTGCTGGTCGTCGACGCCGGTGTCGAGCACGCCGACCTTGACGGTGGGTGAGCCGGTGGAGACGGCCCAGGCCTGGTCGGCCTTGATCTGGGTCATGTCCCAGCGGTTGGTCTCGGTGAGGGTGGTGGCCGACTGGGCCGGGTTGGCGGGCAGCGCCGGGTTGTAGGCGTCGGCCGGCACGTCCGTGGTCCGGGTGGCGCCGACCTGCTGGATGCCGGGCACGGCGCGCAGCGCGGCGGCGAAGGTGCCGGCGGTGGCGTGGGCGACGACGACGCCGATCGCGTCGTAGCTCGCGAAGACGGTACCGCCGTTGGCGCTCACCGCGGCCTTGGCGGCGGCGACGCCGGCGGGGGCGCTGATCACCAGGTAGGCGCGGGTCCCGGCGGCCCAGCCGGCGGCGGCCCGGGGGGCGTTCGCGGCGGCCGGGGCCTGCGGGGCGGGGGCGGCGGCGGCCGGGACCGCGCCGGCCGGGGCGGCGGGCGCCGCGGTGGCCAGGGTCACCGGGGCGGCGGGCGCCGCGGTGGCCAGGGTCGCGGGAGCGGCCAGGGCCGCGGCGGCGAGGAGGGCGAGGGCGGCGGTGGGGCGGCCGGCTCGCCGGGATATCAGGCGGGACAACATCTGGGGCGACACGTGCGTCCTCCGATCGGCCCGTGCTTGAGGGGATCACACGGGGATTGAACGCAACATGCCAGAACCGTGAGCGCTTGGGGAAGGCTTTACGCATGACCCGTTGTCACAAACGTGTCAACTTCTGATGTCCCCGCCCCGGCTCGACCGCCGCCCACGCCGGTCACGGGTGCGGGCGCGGGCGGCGGCCGGGGCCCGCCGGGGTCGTCAGGCCCGCAGGTGGGCCGTCACGACGTCCAGCACCGCGCGGCGCTCCCGGGTCAGATAGAAGTGGCCGCCCGGGAAGACGTGGACGTCGAGGGCGGCGGTGGTGTGCCGGGCCCAGCCATGGACCTGCTCGACCGTCACCCTCGGGTCGGCGTCGCCGGTCAGGGCGGTGACCGGTACCGTGACGGTCTCCCCCGGCCCGGCGACGTACGTCTCGATGGCCGTGTAGTCGCCGCGCAGCGACGGCAGGATCAGCGCCTGCAGCTCCGGATCGGCCAGCAGCCGCTCGTCGGTGCCGCCGAGCCGGCCCAGCTCGGCGATCAGCCCCGCGTCGGACAGCCGGTGCACCCCGGAGTCGCGGGAATCGGACGGCGCCCGGCAGCCCGAGACGCACAGCCGCACCGGTCCGCCCACGCCGTCGCGCTCGAAGCGGCGCGCCACCTCGAAGGCGACCGCCGCGCCCATGCTGTGCCCGAACAGGACGAGCGGCCGGTCGGCCCACGGCCGCAGCTCGGCGAAGACGCGCTCGGCGAGCTCGGTCAGCGAGGCGACGGCCGGCTCCTCGATCCGGTCCAGCCGGCCGGGGTACTGGACGGCGAGCACGTCGGCGTACGGCGAGAGCGCGGCCGACCAGTCCCGGTAGAACCCGGCCGAGCCGCCGGCGTGCGGGAACATCACGACCCGGGCCGGCGCCGCGTCGAACGGATGGAATCGGCGGAACCAGAGATTGTCGGTGACGGCGGTGCGGCCGGACATGGGGGCACTCCCTCGCGGCTGACGGATCGACAGGATCATCTTCGGGGCACAGTCTCCCCGGCCGACCCGCACCCGCGTCAACCGTCCACCGGGCCCGCCGCGGCCCGTCAGCCCTCCGCCGCGGCGCCCGCGCCGGCTCCGAACCGCGCCTCGGCCGCCCGCGACCGGGAGGCGCCGTCCAGCAGCAGGACCGACGCCGCCTCGGGCACGGGGGTCGCGGCGGCGCCGCGGGCGTGCGCGGTGAGCGCGGCGAGCAGCCGGCCGAGGCCGCGCCGGTGCCGGGCGAAGGCCCGCCGTGAGGCCCAGCGGCCGCGCGCCCGCTGCCCGGCCAGGGCGGTGGCCTCGCCCACGTCGAGCAGCACGAGGTGCAGTCCCCTGCCCTGCCGGGCGGCCTCGCGGGCGAGCCAGCGGCGCATCCACGCCCTGCTGCCGCAGTCGTGCACCAGCAGCGGCCCGCCCCGCCGCACCGAGCGACGCAGCAGACGGAAGTGCTCCAGCCGCGCCCAGGGCCGGTAGACCGGGTACGGCAGGCGCTCCGGCATGACGGCGGCGCAGGCCTCGTGCACCGCCCGCGGATCGACGGTGGCGGCGCGCGGGGCGCGGGCGGACCAGCGGTGCAGCAGGGTGCTCTTGCCGCTGCCGGGCAGCCCGGAGACCACCACGACCGCGTCGCCCGGGTAGTGGACGGCGAACGGCGCGCCGTGCTCGCCGCGCAGGTCCACCAGACCCCGCGGCTCCATCCCCGCCTCCGCCGTCCGGCCCGCACCCGCGCCCGCACCCGGCGGGACCGCCCCCGACCCGTCCGCGACGGCCGACCTGTCCATGCTGCTCTCTCATCCCGTCCGTGTCCGACCCGGAACGATAACAATCCACGCCGCCCGACCCCCGCGCGGTTCCGGGTCGCGCCGCCGGCCGTCCCGCCGACGGGGCCGGCGCGCGCCGGCGCCGGCCGGGGCGCGCGGCGCGGTCCGACGCGCCGTTCGCGCCTCGTCCGCCCGCGGAGACTCGATCCGCCGGGCCGGTCTGCCGATGTTCCCGGCGACACGTCCTCACGCCGTCCCCTCTGGAGGCACCTTCCGTGACCTGGCTCCGCGTCCTCACCGCCCTGGGCATCCTCGCCGCGGCGGCGAGCGCCCTGCTCGTCTTCGCGCGCTGCACGGCGGCGGCCGGCGGCGGCCGGACCGCCCGGGACGCCCCCGGCGGTGATCTGCGCTCGGACGCCGAGCACTCCGGACTGATCCGCCGCACGGACGGCGACGACTGACCCGCCATCAGCACCTTCGCCCGACCATGCCGTCGACAGCAGGACACAAGGTGTCCTATGGTGAACAACGTGTTCAGCGGCTCGGTCCCCCCGGCCGCGGGGCACCGGCATGCCGCCCGCCCCAGGGGCCCTGCGGCACGCCGCCCCCACCGGACGAAGGAGAAACCCCGGCATGGCCGACACCATGACCACCGCCAAGGCGGACCTGGTCGACCTCGCACACCGCAGGATGCGCACCGCCATCCCCGACAACGGCTGGACCACCCGCCAGAAGCTCGCCCTCACCTGCCGGATCCTGTTCGACGCCGGCCACGACTCCGGCCTCGCCGGTCAGATCACCGCCCGCGCCGAACGCCCCGGCACCTACTACACCCAGCGCCTCGGCCTCGGCTTCGACGAGGTCACCGAGGACAACCTGCTGCTGGTCGACGAGGACCTGGAGGTACTGGAGGGCGAGGGCATGGCGAACCCCGCCAACCGCTTCCACAGCTGGGTCTACCGGGCCCGCCCCGACGTCGCCTGCATCATCCACACCCACCCGCCGCACATCTCGGCGCTGTCGATGCTCGAAACGCCCCTGGCCGTCTCGCACATGGACCTCACCCCGCTGTACGACGACTGCGCCTTCCTGGCGAGCTGGCCCGGCATCCCGGTCGGCAACGAGGAGGGCGAGATCATCTCCGCCGCGCTCGGCGACAAGCGCGCCCTGCTGCTCGCCCACCACGGGATGCTGGTGGCCACCGGCGGCGTCGAGGAGTCCTGCACCCTCGCCGTGCTCTTCGAACGGGCCGCCCGGCTCCAGTTGCTCGCCTCGGCGGCCGGCCGGATCCGGGAGATACCCGAGGCGCTCGCCCGCGAGGCCCACGACTGGACCTCCACCCCCAAGCGCAGCCAGGCCAACTTCGCCTACTACGCCCGCCGCGCGCTGCGGGCCGGCCACGGCGACGCGCTCGGCACCGCCGGCGCCCGCGGCGAGGGAGGTGCCTGAGATGGCCGGACCCGTCCTGGAGGGGATCATCGCCTACCCGGTGACCCCGTTCGCCCGCGGCGAGGCGGGCGGCGTCGACACCGCCGCGCTCACCGCCCTCGTCGACCGGCTGGTCGACGCCGGATGCCATGCCGTCGCCCCGCTCGGCTCCACCGGCGAGAGCGCCTACCTGGACGACCAGGAGTGGTACACCACCGCCGAGACCGCGCTCGCCGCCGTCGCCGGCCGGGTGCCCGCCGTGGTCGGCGTCGCCGACCTCACCACCCGCAACGCCGTGCGACGCGCCCGGTTCGCCGAACAGGCGGGCGCGGACGCGGTGATGGTGCTGCCGCAGTCCTACTGGAAGCTCGGTGAACGGGAGGTCGTCCGGCACTTCACCGAAGTCGCCGACGCCGTCTCCGTGCCGGTGATGATCTACAACAACCCGGCCACCAGCGGCGTCGACCTCTCCCCCGAGCTGATGGTCTCGCTGGTCCGGCGGGTGGAGAACATCACCATGGTCAAGGAGAGCAGCGGGGACGTGCGGCGGATGCACCGGCTCTCCCAACTCACCGACGGCGAGCTGCCGTTCTACAACGGCAGCAACCCGCTCGCGCTGGAGGCCTTCGCCGCCGGCGCGGCCGGCTGGTGCACCGCCGCGCCCTGCCTCATCCCCGGCCCGGTGCTCGCACTCCACCGCGCCGTGCGCGCCGGCGACCTGGACACCGCCCGCGAGGTCTTCTACCGCCAGCTCCCCGTCCTGGAGTTCATCCTGGGCGGCGGCCTGCCGACCACGGTCAAGGCCGGCCTGGGCCTGCTCGGGCTCGACGCGGGCGCCCCGCGTCCCCCGCTGCTGCCCCTCGACGAGCCCGGCACGGTCCGCCTCGCCGAGCTGCTCGCCGCCATGGCCTGAGACCCACCCGCACCGCCCGGGCACCGAATGGGTGTCCGGGCGGTGCGCTGGTTAGGCTCGGGCCTTTCGACGTGCGAGGGACGAGAGGAACGGTGGGCCGGGTGGGCAGGTGGGAGCGGGCGCTGGACGCGGCGGGGGTCCGGGAGCCCGGACTGCGGGCGGAGTACGGGCGGCAGCGCGAGCAGGTGACCCGCTACCGGCGGGAGGTCGCGGTGGCGGCCGGGCTGCTGCTCCCGGAGCGCACCGTGCCGCACGTGATCGCCGCGGCCGCGTTCATGCACCGCACGGACACCCTGCTCGACAGCGGGCCGGTCGAGGGCCGGCGGGAGGCCGCCGCCCGGTGGCGGCGGGAGGTCACCGAGGGGCTGGCCGCCGGCCGCGCCGACGATCCCGGGCTGCGCCCGCTGCTGAACAGCGCGGCCGCCCATCCGGTGCTGCGCGACCGCGTCCTGGAGTACCTCGCGGCGGCGGACGCCGACCTCGACTTCACCGGGTTCGACACCGAGGAGGACTACCAGCGCTACGTCGACGGGTACTCGCTGCCGGGCTTCATGGTGGTCGCCGCGCTGCTCGGCCCGCCCGGCGACCAGAGCGCCTACCGGGCCGCCTGCCGGACCTTCATCGACGGCAGCCAGCGGCTCGACTTCGTCAACGACCTCGCCGAGGACCTCGCGGACGGCCGGCTGACGATCCCCGCCCGGCAGCTGGAGCGGCACGGCGTCACCCGCGCCGACCTGGAGCGGGCCCGCGACCTGCCGGCCGTCCGGGCCCTGCTCGGCGAACTGCTCGACACCGCGGACCGCACCCTCGCCGAGGGACGGGCCGTCATCGGCCTGGCGCCGCCCGCGCACCGGCCGATGGTCCGCTGCGTCGTCGAGGTGGAGGCGCTCACCAGCGCCGCCGCGCGCGCCGACCTCCCGGCGCTGCTGCACCGCTCAGCGAGCCCGGCCAAGCCCGCCGCGCTGCGCCTGCTCGCCCGCGAGTACCTGCGGGCCCGCCGCCACCGCGGCTGAGGCCGCGCCGCGCTCAGGGCAGGGTGGGGACGCGGTCGCCGGGGCCGGACGGGTCGTCGTGGATCACCACGAGGATCGCGGCCGGCGCCCCGCCGGTGGAGCGGCAGCGGTGCGGCAGGGCGGCGTTGAAGTAGACGCTGTCCCCCGGCGCGAGGGTGACCGTCCGCTCCGGGAACTCCAGTTCGGCGGTGCCCTCGTGGACGAAGAGGAACTCCTCCCCCGCGTGCGACTTGAACGGCGCGTCGGCGGGCTCCAGCGGAGGGTGCATCATGAACGGCACCATCTGCTTGCCGGGCAGCCCGGTGGCGATGCCCTCGTAGCGCGCGGCGCCCGGGTCGGTCCGCCCGGCCATCGGGGTCCGCTCACCGGCCCGCACCACGGTGACCAGCTCGGGCTCGACCTCGTCCGAGAAGAGCCGCCCGACGTCCACGTTCAGCGCGTGCGCGAGCTTGAGCGCGGTGGAGATGGACGGGTCGCTGAGGCCGCGCTCCACCTTGGAGAGATAGCTCTTGGTGACGCCGACCTGCGCCGCCAACGCCTCCAGGCTGAGCCGGTTCTGCTTCCTCAGCACCCTCACCCGGCTGCTCATGGGCCGCCCCTCACCACCTGTCGCCACCGCGGAACGTTCCGGTCCAGTATCCCAGCCCCGGAGCGCCCGCCGGTCCGCGCCCGTCAGTGGCCTTCGAGGTCGTCGGGGCGCACCGCGATGTGGTCGGGGGCGAGTTCGACGGCGACCCGGTGCTCCATGCCGAGCGCCTCCAGGAACTTGGCCGGGAGCTGGACGCGTCCGGTGCGGTCCAGCATCACGTACTCGGTCTCGTTCACCGACTCCTCGCCGTGCTCGTCGGTGGTGGTGCGGCGGAGCACCTCGCTGCTGGTGCGGCCGTCGCGGATGGCGACGGTGCGGCGGACCTCGCCGGCCACCATCGGGTCATGGGTGACGATGACGACGGTGGCGCCGAGGTCGCGGTTGACGGTGCGGAAGGCCTCGAAGATGCTCGCCCCGGTCTCCGAGTCCAGCTCGCCGGTGGGCTCGTCGGCGAGCAGCACCGGCGGGTCGTTGGCCATGGCGACGGCGATGGCGACGCGCTGCTGCTGGCCGCCGGACATCTCGTTCGGCCGGCGGCGCGCGAGTTCGCCGATCTCCAGGGCCTCCAGCAGCTCGGCGACCCTGGCGGCCTGCCGGCGCGCGCCGCCGTTGGCCTTGCGGCCGCCGCGCAGCTGCATCGGCAGGGCGATGTTCTCGGCGGCGGTGAGGAAGGGCAGCAGGTTGCGGGCGGTCTGCTGCCAGATGAAGCCGACCACCTCGCGGCGGTAGCGCAGCCGCTCGCGCGGGGACATCTCCAGCAGGTCGCAGCCGGCGACGGTGGCGGTGCCGGCGGTCGGCACGTCCAGCCCGGCGAGGATGGTCAGCAGGGTGGACTTGCCGCTGCCGGAGGCACCCACCAGCGCGACCAGGTCGCCCTGCCGGATGGTCAGTTCGAGGCCCTGCAGGGCCTGCACCTCGACGCCCTGGGCGCTGAAGATGCGCACCAGCCTGTCGCAGACGATGGCGGCGTCCGCGCCGTGGGCGGCCCTGGGTCCGGCCGCGGCGGCGCGCGCCCGCTCCTGGAGTTCCTGGAAGGTGGGGGTCTGGGCGGTCTGCTGGTCCTGGGCGCTGCCGTTCACCGCGGCTCTCCTCTCGTCGGCGCTGTGCGGGTGGTGGTGTCGTGGTCGGGCCGGGGCGCTCGGGTCGTCACTGGTCCCCCGCCCGCAGTTCGGTGGTGATCTGGCGCCGGCCCGCGATCAGCGCCTCGGCGACGATGCCGGCCGAGACCAGCCCGGCGAGGCCGAACGTCGGCAGCAGGACCGCCGGGACGGAGACCGGCAGGCCGCGCGCGACGTCCGCGCCGACCAGGATCGACAGATCGAAGGAGGGGCCGAGCAGGGCGACCGCGGCGAGCGCGACGAGGCCGCCGCCGACGGCCGCGACCAGCGTCTGCGGCAGCGTCTCCACCAGGATCAGGCTCAGGCCCTGCCGGGGACGCAGGCCCATGGTGCGCAGCCGGGCGAGCACGGCGGTGCGTTCGGGAGCGGCCCGGACCAGGGTGAGCAGGGCCGCGATCAGGGCGAGCGAGCCCGCGCCGAGCACGGCGGTCCAGAACAGCCGGGCGGCGGAGCGCTGGAGCGGGTCGTCGCCGAGTTCGGCGGTGAC
This sequence comes from Kitasatospora sp. NPDC097605, assembly GCF_040302725.1. NCBI lineage: Bacteria > Bacillati > Actinomycetota > Actinomycetes > Kitasatosporales > Streptomycetaceae > Kitasatospora > Kitasatospora sp. NPDC097605. Next base: position 148,678 of record NZ_JBEOSF010000001.1, on the reverse strand, counting down.
GGCCGCGCTGGTGCGCACGGTGTACCCGTCCGGCAGGGCGCCCGTGCCGGACTCGCCGGCGGCGCGTTCGGTGCCGGTGACGACCTTCTCCCGCACCAGGCGCCGCAGCTCGCCCAGGTCGACGGAGCCGGTGGCCAGCCAGAGGTTGGCGCGGCCGAGTTCGGGGGCGAGGGCGACGGCCGGGCCGGCCGGCAGGACGACGAACAGCCGGTCGTCGCCCTGGAGGGCGGGGGTGGCGTCGACGGTGCCGGCGGTGGCGGCGAGCAGTTCGCCGCCGTTCGGGAGCCGCAGGCGGTTGGTGGGCGCCGGGCCCAGCTTCTCGGCGAGCGCCCTGGAGAGCAGGGCGGGCACGGGGGCGTCCGGACTCCCGGTGCCGCCCGACAGCGCGGCCGGGTCGAAGGCCCCGCGTCCGAGCGAGCGGGAGATCTCCGCGTAGGCGGCCGGGTCGGCGACCACGGCGAAGACCCGGGTGGCTCCGTTGTTGTCGCCGAGCACGAACACCTCGGTGTCGGCCCAGATCCGGGCGGAGGCGCGGATGCCGGGGAGCTTGGCCGCCTCGTCGGAGAAGTCGGACGACACGGTGACGCCGATCGGGACGACCACGGAGGCGTCGCCGCCGACGCTCAGCCGGGCGGCGGCGGTGCGCGCGGTGTCGACGGCGCCCAGGATGGTGGCGCCGAAGCCGGCGGTGGTGACGGCGAGCAGCAGTGCGAGCAGCGGCAGCACGGAGGGGAGTCCGCCGCCGGAGCCGCGGGCGGCGCGGGCCAGACCGAGGAAGCCGATGGCGCCGGGCCGGCGGGCGGTCGTGCGGGCGAGTGCGCCGAGCAGCAGCGGCTGGAGGCGGGCGAGCAGCAGACCGCCGGTGAGGGCGAGCAGCAGGGGGGCCGCGACCAGCAGCGGGTCCGCGCCCGCGCCGACGGGGGCCACGCCGCGCCGCCGGACCTCGGCCACGGCGGCGATCGTCAGCCCCAGGACGGCGAGTTCGCCGACCACCCGCCGCCGGGCGCCGCCGGGCCGGGGGCGGGACCAGAGCCGGGCGGCGCGCAGCGGCAGCGCGAGCAGGGAGAACAGGGTGACGGCCGTGGCGGCGAGCACCGCGGCGCCCCAGCGCGGCGTGGGCAGCAGCACGAGCGCGAGCACGGCGGCGAGGGTCGCGGCGGGCAGGACGGTCACGGCGCCCTCGGCGAGCAGGCGTCGCAGGACCCCGGTCCGGGAGCCGCCGCGGGCCTGGAGCAGGCGGAGTTCGGCGAGCCGCCGGTCGCCGGCGAGCGCGGCGGCCAGGCAGAGCACGACCACGCCGACGCCGGCCAGCCCGGCCGGGCCGATCGAGGCGAGCGGGGCCGCGGCCTCCTGCCGGGCGACGGCCTGGCGCAGCAGCGGGGGAAGCGGGGAGCTGATCCGCAGGCCGGGGCGGCCGGTGTCCTTGGCCAGCGCGTTGGCGGTGTGGCCGGTGAGGTAGGAGGCGAGTTCCCGCTCGGTCGCGGCCATCCGGTCGGCGCGCAGGCCGTCGACGTCGACGGGCAGCCGCCAGAAGTCCTGCGCGCCGGTCTGCCAGGTCTTGATCCGCTGGAGGGCGGAGGCGTCGACGAGTCCGGCGGTGTGCCAGTAGGCGGCGGGCCGCTTGCCGGTGGTGAACTTGAGGCAGGCCCGGTTGGGGCAGGGCAGGTCGCTCCAGTAGGGGTCGTTCTGGTCGGTGACGTCGACGATGCCGACCACCTTGGCCTGCGGCGCGGTGTCCTCGGCGGAGGTCGAGACGGTCTTCAGGATGTCGCCGAGGTGGATGCCGACGGTCTCCGAGACGTTGCGGCTGATCGCGATCGGGACGGGCCCGTCCGGCGCAGGGGGGCCCGGCCAGTCGCCCTCGGCGAGCGTCACGTGGTCGCGCAGGCCCTGCACGTAGAGCAGGGCCATGTCCGGGTCGGCCTCGTCGGGTCGGGCCAGGCCCGGATTGGCGAGGAAGCGCGCCTTGCCGCTGCGGGCGCCGTAGACCGGTCCGCCGGGGCCCACGCCGAGGATGCCGGTGCGCGCGACCAGCCGGGCGGCGTCGTCGTCGAGCGTCTTGGCGCTCTCGTTCAGCCCCCCGGCGTTGCCCGGGTCCCTGGGGTCGCCGCCGAGGTCGGCGGTGGCGAGGATGCTGGTCGCGGCCGGTCCCCGGTCGTGCAGGAAGTCGCGCAGGCCCTGGTCGGCGGTCCGGTCCAGCAGTCGCGGGAAGGCGGCCGCCAGGAAGACGGTGCCGAACGCGAGCACGGCGGTGAGCAGGGCGGCGAGCGGGGCCGCGCGCAGCCGGGTGCGTACCCAGGCGGCGGGGCGGTGGGCGGCCTGCGGGCCGGTGTCCGCGGGCCGGGCGGGCGCGGTGTCGGCCGGGCCGGTCACATCTCCTCCAGGTGACGCAGTCGCTGGGCCACATCGCGCCGGCGGCGGCCGCCGAGCAGGGCCGAGAGCAGGGGGACGGCGGCGATCGCGGCGGCCAGCAGCACGGCGGTGCCGAGCGGCAGGTCGACGACGGCCTCCGGGACGGGGCGGCGGGCCGCCGGGGTGAGGACCACGAGCGGCACGATCAGCCGGACGATCAGGGCGCCGAGGGCGAGGCCGACGACGGTGCCGAGGCCGACCAGGACGGCCTGTTCGGCGGCGGCGGCGCGGACCAGGCGGCGCCGGGGGGTGCCGAGGGCCAGCAGCAGCGCGGAGTCGCGGGCCCGTTCGCCCGCGGCGGCGGCCGAGGCGGCGCCGAAGCCGATCGCGGCGAGCACGGTGGTGACGACGGCGATGGCGGCGAGCGCGTTCTGCGGGGCCGCGCTGAGCGGGTCGCCGAGCAGGTCGGCGGCGACCTCGTCGCGGAGTTGGAGTCCGGGGGTGTTGGGGGCTTCGCGCAGGGCGGCGGCCGCCCGGGCGGGGGCGGTGTCGTCCGGGCCGGTGGCGGGCAGCCACCATTCGGTCGGGACGGGGGTCTCGCGTCCGGCGGCGGCGAGCACCCGGCCGACGGTGCCGAGGTCGACCAGCAGGGCGTTGTCGCCGACGACGGGCAGCGACTCGACCTCGCCGGTGATCCGCACCTGCACGGTGGCGAGGCCGAACGGCACCCGCACGGTCGATCCGACGGCGGAGCCGGTGGCGGCCAGGTAGCCGCGGGTGGCGACGCCGTCGATCTCGGCCTGCGGCCGGGTGCCGGCCGGGGTGATGACGGCGCGCCGGTTGCCGGCGCTGTTGGAGGCGGACGAGAAGCGCACGCTCAGCAGCCGCCGCTCGTCGGAGGGGTCGGCGGAAACGTCCACCCGGGCGTCGCGCGCGGTGCCGTCGCCGGTGTTGGCCCAGGCGAGGCCGGCGGGAACGGCGGCGGGGGCGGCGGGGCCGCTCGCGTCGTCGGCGGCGGCGAGCCGGCGGACGGTCAGCGTGCCGCCGTCGGCGGGTCCGAAGGAGAGGGTCAGGCCGATGACGGTCAGCGGCGCCGACACCGAGCCGGCGTTGTCGGTGAACGCGGCGAGGTCGGCGGTGGCGCGGCCCTCGCCGGAGGAGGGGATGCCCTTGAGCGGGACGACGAAGGAGACGTCGTGGCGGTCGCGCAGCAGCAGCCAGGCCTCCGGGGCCTTGACCGGCGGCGGGAGGGGCTCACCGGGGACGGCCCACCGGGGGTCGGGCGTGAAGGTGACCTCGGCCTCGATGCGCTGCGGGCGGCCGGGCAGCGGGACTCCGGTCCCGGCGCCGGTGGGCGCGGCCGCGGCGAGCGGGGTGAACAGCCGCTTCGGGTCCTGGCCGTCGAGCAGGTCGGGGCGGACCGGGACGCGCTCGGCGAAGGCCGCCGCGTTCAGGGCGAGGATCTGGCCGTGGCCGTTGTCGGGCAGGTACTGCTCCTGGCGGCTGACCGGGATGATCCGGTCGCCGCCGGGCAGGCCGGCGAACCGGCTGCCCTGGCCGAGCGGGGCGGTGTGGGCGCCGTGGATGCGCAGGCCGCCGGCGGTGACGAAGGAGGCCTGGTCCTGCTGGGAGGTGTTCCAGGTGGCGTGCTGGCCGAGCGCCAGGACGCCGGTGGAGACGCCGAGGACCAGCAGCAGGACCGGTCCGCTGGAGCGGCCGGGGCGGCGGGCGAGCTGCCAGCCGACCAGGGCGGGCCCGAGGCCGCGGCCGCGTGCGGCGATCCGGGATCCGAGCCGGGCGGCGAGCGGCAGCAGCCGCAGCGCCAGCAGGGTGCCGGCGCCCAGGGCCAGCGTGGGGGTGGCGATCAGGACCGGGTCGAGGCCGAGGTGGCCGTCCGCGTCCGGGGACAGCCCGCCGCTGTACTGGGAGAGCTGCTGGTAGGCGAGGACGGCCAGGGCGAGCAGGGCGAGGTCGGCGCCGGAGCGGGCCGCGCCGGCGGCCATCGCCTGGCGGCTGCCGGCCCGGCGCAGGACGGCGGCGCCGGCGCCGCGCAGCAGGGCGGGCACGGCGGCGAGCAGGACGCAGCCGAGGGCGCAGGCGATCGCGACCGGCCAGAGGGTCCAGTGCAGCGAGGTGTCCAGGGCCACGTGGCGCAGCGGGCCGAAGCCGCCGAGGACGCGCAGCATCGGCGGGGTGAGCAGCGGGGCGAGCAGGGCGGCGGGCAGCGCGAGCAGCAGGGCCTCGGTGGCGGAGAAGCCGCCGAGGCGCAGCCCGGAGGCGCCGCGGGCGGCGAGCAGGGCGTTCTCGGCCTGCTGGCGGCCGGCGATGAGGTGGACGACCAGCAGCAGGGCGGCGGAGGCCAGCACGATCAGCTGCAGGGCGCCGATCAGCAGGGTGGAGCGGGCGACCATGGCGCTGGAGTCCAGTTCCCGCAGCAGGTCGGGCAGTTCGGTGCGGGCGACCAGTCCGGCGTTCTTGTCGAGCTGGTCGCGGGCCGGGGTGATCCGGCCGCGCAGGTCGTCGACGGCGGTGGCGCCGACACCGGTGAAGTCGGCGTCGAGCAGCCAGCTGCGGCCGTTCTGCGGGATGCCGGCGGCGGTGAAGGCGGTGTCGTCGACGAGCAGCGGGCCGTAGGTGGTGAAGCCGCCGACCAGGATCTCGCGGCCCTGCACCGGGTCGAGCCGCCAGTAGAGGTCGGCGGGGTCGTTGGCGCGGTAGACGCCGGTGATCCGGACGGCGAGCGGCGCGCCGCCGTAGCGGTCGGTGAGCCGGACCTCGGCGGGGAGGGCGTCGGCGGCGAGGCCGAGACGGGTGAGCACGGCCTGCGGGACGGCCGCCTGGACGGGGCCGGGGTTGCCGGGCGCGGCGGCGGCGGGCCAGCTGCCGGCGAGCAGGCCGACGTACCGGCGGTCGAGGGCGGCGAGGAGGGTGAGGTCGTCCTCCTTGGCGGTGACGGGCTGCGCGGCGTCCGCACTGCCCGCCTGCTTGCCCGCCGGGGCAGCCGCGGCGGCTCCCGACGGCGCACCCGGCATGCCGTAGGAGCGGCTGCGGGACAGGCCGCGGCTCTCCGTCGGCAGGTCGCCGAAGAGGGCGCGGGCGTAGTCGCCCACCGCCGCGTCGTCCGTGGCCCGCTGGTCCAGCCCGTGCTCGGAGTTGACCACCACGGTGGTCCTCGGGTGGCCACGGCCCTGGAGGGCCTGGCGCTGTCCGACCTCGCCGACGGTGCGCTGGAAGGCGACCAGCGCCGTGAGCACTGCCGTCGTGATCAGTACGGTGAGCAGGGCGGCGGCGGCCAGGGGCAGTCGCCCGCGCAGACGGCGCACGACGAAGCCGAGCATCCTGTTCCTCCCCCGGTCCTCATGTCCTGAAGGTGTCCGCGCCGCGCCGCCCGGACCGGGCGCACGCCTCCCACTGCGCGGATGGGCGCCGCAGGGGCGCCTGGTGATCACCGGCACTTGATCACCGGATAGCGGACGATGCTGTCAGATCCGGTCAAAGAAAGGAAGGGACTTGCGCGAAGGATGAAAGTAATGAGCAAATGCTCCGATACCGCGGCCGGAGCGATCCTGACGGTACGTCAGATAGGCCGGTTTTGCGAAGCCATGAACACTTCAACGAATTCCCGGTGCCGTCCCGTCGGCGGGGCGTTCCGGGGCGCACCCAGGGGGGACGCCGCAATGACGCAGCAACCGGCCGGCACCGTGACCGCTCCCATGGTGGCCGTCACCGATGTCCACCGCAGTTTCGGCACCGGGGAACGGGCCGTGCACGCCCTGCGCGGCGTCTCCTTCACCATCGGCCGGGGCGAACTCACCGCGCTCAAGGGCCGCTCCGGCTCCGGCAAGACCACCCTGCTCAACCTGGTGGGCGGCCTGGACAGCCCGTCCGGGGGCACCGTCACCCTGGACGGCACCGACCTCGGCGGCCTGGACGAGGAGGGCCGGCTCGCGCTGCGCCGGGACCGGCTGGGCTTCGTCTTCCAGTCCTTCGGCCTGCTCCCGGTGCTCACCGCCGCCGAGAACGTCGGCGTCCCGATGCGGCTGCGCAAGGTGCCGGCCGCCCAGCGCGAGGAGCGCGCCCGCACCCTGCTGGCCCTGGTGGGCCTGGCCGACCACGCCAACCAGCGCCCCGGCGAGCTCTCCGGCGGCCAGCAGCAGCGCGTCGCCATCGCCCGGGCGCTGGCCAACGAACCCGACCTCATCATCGCCGACGAGCCGACCGGCCAGCTGGACTCGGAGACCGGCCGCGCGATCATGGAGCTGCTGCGCGCCGTGGTGCGCAGCGAGGGCGTCACCATCCTGGTCGCCACCCACGACCCCAATCTGATGGAACTCGCCGACCGGGTGGTCGAACTGCGCGACGGCCGGGTCGTCGAGGAGGCCACCGCCGGCTGACGCTCCACGGCCCGGGGGCTCCCGGGTCGCAGATCACCCGCCTGACCTGCGACGATGGTCATGGCGCCGCGCCGACCGGCCGCGTGCGCCGGTGGAACGAGAGGAAGCCTCCATGATCTTCATCACCGTCAAGTTCGCGGTCCGCCCGGAGCGTGCCGACGACTGGCTGGCCCTGGTCGACGACTTCACCCGGGCCACCCGCGACGAGCCCGGGAACCTCTTCTTCGAGTGGTCCCGCAGCGTCGAGGACGCCAACGAGTTCGTCCTGGTCGAGGCGTTCCGCGACGGCGACGCGGGCAAGGCGCACGTGGAGTCCGCGCACTTCGTCAAGGCGATGGAGGACATGTCCTACGCGGTGGCCGCCAAGCCGCGGATCGTCTCGATCGAGATCCCGGGCATGGACGGCTGGGGCGAGATGGGCGAGATCACCCCCCGGTGACCTGCGCGAACCGCCGAACGGCCGGTCGATCCCCGGATCGACCGGCCGTCGCCGTTCCCCGGCCCGTGGCGTGCGGACCGCGGCCGGCCTGCTAGCGGCCGGCGAAGTCGGCGTTCCAGGAGGCCGCGCCCACGTGGGAGAGGCCGACCTCGGTGTAGTTGCCGATCATGATCCCGAAGTGCAGGGACGAGTTGACCCAACCGTCGAAGGCGGCGTCGACGGAGGTCGGACCGTAGAAGGCGATCTCGCCCCAGCCCCCCGTCCAGGTGTATCCGAGGCTCTTGGCGACGGCGGCCGAGTCGCAGAAGTGACCGGAGACGTGGCGCTGGTCCATCTGGCCGGCGTTGCACCGGGCGGCCTGGGCGAGCGTGGCGTTGAGCCGCACCGGTGCCTTGCCGTACCGGGCGCGCAACTCGTTGAGGCGCTGGAGGAAGCGCTGCTCGGCGGAGGACGGCGGGGGGACGTCGGTGGCGCCCACCAGGTCGAACCGCTGGGACATGCCGCCGTCGCAGTTCTCGACGGTGACCTCGCGGTCCAGGCCCTGGTAGGTCAGGCAGCGGCCGGCCCGGGCGTTGTGCACATAGGTGCCGCCCTCGACCGCGTTCTCCAGGGTCCACTGCTGGTTGTCGCCCGCCCACCAGGAGATGAACTGCGTGCTCCGGCCGTCGTTGAGGTCCATCTCGATCACGCGCTCGGTGCCGTTGACGGAGCGGACGAAGTCGACCCGTCCGCCCGGCTTGTCGGAGATCCGGAACCGGGTGGAGGCGTCCTGGTAGCCGCGCGCGACGATCCGGGAGCCCTCCCCGTCCGCGCCGGCCAGCGCGTGGTGGTTCCGGTGGTCCTGGATGGTGATGGTCTGCTCGACCACGGCCGTGGACGCGGCGCGCGCCGGGGCGGCGTTGGCGGGGGCGGCGCTCGCCGGCCCGACGGACAGGATGAGCGCGCTCACGGCGACCGCGCACGCGGCGAGCGCCGTCCTCACCGGCCGGCCGCGGCGGCCGGCGGCCCGGGCGGAGGTGTCTGACACGGGGTTCTCCTTCAGCTCGACGGCCCGCGGCCGGTCACGGCCACGGGCCCGAGCAGGACACCAGGAGCGTGTTTACGGAAGGTCAGCGATCGGTGGACGTCCGGGCGGCCACCGGGTCGGTGATGCCGCCGGGCGAGGCCTCGCCGCCGGTGTTCCAGCCGGCGAGGCGGGCCGCGGGCTGGTAGACGGACTCGTAGAAGTCGAGGACGGCGGCGCGCGGATCCCGGCCGCCGCGGACCTCGTCGTACTCCAGGACGGCCAGGTGGCTGCCGCCGCGCTCGACCCAGCGGGCGGCCTCGGGCCGCAGCGGGCAGTCGGCCAGGCCGGCGGGTTCGGGCGCCGCGTAGGAGTAGAAGGCCGGCCCGGGGAAGGCGTCGTCGCCGAACCAGAAGCCGGAGCTGATGACCTCGCGGGAGTAGGCCTCGCGGGTCACCGGGTCGACGGTCGGGGGCTGGTCGATCGCGCGGCCGGAGAAGCGGGTGACGGCGATGTCGAAGGTGTGCCAGAAGTGGTGCACCGGGCTGATCTTCCCGCAGAAGCGGGCGGCGAACTCCTCCAGGACCAGGCCGACCTGGCCGAGCACCTGCCAGTAGCGGTTGACCCAGAACGGGTCGTAGGCGGCGTGCTCGGTGTCCTCGGCGAACGGCCGGCCGGCGTCGGGCAGGTCGAACGGGTGCGGGCGCGCGAGGGAGACCGGCACGCCGACCGCGGCGAGGGCGTCGAGCGTCCGGCCGTAGAACGACGCCACGGACTGCCCGGTGAGCGGGAACGAGGCCCGGCGGCCGTCCGAGGAGCAGACCACCAGCCGGTGGTCGACGAAGTCGAAGTCGACGCAGAACGTCCCGCCCCCGTCGGCCGTCGCCATCGGGCGGGTGGTGATGCCGCGCCCGGTGAGGTAGTACGGGACGTTCCACCAGTGGTTGCGCCGCACGCTGCGCGCCAGCCGGACCTTGCCGACGACCTGGGCGAACCGGTGCACCGTCGCCTTGGAGTCCTGCCACCGCGCCAGCGGGATCGGGGGGAACAGCTCCATGGCGTCCACGCTAGGCCCGGGGCCGCGGACCCGCATCCGCGCCCCGGCCCGCGCTCACCCGGCGTCACCGGGCCCAGGGAGCGGCGTCCGGTGGTCAAGTCCGTTGGGCGCTACCCCTGGTGACCGCCGCCGGGGCGGGTACCGCCGGCCACGCGCGGGACGGGGGCACCTCCGGGTGCGTCGACGGGCAGGCTTCCTACGATGGAAGGAGGGGGGCGCATGGGGATGGCGGGGGGCGAACACCATCGAGAACCAGGCTCGGCGAATTCCCCGCCGCTGCTTCGACGTCGGCGTGGAACCGTCCGCGTGGAACCGTCCACACGGGGCCGTCCGCACGGGGCCGTCCGACGGGACCGTCCGCGGGGTGCCGCCGAGCGGGACGGAGGAGCGATGAACGCCCGGGAGACCGGTACGTGGCGGATGCCCGCCGAGACCGAGCCGCAGGAGCGGACCTGGATGGCCTGGCCGGCCCAGTGGTACCCGCCGGATTCGCAGCCCGACGAGATGCGCGGGGCGTGGGCCAGTGTGGCCAACGCGATCCTGGACCACGGAGGCCAGCCCGTCACGATGCTGGTGACGGAGGAGGAGAAGGCACAGGCCGAGAAGTGGGTCCCCCGCGCGACGATCACCGTGGTCAGGCACGACGACGGCTGGGCCCGGGACACCGGGCCGACCTTCGCCGTCGACCCCAGCGGCACCCGGCTGGGCGCGGTCGACTGGGTGTTCAACGCCTGGGGCGCCCAGCCCTGGACCAGGTGGGCCTGGGACGACCGGGTGGCGACCGCGATCGCGAACCAGGTGAACGCCGAGATCATCCCGTCCGAGCTGGTGACGGAAGGGGGCGACATCCACACCGACGGGCAGGGCACGTTCATGGTCTGCGAGACGGTGAAGCTGGACCCCTACCGGAACCTGGGCTGGACCCGGGAGCGGGTGGAAGGGGTCTTCGAGGAGATCTTCGGCGAGTGCAAGCTGATCTGGCTCTCCCGGGGCCTGACCGCCGACTACTCGCCCTACGGCACCCGCGGACACACCGACATCGTCGCGACCTTCACCGCGCCGGGCCAGGTCCTCGTGCACAGCCAGGAGAACGAGGAGCATCCCGACCACGAGGTGTCGGACCGAGTCGTGAAGCTGCTGAGCGAGTCCACCGACATCCACGGGAAGCCACTGACGGTGACCAGGGTGCCGGCGCCGACGAAGCCGAAGGACGAAGCCGGGGAGTGGCTCGACTGGAGCTACATCAACCACGTGGTCTGCAACGAAGCCATCATCGCGTGCAACTTCGACGACGAGAACGACAAGCAGGCGAACGACATCCTCCAGAAGGCGTATCAGCGCGATGTCGTCGGCATCGACGCCAGGCCGCTGTTCGAGCGCGGCGGCGGCGCCCACTGCATCACCCAGCAGCAGCCGCGACTGAAGTAGCCGGCGCCCTCGTCCTGAGGAGGCGGGAACATGGGCAACGACGATCTGGCTGTCAAGATCAACCAGTTGAAGAAGGGCCTGATCGACGATCTGAAGGATTTCATCCAGATCCGGTCGGTCTACGACACGGCCGACCTGACACCGGTGAAGGCCGCCGCCGACTGGTGCCAGCAGAAGCTGACGGACCGGACCTTCAATCTGGAACACGTCCGCGTGGAGCAGAAGAACATCGGCGACGTCACCAAGAACGCCCCCCTGATCCATGCCACGTGCGGACCCGACGGCGACACCGCGGACCTGCCCACGGTGCTGCTGTACGCCCACTACGACGTCGTCAAGGCAGGTGAGTGGGGCGAGCAGGCGTGGCACCCGGAGTTCGTCGAGAACGACACCCGGCTGCAGGGCCGGGGCGCCGCCGACGACAAGTCGGGGGTCATGATGCACATCGGGGCGCTCCGCGCGTTCGAGGGCAAGCCGCCGGTTCCACTGAAGATCGTTCTCGAAGGGGAGGAGGAGTACGGCGACACCCTCGACGGCTACGTGCTGGACCCCAAGAACAAGGACCTGTTCACCGCGGACGTCATCGTCATCGCGGACAGCGGCAACCAGGAGCTCGGCCAACCGACCTTCACCACCAGCCTGCGCGGCGCGGTGGCGGTGGACGTCACGGTCAGCACGCTGCAGAAGCCCAAGCACAGCGGGGTGTACGGCGGCCCCGCGCCGGACGCCTTCATGGCGCTGGTGCGCATCATCGCCGCGCTCGTCGACGACAAGGGCGACGTCACCGTCCCGGACCTGGTCCGGGAGCACTGGGCCGGCGAGGAGCCCACGGAAGCCCACTTCCGGGAGGAGGCGGGAGTCCTGCCGGGCGTCCACCTCATCGGCAGCGACACGCTGGGGAGCCGGCTGTACGACCGGCCGTCCGTCAACGTCGTCGCGCTGAGCGGGCCGCCGACGTACAAGGACGGAGCCGTCAACCAGCTGACCGCGACGGCGAAGGCCCGGGTCAGCCTGCGCACCGCCCCGCTGGAGAAGCCGGAGGAGGCGATCGCCAAACTGAAGCGGTTCATCCGCCGGCCCGAACTCAACCCCTGGAACGCCACCATCACCGTCGACACGGTGGACACCGCTCCCGGCTTCCAGGCCGACACCACCGGGCACGGCTACGCCCTGGCCAAGCAGGCCATGGAGCACGCCTACCCCGGCAAGCGGACCCTGCTCACCGGCGACGGGGGCACGATTCCGCTGATCAGCGAGCTCCAGCAGATCAACCCCGGCGCGACGGTGCTCGTGATCGGCTGCCAGGAGCCGTTGTGCAACATCCACTCCTCGCCGGAGAGCGTGAACCTCGGCGAGTTCGCGGCGATGACCCTCGCCGAGTGTTACCTGTTGCGGAACGTGAGCCTGCCCCGGAGCGAACAGCCCGCCGGCCTGGAGGCCATGGGCCCGACAGCGGTGCCCGTGGCGCCGTAGCCACCTCCCGCGCCGGGCGCCCCCGACCTCTCCGGTCGGGGGCGTTCGGCCGCTCCACGGCGGTGGGCAGGAAGGGCGCTACGCCATTCGAGTGGCCGGTCGGGCGACTTCGCACCGTGCACGGGTGAGCGGTGGTGCCGGGAGCGGACTGCGCCGCAGGGCGGCCCGGGTGACGCCGTGTGAGCGCCGACAAGCCAGGACCGGCCAGCCCTGGCCACCCGCCCGCCCTTGTGCCTACGGTGGAAACACCAGGGCCCGCCCACTCTCCGCGCTCCGCCGGACACGGGCAGGGACTGCGGCTCACGACCGTCATGGAAAAGCAGCGGCCGCCCCGGGCGGGGCCCAGACATCCAACGGGTGAGGAAATCATGGAACTGTACTCCACGGTGCGCAAGGGCGGGTGGCTCCCGTCGGACCACGACGTCCTACGGCGTTGGCTGGACGACCTCATCGCGAGCGTCGACGGGGGCGGGGCCAGGACGGGGGAGCTGAAGCCCTCGGTCGCCGCGCTCCAGGATCTGATCAACACCGACCCGAAGATCTACATGCTCTTCAACGACATGCTGTTGCAGCTCTCCCACCGGGAGACGCCGACCGGCTTCCCCCAGGTGAAGGACGTCCCCACGCTGATGCGGCTGTTCAACGCGGCCATCCAGAAGGCGCCCGAGTTCGACAAGTCCGGACTCGTCGGCTTCCCCGTGAACGCGATCCTCAACTGGGCGATGGGCACCCAGGCCGGCTTCGCCGCGTTCCTCGACGACAAGGTGAACGCACACCTCAAGGCCATGCTCGACGAGTGGAGCGTGTACCTGAAGAGCCCCGAGTCGACGTACGTCCTGGACTCCGAGGAGGGCCACTGGTTCAGCGAGGACGCCCTCGCCGCGCTGAACAAGTCCGCCGGGGGAAGGTTCGAGGACCTCTACGTCTGCAACCCCAAGGACCCCCACTACGGCTTCACCTCCTGGGACGACTTCTTCACCAGGGAGTTCAAGCCCGACGCACGACCCGTCGCCACCGACCCGAAGACCATCGCCAGCGCGGCCGAGTCCGTCCCCAACCGACTGGCCCACAACGTCCAGGAGCTCAACACCTTCTGGCTGAAGGGCCAGCCGTACGCCCTCGACTTCCTCCTCGACGCCGCCCACAGGGGCCCCGACGAGCCGGCCCCCGGGACCTTCCAGGGCGGCACCGTCTACCAGGCCTTCCTCAGCGCCCTCAACTACCACCGCTGGCACACCCCCGTCGACGGCACCGTCGTGGCCGTCCGCAACATCCCCGGCACCTACTACTCGCAGACCCCCGCCGCCCTGTGCGACGTCGCGGCCCCCGACCTGTCGCAGGGGTACATCGCCCACCTCGCGGCCCGCGCGGTGGTCTACATCCGGGCCACGCAGCCGGACGTCGGCCTGATGGGTTTCGTCGCCATCGGCATGGCCGAGGTCTCCTCCTGCGAGGTCACCGTCTCCCCCGGGCAGACGGTCCAGCGCGGCGACCAGCTCGGCTCCTTCCACTACGGCGGCTCCACCCACTGCCTGATCTTCCGGCCGGGCGTGGACCTGACGTTCATCCCCGACGTCCCGGGCGACGCCAACGTCTACGTCAACGCCCCGCTCGCGACGCTGAAGTAGCTCCGCCGCCGGCCGAACGCCCCTGACCGGACGCCGCGGCCCGGAGCAGGCCGACCCCTTCGACGTGCTCGAAGGGGTCGGCTCGCTCCGGGCCGCCCTGGAGGACGGGCGCACCACCGCCGCCGAACTCGGCCAGGCCGCCGCCGACGACGACGGCTGGCTGCGGGCCTGGCGCGCCGAACGGCCCGCCGACCCGGACGACGCCGCCGTCCACGCGTGCGCGCTGGTCCGGCTCGCCTGGAAGCTGCGCGGCGCCGCGTTCGCCGAGTACACCAGCGAGGAGCAGGCCGAAGGCTTCCACCGGGTGCTCGGCGGGGCTCCCGAGGCCTGCGCCGAGGCGCGGCGGCTGGCTCCCGGGGACCCGGTCCCGTGGATCATCGAGCTGTGGGCCGGCATCGGCCTCGGTTACTCCCGGGAGGAGTTCGACCGGGTCTGGGCCGGCGTCACGGCGCGCGACCCGCACCACTACGCCGCCCACTACGCGGCGCTCCAGTACCACTGCGCCAAGTGGTACGGCTCCGCGCAGGAGGCCCACGCCTTCGCCGACCGGGCGGCCACCGCCGCCCCGGAGAACAGCCTGCTCGCCGGTCTGCGGCTGGTCGCCCTCCACGAGCACGAGCCGGACGGCGCCGAGGGCGAGCACTGGTCGACCCCGTACGCCCGCACCGCCGTCGACGACGCCCGCCGCGCGGTGGACACGGCGCGGCCCGGCGACGCCCGCGCCGCCGAGATCCGCCACCTGCTCGCCTGGTGCTGCACCATCACCGAACGCCCCGTCGAGGCGCTGAACCACTTCCGGCTCGTCGACGGCTACGTGGACGCGCTCCCCTGGCGCTACAGCGACACCCCCGCCGCGTCCTACTGCCACGTCCGCGCCATCGCCGCCAAGTACGCCGCCGACCAGCTGGCGGCCACCGCCTGACCGCCGCCGGCCGGTGCCGGCACCGCCTCCGCGGCGCCTGGTCGACGGACGACCGTCCGCCCGCGCGTTGGGCCACTGGGGGGACGTTGCCGTGGTCCCGATTCATTCGCCGTACTTCGCGGCCTTCGCTGTGGCGATACTGCACCAACGCAGCCCCGGCACCTCTCGAATCGGAGAACCATGTCTTCCGCCGATGTCGCCCTGGTCCTCGGAACCCGGCCGGAGATCGTCAAACTCGCCGGCGTCGCCCGGCTTCTCGGCAGCCAGGCCAGGATCGTGTGGACCGGCCAGCACTGGGACGCCAACCTCACCACGTGCTTCTTCGACCAGTACGGCCTGCCCCGCCCCCATCACCGCCTCAAGGGCGTCGGAGGAGAGGCCCGCGGCCGGCAGATCGGCCGCATGGTCGCCGCCCTCAGCGACCACTTCACCAGGCGGCCTCCGGCCGCGGCCGTCGTCCAGGGAGACACCAACACCGCCGCGGCCGGAGCACTGGCCGCGCACTGCGCGGGCATTCCCGTCGTCCACGTCGAGGCGGGCCTACGCTCGTTCGACACCGACATGCCCGAAGAGGCGAACCGGCGCGTGATCGCACCGCTCGCCGACCTGCACTGCGCCCCGACACCGGCAGCGGCCGCGCACCTGCTCCGTGAGGGGATCGAGACCGAGCGCGTCCTGATCACCGGGAACACCGTCGTCGAGGCGACACTCGAATCGCTGCCCACCGACGTCGAGGCCGGCAGGCTGCTGGCCCGGCACGAGGTGGACGAAGGCGCGTACGTGCTCGCCACCATCCACCGCCCGGAGAACACCGACGACCCGGTGCGCCTGACCCGGCTTCTCGACCAGCTCGCCGCCGTCGACCTGCCCGTGCTGATGCCCCTGCACCCGCGCACCCAGGCCGCGATCGACCGGCACGGCCTGCACCGGTCGACCGCCCGGCTACGCCTGATCGACCCGCTCGACCACGCGACCTTCCTGGCCCTGGCCCGGCGGTGCCGCCTGCTCGTCTCCGACTCCGGCGGCGTCCAGGAGGAATGCACCGTCCTCAAGCGGCCGCTGATCGTCGTCCGCAATTCCACCGAGCGCCCGGAAGCCGTCCGGGCCGGCTTCGCCCGCCTGGCCCGGCCGGGCCAGCAACTCGCGCTCGCCCTGCGCGAAGCGCTCTCCGACACCACCGCCGCCGAGCGCCTGGCCCAGCTGCCCTCCCCGTACGGCGACGGCAGCGCCAGCGACGACATCGTCGCCGCCATCCGCCACCGCTACCTCGTCCCCGACCCGGCGGCGGCCGCGCTGCTGCCGGCACCCGGCACCCACCCGGCACTCGCCGCCACGGGAGCGAGGTAGCACGCACCGCCCCCTTCCCGAGCCGGATGGCGCGGCCACGGCGCGATCCGCCGCGGCCGTTCCGGCGGACCGTCGCCCCGCGCCGCTTGACCCGGCATCTGATTAGCCGCCATATTACTTCCATGGCACAGCAGCACGAGGCCGGCGACGGCGCACCCACGCTCGACCAGGCCCGTCGACAGCTCTCCCGGTACGGCCTGTCGGCCGACCCCCAGGCGGTCCTGGTCGCGGCGCGGCTGATGGCCGCCGGGTCCCGGCTCGGCCAGGCCGGTGAGGCGCACTTCGCGCGCTTCGGCCTGTCCACCGGCCGCTACCGGCTGCTGGCCGAACTGGAGGACCACGGCGGCGAGAAGTCGCCCTCGCAGCTGGCGAGCGCGCTCGGGGTGTCCCGTGCGACCGTGACCGGCCTGGTCGACGGGCTGGAACGGGACGGCCTGGTCGCCCGGCGCCCGTCCACCGAGGACGGGCGGGGCAATGTCGTGGTGCTGACCGCGCACGGCGCCCGACGGCTGCGCGAGATGGCGCCCGAGCACTTCGAGCGGATGCAGGCGATGGTCGGCGGCCTCTCGGTCGAGGAGCGCACGCTCTTCCTCGACCTGCTCGCCCGACTGGTCGAGGGCATGTCCGCCCTGACCGACGACTGACCGGGCCTTCCACTCCCCCGCCCCCGGCGGCCCGCCCGGGCCGCGGCCGGGGCTCCTCATGCCCCCATGGTCAGCCACCTGAACACTTGTAATTAGCCTCCTAATCACTTGGAGCCGATCCCATGCCCGTCACCACACCCACCGAGCAGCGGCCGCCCGCCGCTCCCGCAGCCGCCCCGCCGCGCTTCGTCCTCTGGCGCGAGGTGCTCGTCTCCTACGCGGCGCCCGCCGTCACGGCCGGGGTCGGCGGCCTCGTCAGCCGGCAGCCCGAGCTCACGCTCGCGGCCGTCACCACCATCGCCGGCGCCTCGGCCACGGTCGCCGCCCTGATCGGCGCCCGGCACCGCCGCCGACCGGAGGGCTCCTGGGCGGAACGCGGACCGCGCGTGCTCGTCACGGCCCTGTTCGGCCTCGGCGCCGCCGCCCTCGCGCTGGCCCTCGGCCTGGCCGGCGCGCAGCTGCTGCCCCGGATCCCGGCCCTGGCCGACAGTCCATGGCCGGGCCGGCTCCGCTTCGACCTGCCGGTCTCCGCCGCGATCGCGGCGACCGCGATCACCTGGCGCTGGCGCGGCACCCGCCCCCGGCGCCGCCGGGCCCGCTGATCGGGCCGGCCCGGCACTCCGCGACCAGACCCCGCACCACCACTCCGGAAGAAGAGAGATCCCGCATGATCACCGTCATGGGCGCGTCCGGCGCCACCGGCGGCGCCACCCTGCGCAGCCTCACCGCCCAGGGTGTCCCCGTCCGCGCGCTGAGCCGCGACCCGGGCCGGCTGCTGGCCGGCCTGGACGCCCACACCCACCCCCTGGTCGAGGCGGTCTTCGCCGACGCCGACGACCCGGACTCGCTGGACACCGCCCTCAAGGGGACCCGGCAGCTCTTCCTGACCATGGCCAACGGCCCGCGGCAGGTCGGGTACGAGCTGCTCACCGCCGACCTCGCCGTGCGCGCCGGCGTGGAGCACATCGTCAAGGTCTCCGCACCGGCCGCCGAGCCGGACTCCCCGGTCGAGGTCTCCCGCGGCCACCACCTGATCGAGGAGCGGCTGCGCGCCCTCGGCGTCACCACCACCGTGCTGCGGCCGTACGCGTTCATGCAGAAGCTGCCGCTGCTCGCGCCCGGCATCGCGGCGGCCGGGCTGATCCACGGCGCGATGGGCACGGCCCGGTGCAACTACGTCGACTGCCGGGACATCGGCGACGTCGCCGCCACCGTGCTCACCCGTCCGGAGGCGGCCGGCGGCAGCCTCCCGCTCACCGGCGGCCGGGCGTACAGCCACCCCGAGCTCGCCGGGCTGCTGAGCGAGCTGCTCGGCCGGCCGGTGAGCTACGTCGACCTGCCGCCCGCCGAGTTGCGCGCCCACCTGGTCGCCCGCGCCGGGATGCCGGACTGGCTGGCCGCCCATGTGGTGGAGATCCAGCGGCTCGCGGTCGAGCGTCCGGAGGCGCCGGACGACGCCGCCGAGCGGCTGACCGGGCGGCCTCCGCGCACGCTGGAGGCGTTCCTCAAGGAGCACGCCGACCGCTTCCGCCACCCCTTCCACTGATCCCCCGGGAGGCCCGCAGGGCCCGCCGCACCCCCGTACGGCGGGCCCGTCACCCCGAAGGAGCAGCGTTCGATGTGGCATGGGTCACGGTCGGAAAATCGACCTGACGGTCCGTCAAAACGACTGATGGTTCGTCACATCCGACACACGGAGCCTCAGTTGTGAGCTGATAGGTCGTCAGATTCGGCCACTGTCGGGCCAGTTGGGCGGAGTGTCGGCCGATCCGGTGTTCACCGCCGCGGGCTACCATCGGTCGGGTTGTCCGCTCCGGCCCCGGAGTGGGGTCACCCGGACAGGCGAGTGCTCCCACCGCCCCCAAGGGTCGGACATCGATCGGGACGGGGCGAGGACAAGGAGCACACGGCAGCCATGACAGCCGAACCCAGCCGGGAACCGGGCCCGGACGCCGCCGAGCGGCCCGCCGCCGAGCAGGCCGAGAAGCAGGCCCGCTACCCCGGCCGCCCCGCAGCCGCCCCGCGCACCCTGATCGACATCCTCGACGCGACCGCCCGCCGGCACCCCGGCGAGCCCGCCCTCGACGACGGCCGCACCGTGCTCAGCTACCGCGCGCTGGCCGCCGAGGTCGAGCAGCTGCGCCGCCGCCTCGCCGCCGCCGGCATCGGCCGCGGCGACCGGGTCGGCGTCCGGGTGCCCTCCGGCACCAACGACCTCTACGTCTCCGTGCTCGCGGTGCTCGCCGCCGGCGCCGCCTATGTGCCGGTGGACGCCGAGGACCCGGACGAGCGCGCCCAGCTGGTCTTCGAGGAGGCCGCCGTCGCCGCCGTGCTCGGCGCCGAGCGCGCGCTCACCCCGGTCGGGCCGGCCCGCCCGCCGCTGACCGACCAGCCGCTCGCCGGACAGGCGCCCGCCGACCGGCGCCCCGCCCCGGAGGACGACGCCTGGATCATCTTCACCTCCGGCTCCACCGGCCGCCCCAAGGGCGTCGCCGTCACCCACCGCAACGCCGCCGCCTTCGTCGACGCCGAGGCCGCGCTCTTCCTCCAGGAGGAGCCGATCGGCCCCGGCGACCGGGTGATGGCCGGCCTGTCCGTCGCCTTCGACGCCTCCTGCGAGGAGATGTGGCTGGCCTGGCGGCACGGCGCCTGCCTGGTGCCGGTCCCCCGCTCCCAGGTGCGCTCCGGCGCCGACCTCGGCCCCTGGCTGGCCGAGCAGGAGATCACCGTGGTCTCCACCGTGCCGACGCTGGCCGCGCTCTGGCCGGCCGAGGCGCTGAACGAGGTCCGGCTGCTGATCTTCGGCGGCGAGGCCTGCCCGCCCGAGCTGGTCCAGCGCGTGGTCACCGAGGGCCGCGAGGTGTGGAACACCTACGGCCCCACCGAGGCCACCGTGGTCGCCTGCGGGGCACTGCTGACCGGCGAGGGCCCGGTGCGGATCGGCCTGCCGCTGGACGGCTGGGACCTGGTCGTGGTCGACGAGGCCGGCGAGCCGGTCGCGCCCGGCGGCACCGGCCAGCTGGTGATCGGCGGCGTCGGCCTGGCCCGCTACCTGGACCCGGAGAAGGACGCCGAGAAGTACGCGCCGCTGCCCTCGATGGGCTGGGAGCGCGCCTACCGCAGCGGCGACCTCGTGCAGGCCGACCCGGAGGGCCTGCTCTTCCTGGGCCGCGCCGACGAGCAGATCAAGCTCGGCGGCCGGCGGATCGAGCTCGGCGAGGTCGACGCCGCGCTGCAGGCGCTGCCCGGCGTGGCCGGCGCCGCCGCGGCCGTGCGCACCGCGCGCGGCGGCAACCAGCTGCTGGTCGGCTACCTGGTGACCGGCGAGGGCTGGGACCGCGAGCAGGCGGTGCAGCGGCTGCGCGCCGAACTTCCGGCCGCGCTGGTGCCGCTGCTGGCACCGGTCGACACCCTGCCGACCCGGACCTCCGGCAAGGTGGACCGCAACGCGCTGCCCTGGCCGCTGCCCGATCTGGAGACCGCCGGGCCGACCGAGCAGCTCTACGGCACCGAGGCCTGGCTGGCCGAGCAGTGGACCGAGATCCTCGGGGTGCCGGTGAGCGGCCCCCGGGAGGACTTCTTCGCGATCGGCGGCGGCAGCCTGGCCGCCGCCCGGCTGACCACCCTGCTGCGCACCCGCTACCCGAACGCGGCGGTGCTGGACATCTACCAGCAGCCGACGCTGCGCAAGCTCGCCCGCCACCTGGAGCGCACGGCCGCCGGCACCGGCGAGGCCCGCACCGTCGAGCCGGTGCCGGCCCGCGCCAAGCTGCTGCAGCTGCTCCTGCTGATCCCGCTGTTCACCGTGGTCGGCCTGCGCTGGACGGTGGCGCTGCTGGCGCTCGGCAACCTGCTCTCCCACCTGGACGGCTACGCCTGGGCCCCGACCGCCTCCTGGTGGGCGGTCGGGGCCGGCGCGGCGGTGCTGTTCACCCCGGCGGGCCGGCTCGCCCTCGCGGCCGGCGGCGCCCGGCTGCTGCTGCGCGGCCTGCGCCCGGGCAGCTACCCGCGCGGCGGCGGCGTCCACCTGCGGCTGTGGGCCGCCGAGCGGCTGGCCGAGGTGAGCGGCGCGACCTCGCTGTCCGGCTCCTGGCTGGTGCGCTACGCGCGGGCGCTCGGCGCCAAGGTCGGCGAGGAGGTGGACCTGCACGCGCTGCCGCCGGTGACCGGCATGCTCAAGCTGGGCCGGGGCTGCGCGGTGGAGGCCGAGGTGGACCTCAGCGGCTACTGGCTGGACGGCGACCGGCTGGAGGTCGGCCAGCTCAAGGTCGGCTCCGGCGCCGTGGTCGGCACCCGCTCGACCCTGCTGCCGGGCGCCCGGGTCGGCAAGCGGGCCCAGGTGGTGGCCGGCTCCAGCGTCACCGGGCACGTCCCGACCGGCCAGCGCTGGGGCGGCGCGCCCGCCGTCAAGCTGGGCCGCGCCGAGCGGAGCTGGCCCAAGGAGCGCCCGGTGCGCCGGGCCCGCTGGTCCGCGCTGTACGGGATCAGCGGTGCGGCGCTGAGCCTGCTGCCGCTGCTGCCCGCGGTGGCCGGCCTGGCGGTGCTGGCCCCGTTCGTCGACCCGGCGGACGGTCTGGGCGGCGCCCTCGGCGGCGCCCTGCTCGGCCTGCTGCCGGCCGTCCTGGCGTACGGGGTGGTGTACGCGGCGCAGCTGGTGGCGGCGGTGCGGCTGCTGTCCGTCGGCCTGGTGCCCGGGGTGCACCCGCTGCACGGCCGGGTCGGCTGGCAGGCCTGGACGGTGATGCAGCTGATGGACCAGGCGCGGGAGGTGCTCTTCCCGCTGTACGCGGGTCTGGTGACCCCGCTGTGGCTGCGGGCGCTGGGCATGCGGGTCGGGCGGCACGCGGAGGTGTCCACGGTGCTGGCGCTGCCGAGCCTGACCACGGTCGGCGACGGGGCGTTCCTGGCCGACGACACCCTGATGGCGCCGTACGAGCTGGGCGGCGGCTGGGTGCGCCTCGGGGAGGCGAAGGTCGGCGACCGGGCGTTCCTGGGCAACTCGGGGATGACCGCGCCGGGCCGGTCGGTGCCCAAGCGCGGCCTGGTGGGCGTGCTGTCGGCGACGCCGGAGAAGGCGAAGAAGGGCGGCTCGTACCTGGGCATGCCGCCGGTGCGGCTGCCGCGCTCGGCCGACCAGGCGGACCAGAGCCTGACCTACGAGCCGCCGGCGCGGCTGCTGTGGGCGCGCGGGCTGGTCGAGGTGGCCCGGCTGCTGCCGGTGCTGGCCTCGGGGGCGCTGGGCGCGCTGACCCTGGCGGCGCTGTCCTGGCTCTCCGTCGCGTGGTCCCCGGTGGCGGCGGCGCTGGTGTCCGGCCCGGTGCTGCTGGCGGCCGGCACGGCGGCGTGCGCGGTGGCGGTGGCGGCGAAGTGGCTGCTGGTCGGCCGGTTCCGGGCGGTGGAGCACCCGCTGTGGAGCGGCTTCGTGTGGCGCAACGAGCTGGCGGACACCTTCGTGGAGGTGCTGGCGGTGCCGTGGCTGGTCGGCGCGGTGCCGGGCACGCCGGTGCTGAACGTGTGGCTGCGGGCGCTCGGTGCCAAGGTCGGGCGCGGCGTGTGGTGCGAGAGCTACTGGCTGCCGGAGGCGGACCTGGTCACGCTCGGGGACGGGGTGTCGATCAACCGCGGCTGCGTGGTGCAGACCCACCTCTTCCACGACCGGATCATGCGGATGGATACTGTCGTCCTCCGCGAGGGCGCCACCCTGGGGCCCGGCGGCATCGTGCTGCCCGGCAGCACGGTGGGCGCGCGCAGCACGCTGGGCCCGGCCTCGCTGGTGATGCGCGCCGAGTCCGTGCCCGCCGACAGCCGGTGGCTCGGCAACCCGATCGAGGTGTGGCAGCCCACCTCCTGACCGCCGTCCCCCAGGGGGGCCGGCCGGGGTGCGCCCCGTCCGGCCCTCCGGCCGTCCCCCGTCCAGTCCCGTGTTTCCAGGAGCGTACGACCCGGTGAACCCCCGCCCGGCGCAGTCCCCGCAGCCCCCGCAGCCCGTCGCCCCGCCGGACCCCTACTTCCCGAACAGCGGTGATCCGCGCTACCGGGTGCACCGCTACGAGCTGGCGCTGGACTACCGGCCCGGCCCGAACCGGCTGGGCGGCGCGGCCCGGCTGAGCGCCGTCGCCGTGACCGCGCTGACCGAGTTCGCGCTGGACCTCGCCGAGTTCCGGATCGGCCGGGTGCTGGTGGACGGCAAGGCGGCCCGCTACACCCACCGGGCGGGCAAGCTGCGGATCCGCCCGCCGAAGGCGCTGGCGGCCGGCGCGGCGTTCACCGTCGACGTGCACTACACCGGCAATCCCCGGCCGGTGCGCAGCCCGTGGGGCGGCCTGGGCTGGGAGGAGCTGACCGACGGCGCGCTGGTGGCCAGCCAGCCGGTCGGGGCGCCGTCCTGGTTCCCGTGCAACGACCGGCCGGCGGACAAGGCGACGTACCAGATAGCGGTCACCACGCCGTCCCCGTACACGGTGGTGGTGGGCGGGCGGCTGCTGACCCGGACCACCGGCTCGTCCAGCACCACCTGGGTGTACGAGCAGTCCGCGCCGACCTCGACGTACCTGGTGACGGTCTCGATCGGCCAGTACCGGCCGGTGGTGCTGGCCGAGCACCCGCAGGTGCCGCAGACCGGGTACGTGCCGGAGCGGCTGGCGGGGGCGTTCGCCGGGGACTTCGGGCGGCAGCCGAAGATGATGGCCTACTTCGGGGAGGTGTTCGGCCCGTACCCGTTCGGCGAGTACACGGTGGTGGTCGCCGACGAGGAGCTGGACGTCCCGGTGGAGGCGCAGGGGGTGGCCACCTTCGGCACCAACCACCTGGGCGGAGGCTGGGAGCGGGAGCGGCTGGTCGCGCACGAGCTGGCGCACCAGTGGTTCGGCAACAGCGTGTCGATCGGCGACTGGAGCCACATCTGGCTGAACGAGGGGCTGGCGAAGTACGCGGAGTGGCTCTGGTCGGAGCGCTCCGGCGGGCCGGCGGCGGGCGCCCGGGCCGCGTACGCGCACCGGCTGCTGGCCGGGCTGCCGCAGGACCTGCGGCTGGCCGACCCGGGCCGCAAGCTGATGTTCGACGACCGGCTGTACCAGCGGGGCGGTCTGGTGGTGCACGCGCTGCGGCTGGCGCTCGGGGACACCGCCTTCTTCCGGATGCTCCGGGACTGGGCGGCGTTCCACCGGCACGGGGTGGTGACGACGGCCGACTTCCGCGCCCATGCCGCCCGGTACGCGCGGGGGCCGCTGGACGAGCTGTTCGAGGCCTGGCTGTGGCGGCCGGAGCTGCCGCCGCTGCCGGCGGGCTGAGGTCCCCCGCGGTGCGCCGTCCCCGGGCTCAGGCGAGCTCGGGGACGGCGCGGTGCAGGCCCTTGCGGTCGTAGTAGCGGGCCGTCAGGAAGCCGAAGAGCAGGGCCGCGACGGTGCCGATGCCGATCCAGAGCCAGGCCCGGGCGAGGCCGGCGTCGGCCTGGGCGTCGAAGAAGAGGATGGCGCGCACGCCGTCGGTGAGCTGGCGCATCGGTTCGAACAGCGCGAGGAACCTGTAGAACGACGGCAGGGCGTCCAGCGGCACGGTGGCGCCGGAGGACGGCAGGCCGAGCACGATGAACACGAACATGCTGACCAGCAGGCCGAGGCTGCCGAAGGCCGCGTTGATCGCCTGGACGCCGAGGCCGACCGCGCTGCTGGCGCAGACCGAGAAGATCCACAGCAGCGGCAGGTGCGCGGCGTCCATGTCGAGGATCACCACTCCGGCCAGCATGATGAGCGACGAGGTGAGCAGCGCCAGGCCGACCGACATCACGCACTTGACGGCGAGGGTGCTGGTGCGGCTGATCGGCACCACCGGATGGCGGGCCCGCCAGGGGCCGACCTCGTTGTCGGCGTAGCCGAGGGCGACGTCGACGCCGTTGCCGATGATGTTGGCGCCGAAGAAGCCGGCCAGCACCAGCAGCAGGGTGTAGTAGAAGGCGGAGAGCCCGAGGCCGCTGCGGTGGCCGATCGGGTGGCCGACGGAGGTGCTGAGGGCGACCGGGTCGGCGATCAGCAGCCGGGCCGCGTCGTCCAGGCCCTGGGCCTGCGGGAGGGCGGAGAGCCGGGCGCCGAGGGCCAGTGAGGCCTGGTGGACGGCCTGCTGGCCGATCTGGGCGGCGAGCGAGGAGCCGAGGCTGCCGACGCCCGGGTTGGTGTACTGGAGCACGGTGGGGCGTGCGGGCTTGGCACTCGCGCCGCCGAGGGCGGCGACCGTGGCGGTGAACCCGGGCGGCACCTGGAGCGCCCCGTAGAGCTTGCCGGAGGCCAGCTGCTGCTTCGCCTGCGCCTCGTCGAGCCGCCGCCAGGAGACGGTGTCCCCCTGGCCGGGGGCGGTGGCGATGCCGGTGACGAGCTGCTCGCCGAGGTTCTGCGGCTGTCCGGCGACGTCGGCGCCCCGGTCGGAGTTCACCAGGGCGATCGGCAGGTGGTGCAGGTCGCCGCGGGGGTCGAGGATGCCGCCGAGGTAGAGCAGCGACATCAGCAGGCTGAGCAGGCCGACCAGCAGGGCCGGGACGGCCCAGACCTTGGGGTTGCGGAGCACCCGGCGGGCCTTGACGCCGGTGGGCGGCTCGGGCCGGCGAGGCTCGGGAAGGGTCGGCTCGCGGTGGGAGGGCATGACGCTCCGTGGGGTGGGATCGCACAGACCCTAGGAGCGGGGCGGGAGCCCGGTGTGGCGCCACGCCGCCGGGGTCACCCGGCCGTGCGGCGGCGACGGCGCGGCCCGGCCCCTCCGCCGGGGGGCCGGGCCGCGGTACCTCGAGGGCGCGTCAGCCGGTGAAGCCGGCCGTGATGGAGGTGAACTGCCAGTCGTTCTGGGCGATGCCGGAGCAGGTCTCCTGCTGGCCGCCGCCCGGGCAGCCGCGGTCGCGGTTGACCGACCAGAAGGCCATCCGGGCCAGGTGGTGGCTGTTGGCCCAGTCGCGGATCGCCGTCCAGTTCTGGACGGTGGTGATCTCGCCGGTGTCGCTCAGACCGTTCATGCCGGAGATGCCGATGTGCGCGTAGGCGGTGGCGTCGTCCCAGCCGAAGACGGACTTCAGCTTGGTCTTCAGGCCCTCGGCGGCGCTGACCGTGGCGGCGTACATGTCGGTGGACGCGTTGCCGAAGTCGAACGGCATGATGGTGAAGACGTCGATGTCCGCGCCGATCGCCTTGGCCTGCTCGATCAGCCGGTTGCCGTAGTAGGTCGGGCCGCTGATGGCGGTGCCGAAGGTCACGATGGTGCGCAGACCGGGGTTGTTCTGCTTGACGATCTTGAGCGCGCCGAGGATCCGGTCCTGGACGGCGGTGTTCTCGAACTCGTCGGTGTTCTCGATGTCGACGTCGATCGCCTTGAGGCCGTACGCGTCGATCACCTTCTGGTAGGCGGCGGCGAGGTCCGCGGTGGTGGCGCAGTTGGGGCCGAGCTTGTTGCCGCTCCAGCCGCCGATCGACGGGACGACGTCGCCGCCGGCCGCGCGCACCGCGTTGACGGTGGCCTGGTCGACGCCGTTCAGCAGCGGCCGCTGGCTGTCCCAGGTGGGGTTGCAGCCGTTCTGGGCCAGGACGAACGCCAGGGTGAACCACTTGATGCCGGTGGCGTTCATGACGGTGGTGGCGGCCGGCGGGTTGCCCCAGCCGTTGTAGAGGTAGGGCGCGGCTTGCTTGAAGCCGCCCGGGGTCGGGCCGTTGGCGTCGGTGGTGACGGTCACGGCGGCGGAGGCGGCGGAGGCGTTCCCGGCCGCGTCGCGGGCCTTGACCGTGAAGGTGTAGGCGGTGGACGCGCTCAGGCCGGGGACGGTGGCGGTGGTGCCGGTGGCGCTCGCGACCTTGGCGCCGCCCTGGTACACGTCGTAGCCGGTGACGCCGACGTTGTCGGTGGCCGCGTCCCAGGCCAGGGTCACGCTGCCGGCGGACTTGCCGGTGGCGTGCAGGTTGCCGGGCACGGTCGGGGCCTGGGTGTCGGCCGGCGGGGTGCCGCCGCCGGGGCCGTCGAAGACGATGTCGTCGGCGTAGTAGGTGCCCTGGCCGTACCAGCCGTTGACGTAGACCTCGGCGCTGGTCTGGGTGGCGCCGGTGGTGAACGAGACGCTCAGCTTGCTGTAGTCGGCGGCGGAGGTCCAGGCGGAGCCGCCGCCGGTGACGCCGAGGTACACGTAGTTGCCGCGCACCCAGCCGGAGAGCGAGTAGGTGGTGTTGGGCTTGACCGCGACGGTCTGCACGCACTTGGCGGTGTCGCTCGCGGTGGCGGCGCCGGCGAGCGCCTTGCCGCCGCCGTGCACGGGGGTGGTGACGACCGAGCCGAGGCCGCCCGAGCAGGTCCAGCCGGACAGCGTGCCGGTCTCGAAACCGCCGTTGGTGAGCTGGTCGGCCGCGTGGGCGACGGTGGGCGCGGTGAACGCCGCGGCTGCGGCGAGCAGCGCGGCGGCGCCGGCGGCGGGCAGTCGGGTGCGCTTGTGCACCGATGACCTCCAGTGGGGGATGTGGGGGGTGGAGGTGCGGGGAGGGCCCCAAAATGGACTGGACCAATTGCTCATGTCAAGCGATGTCCGCCGGACGGACGGTGAGGGCGTGTCGGGCGGAGGCGAACCGATCGGGCGAAAATGGGTGGAACGACCCGCCGGGCCCGAACTAGGTTGGCCGCGGTGCCATGGCATTGCGGCACCAACCCGTGCGAAGTCGACCGAAAGACGTCAGAGGATCAGATGACCGACCTGTCCGACGAACTGCTCCCCACCACCCGCCGCGCGCTGCTGCACCGTCTGGCCGTCGCCCAGTCCGAGGGCCGCACCCCCTCGATGGTCGCCGCCGTGGTCCGGGACGGACGGCTGGTCTGGAGCGGCGCCCGCAGCATGGTCGACGGCCACGCGCCCACCACCGACGTGCAGTACCGGATCGGCTCGATCACCAAGACCTTCGCCGCCGTCCTCGTCATGCGGCTGCGCGACGAGGGCCTGCTCGACCTCGCCGACCCGGTCGAGCGCCACCTGCCCGGCACCCCCGCCGACGGCGCCACCGTCGCCCAGTTGCTCTCGCACTCGGCCGGCCTCGCCTCCGAGACCCCGAGCCCGTGGTGGGAGCGGACCGACGGCGCGCTGCGCCCGGCCCTCGCCGACCTCCTGGAGGAGGAGCGGCCGCGCCGCCACCCCGTCGGGCGGCTGCACCACTACTCCAACCCCACCTTCGCGCTGGTCGGCGCGCTGGTCGAGCGGCTGCGCGGCGAGCCCTGGGGCGAGGTGCTGCGCCGCGAGGTCCTGGAACCCCTCGGCATGGACCGCACCACCCTGCTCCCCGAGCAGCCGCACGCCGGCGGCTTCGCCGTCCACCCCTGGGCCGACGTGATGCTGCCCGAGCCGCTCACCGACAACGGCCTGATGGCCCCGGCCGGCCAGCTCTGGTCCACCGCGGCCGACCTCGCCCGCTGGGCCGCCTTCCTGGCCGGCGGCAACGAGAAGGTGCTCTCCGCCGACACCCTGGCCGAGATGCGCCGCCCCGCCGTCGCCCCGGACACCGACGACTGGACCGAGACCTACGGCCTCGGCCTCCAGCTGATCCGCCGCGACGGCCGCACCCTGTTCGGGCACGGCGGCTCGATGCCCGGCTTCACCGCCGGCCTGTGGATCAGCGAGGCCGACGGCCTGGCCGCGCTCGCCTTCGCCAACGCCACCCACGGTTCCCGCACCGGACAGGTCGCCACCGACCTGATCGCCATCACCGCGCAGCACGAGCCCCGGTTCCCCGAGCCGTGGCGCCCGCTGCCCGAGGTCGACGAGGAGCTCCTCGCCCTCACCGGCCCCTGGTACTGGGGCGCCGCCCCGCACGCCCTGCGGCTGGCGGCCGGGCGGACGCTGGAGCTCGCGCTGCTCGCCGACGGCGGCCGCGGCTCCCGGTTCCGCCCCGAGGACGACGGCACCTGGACCGGCCTCGACGACTACTACGCGGGCGAGACGCTGCGCGTGGTGCGGGCCGCCGACGGCTCGGTGAGCCACCTGGACATCGGCTCCTTCGTGTTCACCCGCGAGCCCTACGGCCCGGCCGAGGTCATCCCGGGCGGCCTCGACCCGCGGGGCTGGCAGGCCTACTGACCTCCCCTCGGCCCCGCCGCGCCCCGCCCCGCCGTACCCCGGCGGGGCGCGGCGCACCGGGGTCCCGGTCATGCCGCCGGCGAGGCTCCAGCAGAGTACCGCCCCCGGAATCCACCCCATCCGGCGGAGGACGGGGCGGCGTCCTGGTGCCCGGCAGATGACGCGCACGCGTCGGGTGGCCGCATTCAGCAGGTGCACATCTGCGCTCCGCCGAACCGCAACGTGGACGCCAGCCGACTTGGAGAGACATACGGGTGCCGGTTCGCAGTCCCGTCAACCGTACGGGCCTGGCCGGGCCGGTGCCACGGAAACCCCGTGGCCGCCGTCGTCCGTGCTGCCCTGGAGGGTCCGCCATGACCACTGTCCCTTCGTACGCTCCGTCCGCAGTCACCCCCGCCCCGGCCGCCGCGGTGCCCGCCCCGCGCCAGGAGGGCGCGGCCGGCTCCGCCTCGGCCGTCTACACCGTCTCCCTGGCCCGCGACGAGGACGACGTCCGTGCCGCCCAGCGGCTGCGCCACCAGGTCTTCGCCGACGAGCTCGGCGCCTCCCTGCACAGCACCGTGCCCGGCCTGGACGTCGACCCGTTCGACGAGTTCTGCGACCACCTGCTCGTCCGCGAGGGCGAGGACGGCGCGGTCGTCGGCACCTACCGCCTGCTGCGCCCCGAGGCCGCCCGCCGGGCCGGCCGGCTCTACTCCGACGGCGAGTTCGACCTCACCGGACTCGCCCCGCTGCGCGACGGCCTGGTCGAGCTCGGCCGCTCCTGCATCGCCGCCGAGCACCGCGGCAACGGGGCCGTGATCAACCTCATGTGGGGCGGCATCGCCCGCTACCTCGCCGACACCGGCAACACCTGGGTGGGCGGCTGCTGCTCGATCTCCCTGGACGACGGCGGCGCCACCGCCGCCCGGGTCCGGGACACCGTCACCGCCAAGCACCTGGCCCCCGAGCAGTACCGGGTCACCCCGCACCGCCCCTGGGACGCCACCGGCGTGGCGCGGGCCCGGAAGGCACCGCTGCCGGCCCTGCTCCGCGGCTACCTGCGGCTCGGCGCCTGGGTCTGCGGTGAGCCCGCGTACGACCCGGACTTCAACTGCGTCGACCTGTACGTGCTGCTCTCCCTGGAGCGGACCGACCCGCGCTACCTGCGGCACTTCCTCTCCGGCGTGGGCGGCGTCGGCACGGCGGCGGCGCCGGCCACGGAACAGGCCTCATGAGCGTCTGGCTGCCGACGGCCTCCTGCACCCCGGAGGCCTGCCTGACCGACCCCGCGCCCACCGTCGCCCTCCCCCGGCGGGTGCTGCGGCTGGCCGCCTGCCTGGTGGTGCTCGCGGCAGGGGTCGCGCTCTGCCTGCCGGCGCGGGCACTGCCGCGCGGGACGCGCGAGCGGCTCGCCCGGTTCTGGGCGCGCGGCCTGCTCGGCTCGCTGGGGGTCGCGGTGCGGATCGAGCCCGCCCCCGGGGCCGGCGCCGGGGACGGGGCGCTGCTGGTGGCCAACCACGTCTCCTGGCTGGACATCCCGCTGATCGCCGCCGCCCGCCCCGGCCGCTCGCTGGCCAAGACCGAGGTGCGCCACTGGCCCGTGCTCGGCCCGCTGATCGCCTGGGGCGGCACCGTCTTCCTCGACCGCGACCGGCTGCGCACCCTGCCGGCGACCGTCGCCGAGGTGGCCGAGGGGCTGCGGGCCGGCCGGCCCGTGATCGTCTTCCCGGAGGGTTCCACCTGGTGCGGCCGGGAGAGCGGCCGCTTCCGCCCGGCCTTCTTCGAGGCCGCCGTCCAGTCCGGCGCCCCGGTCCAGCCGGTGGCCATCCGCTACCGGCTGGCCGACGGCCGCCCCACCAGCGCCCCCGCCTTCGTCGGCGAGGACGGCCTGCTCACCTCCCTGGCCCGGGTCGTCGCCGTCCGGGGCCTGGTCGCCGAGCTGGCCTTCCGCCCGGCGCTCCCGGCCCCGCCCACCGACCCGGCCCACCCCTGGGAGGCCCGCAGGACCCTGGCCCGCACCGCCCAGAGCGCGGTGGAGGGAATCCGCTGAACGACGGCGGCCGAGGCGACCGAGGGGAGCCGTCCGGTGAACGCACCCCTTCGGCCGCCGCACGCACTCCCGGATCCCGCTGC
This sequence comes from Kitasatospora sp. NPDC097605, assembly GCF_040302725.1. Lineage (NCBI taxonomy): Bacteria > Bacillati > Actinomycetota > Actinomycetes > Kitasatosporales > Streptomycetaceae > Kitasatospora > Kitasatospora sp. NPDC097605. Next base: position 117,797 of record NZ_JBEOSF010000001.1, on the reverse strand, counting down.
TGCCGCGCCGGCCGCGTCCGACGGCCCGGTGGTCGAAGGACCCACGGCGGCGGCATCGGGTCCGAGGCGGAGGAGCCATCGGTGGTGGCCGGCTCCGAACTCGCCGACCTGCGACCCGTCCTCGACCAACCGCGCCAGGACACCTGGACCCGGCTGAAGCCGGAGCACCAGGGCACCGTGACGGCCGGCGCCATGACCGACTCCGGCCGCACGATCCAGGGCTGGAACCCCGCTGCGGGCAGCGCTGGACGTCCACGCGACCGCCGTCTTCCGCCGACCGGCTGTCTCCCTCCCCCGCGCGCCGTCCGTGCTCAGCTCGTCCGCGCCCGGCTCGTCCGCCCGCCCGCCGGGGTCTGCGCGCGGGAGCGGGCGGCGGGCGGCGCCGGCGGCCGGCCGGAGCCGCGGAGCAGCAGGGCGACCAGGACGGCGGCCGCCGCCAGGGCCGCCGAGCCGCAGCGCAGGGCGAGCTGGATGCCCTCGGTGAAGGCGTGCTCGACGGCCTGCCGGACCGGGGCGGGGACCGGGTCGCCCGGGGCGGTGGTGACGGTGGCCAGGGTGTCGGTGGTGCGGCCGAGGGCGTCCGGCGGGAGGCCGAGGCCGGTCAGCGAGGCGGTCAGCCCGGTCGTCAGGCGGTGGGTCAGCACGGCTCCGAGGACGGCGATGCCGAGGACGCCGCCGAGTTCGCGCAGGGTGTTGACGGTGGCGGAGGCGGTGCCCATCCGCTCGGGGGCGACCCGCTGGAGGACGGCGATGGAGACCGGGGTGAACGTCATCCCCATGCCCAGCCCGAGCACGAACAGCGTCCACAGGTACTCGGCGTAGCGGGCCTGCTCGCCGTACAGGGAGAGGCCGGCGAGGCCGAGCGCGCACAGCGCGGTGCCCAGCACCAGGGGAAGCCGGGGGCCGTGACGGCCGGTCAGCCGGGCCGAGAGGGGGCCGGCGACGACGATCATCGCCGTCATCGGCAGGCCGGCGAGGCCGGCGGCCGTCGGGGACCAGTCCAGTACGCCCTGCATCAGCAGCGGCAGGAAGAACAGCGCGCCGAACATCCCGAAGCTCACCGTGAACCCGCCGAGCAGCGCGCCGCCGAGCACGCCGTCGCGGAACAGCCGCAGGTCCAGCATCGGCTCGGCGATCCGCCGTTCGAGCAGGAGGAAGCCGGTCAGCAGCAGCACCGCGAGCACCGCCGTGGTGAGCACCCGGGGGTCCATCCAGCCGCGTTCGGGGCCCTCGACGAGGGTGTGGACGGCGGCGCCGAGGCCGGCCGCGGAGAGCACCAGGCCGCCGAGGTCGACGCGGCGGGCCCGGCCCGGGACCGCGGGCAGCACCCGGCCGGAGAGGACGAGCGCGGCTGCGCCGATCGGCACGTTGATCCAGAACACGCTCGCCCAGCCGAAGGCCTCGACCATGGGCCCGCCGACCACCGGGCCGACCGAGAGGCCGAGCGCGGAGACCCCGGACCACGTCCCGATCGCCCGAGTGCGCTCGCGCTCGTCGGTGAACACGTGCCGCAGGATCGCGAGGCTGCCGGGGGTCAGCAGGGCGGCGCCGACGCCCTGGAGCATCCGCGCGGCGACCAGCGCGCCGACGGTCCCGGCGAGCGCGGCGGCGGCCGAGCCGACCGTGAACAGGGCGAGGCCGAGCCGGAAGACGGCGGTGCGGCCGTAGCGGTCGCCGAGCGCGCCACCGGTGAGCAGCAGGGCGGCGAAGACCAGGCTGTAGCCCTCGGCCACCCACTGGAGGCCGGTGATGCCGGCGTCGAGGTCCCGGCCGATGCGGGGCAGGGCGTTGTTGACGATGACGTTGTCCAGCATGGACATGAACATGGTGATGCAGAGCGTCGCGAGCGCGAGCCGGCGGCGCCGGGCGCCCGCGGGCCCCTCGGTCTCCCCCATCGGATGGTCCTCCCGGTTCCACGGCCTTTTCGCCGGCCTGTTCGACAGTGAGTCCCTAACGGTGTTAGGGACCGGTTTCGACGGAGGACAGCGTGCACCTAACGGTGTTAGATTGCAAGTGCGATCGCAGCCCGCCCGAGGAACAGCGAGGGACCCATGCCGGCCGACGAGGACGACGACGCCCAGCCCGGACTCACCCGCGAGGCGCTCGCCCGGGCCGCGCTGCGGGTGCTGGAGCGCGACGGCCTGGCCGGCCTGTCGATGCGCAAGGTCGCCGCCGAGGTGGGGGTCAAGGCCGCCTCGCTGTACTGGCACGTCCGCAACAAGGAAGAGCTGCTGGACCTCCTCAACGACGCGTTGATGGCCGACGTCGAGGCCCCGCCGCGCACCGGCGACTGGCGCGTCCAGCTGCGCGGCTACTGCGAGCGCTACCGCGCCCACCTGCTCGGCCGGCGGGACGCGGCCAAGGTGGTGGCGGGCCGCCTCGCGCCCGGCCCCAACCTGCTGCACCTGATGGAGGACCAGCTCGACCGGCTGCGCGTGGCCGGGTTCTCGGCCGCCGACGCCGCCATGGTGTCCTACCTGCTCGGCGCGTACGTGCAGGGCTTCGTGCTCCAGGAGCAGTCCCCGATGGCGGCGGCCGAGACCACCGGCACCGGCCGGCGCGAGCTCGCGGACGCCGCCGCCGAGCGGTTCCGGGCGCTGCCGGCCGCCGAGTTCCCCCGCCTGGTCGCGATGGCCGACGACCTCACCGGACCCGATCTCGACGCCCGGTTCGCCTTCGGTCTCGAACGCATCCTCGACGGGCTGGCGGCGCTTCTCCCGTCCGAGCAGCGCTGACCGTCCCGGGCGGCGACCGAAACCCGTTCGACCGTCGCCGCCGGGACGGCTAGGGTCGCGGGGCGCCCGGCACGACAGGTCCCCCCGAGGAGGCACCCGCATGACCGTGTTCCACCCCTTCGGCGAGCCGTACGCGGAGGGCCTGCTGGACGTCGGCGACGGGCAGCGGATCCACTGGGAGGTGTCCGGCAACCCGGACGGCAAGCCGGCCGTCGTGGTGCACGGCGGACCGGGATCCGGGCTCAACGCCCGCAATCGGAAGTACTTCGACCCCGCCCGCTACCGGCTCGTGCTGTTCTCCCAGCGCAACTGCGGCCGCAGCGAGCCGCACGCCGCCGACCCGGCGACCAGCCTGGAGCACAACACCACCGCGCACCTCGTCGCCGACCTGGAGCGGCTGCGCGAGCACCTGGGCATCGAGCGGTGGCTGATGTTCGGCGGCTCCTGGGGCTCCACGCTGATCCTCGCCTACGCCCAGGCACACCCCGGGCGGGTGTCGGAGATCGTGCTCAGCGCCGTCACCACGACCAGGCCGGAGGAGATCGACTGGCTCTACCGGGGTGTCGGACGGCTGCTGCCCGGCCCCTGGGAGGCCTTCCGCGACGCGCTGCCGCCCGAGGACCGCGACGGCGACCTGCTCGCCGCGTACGACCGGCTGCTGAACGACCCGGACGAGTCCGTCCGCCGCGCGGCCACCACCGCCTGGGCGACCTGGGAGGACGCGGTGATCGCCCACGAGACGACGGGCTCCCCGAACGCCTACACGGCCCGGCCCCCCGAGGCGCTGACGGCCTTCGTCCGGATCACCGCGCACTACTTCTCCCGGCGGGCCTTCCTGGAGCCCGGACAGCTGCTGCGCGACGCGCACCGGCTGGCCGGCATCCCCGGCGTGCTGATCCACGGCGCGCTCGACCTCGACAGCCCCCTGGACACCGCCTGGGCGCTCGCCAAGGCCTGGCCGGACGCCGAGCTGACGGTGATCCAGGACGCCGGGCACACCGGCTCCCCCGCCACCGGCGAGGCCGTCCTCGCGGCGATCGAGCGCTTCGCCGACCGGTCGGCCCGCACGGGCAGTGACGGGCCCTCAACGGTCCGCAGCCAGGGGTGACAGGCCGGCGCCGGCCGCCGACACTGGGGGGAGAGGTTCCCATCCCAACGGGTCGGCCGGTGCCGGCCGGTGCCGGCCGCGGAGAGGGCAGGCCGGCCATGAGCACGCCGTCCGCCGGGCTCCCGATCATCTACGTCCGGGGATACGCCGGAGGCACCCCCGGGATCGAGAAGGCCGTGACGGATCCGTTCTACGGATTCAACCAGGGCTCGACGCACATCCGCGTCGGCCGCCAGGACAACCCCGTTCTCTACCAGTTCGAAAGCCCATTACTGCGCCTGCACCTCGACGAGGGCTACCACATCGTGGTCGAGGGCGGCCCGCGGGCGGAGAAGGAGGAGGCCCCTCCCCCGGAGAGCATCTGGATCCACCGCTTCTACGACGTCTGCTCCGGCAGCTGGGGCGGCCAGGCCCGGTCGTTCGACCTGGAGACCGCCGCCCGGGACCTGCTGAAGCTGATCGACCACGTGCGGGAGCGCACCGGCGCGCGCCGGGTGAACCTGGTCGCCCACTCGATGGGCGGGCTGATCTGCCGCTGCCTGCTGCAGAAGATCATCCCGGTCGAGCGCGGCCAACGCGCCACCGACTACGTGGCGAAGCTGTTCACCTACGGAACGCCGCACGGCGGCATCACCTTCGCGGTCGGCTTCGGGGTCCCGGAGGCGCTGCGCGACCTGTTCAACATCAACGGCTCCGACATCTTCGGCCCCGAGCGGATGTACCAGTACCTCACCCCGGACCCCGACCCGGACGGGCCGCCGGACGGCTGGCGGGCGGTGGACGTCCCCGACGACGACGGCAGCGGCGGGCCCGCGGACGCCGCCGGCCGCTTCCCGCTCGACCGGATCTTCTGCATGGTCGGCACCAACTCCCGGGACTACGACGTCGGACACGGCGTCTCGGCCGAGGCGGTCGGCCCTCGCAGCGACGGCCTGGTGCAGATCGAGAACGCCCAGGTCACCGGCGCCCACCGGGCGTTCGCGTACCGCAGCCACAGCGGCTCCTACGGGCTGGTCAACTCCGAGGAGGGCTACCAGAACCTGCGCCGCTTCCTGTTCGGCGACCTGCGGGCCGCCACCGATCTCGTCGATGTACGGCTGCCCGAGGAGGACGAGGTCACCTGGCAGGCGGAGGTCCGGCTCACGGTGCGCGGACTGCCGGTGCTGATGCACGAACGATCCGCCCCGCACTGGTGCCCGGTCCAGCTCTCCGACCCGACCGAGGCGAGCGTGCGGGCGCGGGCCGCCACCGCCGGGGACGGCGCCGTGCCGCTGGCGACCGCCTTCCTCGCCAGCCGGCTCCGTCCGGAGGAGGCGGGACCGCTGCGGTTCGTCCTCGACCTGAACCTGCTCTCGCTGCGCGAGACCCACGGGCTCTTCGGCTTCGGCGACCACCTGGAGCAGACCGCAGACTTCTCGGACACGCTGATCGTCGACGTGGACACCGGCGGCCCGCGGCCGGCCGCCTGGGCGCACTGGAACTCGGAGGTGCCCGGGGCGATCCGGGACCTCACCCCGACCGGCGACCCGCTGCCCGACGAGGACCCTCGGGCCGGCGCCTGGCTCGCCCACGTCCCGCTGCCGGCCACCACCCGGCCGATCCTCGGCCCGGACGCCCGGATCCGCCTGACCGTCGGGCCCTGGAACTGACGGGCCGGCGCCTCAGGCGTGCCGGCCCCCGGCCTCCTGGCGGTCGGCCCCGGTCCCAGCCCCAGCCCCAGCACCGGCCCCGTCACCGGCCCCGGCCTCCGGTGCCGGCTGCTCGGCGGCCAGCAGGACGCGGCGCAGCAGGTCGGAGAGCTGGCGCCGCTCGGCCGGGGTGAGGACGCCGAGCAGGCGCTGCTCCTCGCGGCCGACGACGTCCAGCGCCTTCCGCCAGGCGAGCCGGCCCGCCTCGGTGAGTTCGACGTCGACCCGGCGGCGGTCGTCGCTGGAGGGGGTGCGGACGAGGAATCCGCGCCGTTCCAGCGCCTCCAGACGGCCGGTCACCGAGGCCGGCGCCAGGTTGAGGTCGGCGCGCAGTTCGGAGGGGGTGGCCCGGCCGCCGCGGCCGGCCAGCCCGTGCAGGGTGTCGAACTCGTGCTTCTGCAGGCCGTAGTCGGCCACGCCCTGCTCGCGGACCCGGCCGAGGTGGCGGGTGAGCTTGCTCATCCGGGTGACGGCGCCCTCGACGTCCGGGTCGAGCTGCGGCAGCACCGGCCGCCAGCGTTCGACGTGGCCGTCGGTCCAGTCCCGGGGCCGGTCGGCCACCGCCCGGTGGGTCGCGCGTGTCATGCCCCGAGTCTAGGCGTCCGTGAGCTGCGGATTTCGGGCCGCTGATATTTCGTTGCCGAAATTTCGGTACCGAAATACAGTCCCGTCCGTGACCCTGAATCAGCACCCGCTACGACTGCGCGACTTCCGGCTGCTCTTCCTCGGCCGGACGGTCTCCACCCTCGGCGACGCCGTCGTCCCCGCCGCGCTCGCCCTCGCCGTCACCCGGGCGACCGGCTCCTCCGGCGCGCTCGCCCTCGTGCTGGGCTGCGCGATGGTGCCGCGCCTGCTGCTGCTCCCCCTGGGCGGTGTCGTCGGGGACCGCGTCAACCCCCGGCTGGTCGCGCTCGTCACCGACCTGGTCCGGGCCGCCGCCCAGGTGGCCGTCGGCCTCGAACTCCTCGCCGACCAGCCCCGGCTGGCGCCGATCGCGGCCGCCGAGGCGCTCGGCGGGATCGCCTCCGCGTTCGCCATACCGACGGCGACGCCGCTGGTCGCCGCCACCGTGGAAGGGCCGCAGCGGATGCGGGCCAACGCGCTGCTCGCCTCGGCCGCCAACGCCGCCCGGCTCGGCGGTCCGGCGCTCGCCGGGGTGCTGGTCTGGACGGCCGGCGCCGGCTGGGCGTTCCTGCTGGACGGCGCCTCCTTCCTGGTCAGCGCGGCGCTGCTGACCCGGCTGCAGGTCCGGCACACCCCCGGCGAGCGCCGCTCGCTGCGCACCGACCTGCTGCGCGGGTGGAGCGAGGTGCGCTCGCGCGACTGGTACTGGACGAGCCTGGTCGGCCACGGCGTCTGGAACGGCGCGGCCGCCGTCCTGCTCACCCTCGGCCCGCTGATCGCCACCCGGCGGCTGGGCGGCGAGGGCGTGTGGATCGCCATGACCCAGGCCGCCGCGTGCGGGGTGCTGGCCGGATCGCTGCTCGCCGGCCGCTACCGGCCGCGGCGGCCGGTGCTGGTCGCCAACCTGGGCCTGGCGCTGTACGCCCTGCCGCTGGCCGCGCTCGCGGTGGCGGCGCCGGCCCCGGTCACGGTGGCCGCGTACACCCTGGCGATGACGGGGCTCGGCTTCCTCAGCCCGGTGTGGCAGACGGTGGTTCAGCAGGAGTTCCCGCCCCAGGTCCTGGCCCGGGTGACCTCCTACGACTGGCTGCTGTCGCTGGCCGCCGCTCCGCTCGGGTACACGCTCGCGCCGCTGGCCGCCGACGCCTGGGGCAGCACCGGGCCGCTGCTGGTCACCGCCGCGCTGGTCGCGCTCGCCTGCGCCGGGACGGCGGCCGTCCCGGGCGTCCGCCGGGTCGGGCGGACGGGCGGAACGGACGGTGCGGGAAGCCCCGACGTCGCGGACGGAGAGGCCGAACCGGACATTTCCGGCATGCGGCCCACCGACCGGGAGGCCCCCGCCGACCCGGTCCGGCGGAACCCTACGATACGGGCATGATCGCCTATGCCCCCGCGGCCTTCTTCTTCCTCCTCTGCGGGATCGGAGTCCTTCGCGACCGCCGCCGGTTCAGCAACGCCGTCCTGCTCGGCATCGCGGTCTCCTTCCTCGCCCTCGCGCTGATCGCCGAGCTGCGCCGGGCGCCCACCCTGGTCGCCGAGCTGGCCGTGGCCGTGATCGCCCTGCTGCCGACCGCCGGCACCGTCGCCCTGGTCTGGTTCCTGCTCTCCAACGGGCTGACGATGATCCGCAAGGAGGGGTGGCGCCCGGCGAACCTGCTGTCGCTGCTGGCCGGCCTCGGCATCCTCGGGCTGATCGCCCTGTTCGCCGCGGCGGTGATCACTGACTCCGAGCGCCTCGGCATCCTCGCCGCGACGGCGCTGCTGGTGGTCGGCTACCTCTCCTTCCTCTTCGTCTGCTTCGTCGGCTACGCCTTCCTCTACCAGCGCCACCGGCCGCGCGGCGACGTCGACTTCGTGGTGGTGCTGGGCTCCGGGCTGATCGGCGGGGAGCGGGTGCCGCCACTGCTCGCCAGCCGGCTGGAGCGCGGCCGGGAGGTCTACGAGAAGCAGGCCGCGCGCGGCAACCCGCCGGTGCTGATCACCTCGGGCGGCCAGGGCCCGGACGAGAAGCTGCCGGAGTCCCACGCGATGGCGGACTACCTGGTGGAGCGCGGCTTCCCGGCCGAGCACCTGGAGCGCGAGGACCGCTCGCGAACCACCGAGGAGAACCTGCTGTTCAGCAGGACGATCATGGAGCAGGCCAAGCCCGACTACCGCTGCGTCATCGTCACCAACAACTTCCACGCCTTCCGGGCCGCCCTGATGGCCCGCAAGACCGGCGTCACCGGCCAGGTCTTCGGCTCGCCCACCGCCCGGTACTACTGGCCGAGCGCGACGATCCGCGAGTTCGCGGCCGTCTTCCTCTCCCACAAGCTGGTCAACCTGGGGATCTGCGGCTTCCTCGCCGTCGTCGGGCTGCTCGCCGCGACCTTCGGAGCCTAGTGAGGCGCTGAGCGAAGTGAAGCTCTGAGCGCCGCCCGAGTGCGGCGGCGCGGCCGACGGGCCCCGGTGGCCGTCCGCGCGTCCTGGTGCGCGGGTGACCACCGGGGCCCGTGCGCGTGCGTCAGCCGGCGCCGCGCGGGGCGAGGACGGCGCAGGTGGTGGTCGCGTGCGCGAACAGCCGGCCGTCCTGGCAGCCGAGGATCCGCGCCTCGGCGGTCGCCATCGTCCGGCCGACGTGCAGCGCGACGCCCTCGCAGCGCACCGGCCCCGAATCGGCGAACAGCGGCCGCACCATGTGCACGTTCAGCTGGGTGGTGGTGTAGCCGACGCCGGCCGGCAGCCGGCTCATCACGGCGCAGCCCAGCGCCGAGTCCAGCAGGGTGGCCAGGTAGCCGCCGTGGACGGTGTTCATCGGGTTGAAGAGGTGGTCGCCGAGCTCGCCCTCGAAGACGGCCGTCCCGGGCCCGGCCTCCACCAGCCGGAAGCCCATGGTGCTCCCGATGGCCGGCTGCGGGATCCGGCCGGCGATCATCTCCCGGAGGATCTCCTCGCCGGTGAGGTGCGGGAACGCGGAGATGGGCGGACCGGCCCGCCACTCGTGGGTGCGGGTGCGCGGCTCCCCGTCGGCCGACGGGCCGGCGGGATCGATCTCGAAGGTGGTCATGCCACCACCTTTTCCCCTCGCCCGGCGCGCGATCAAGGGTGACCCCGACCTCGTTCACGCTCCGCCCGGACGGCGCGCCATGGCGGCGTCGGCCATGTCCGGGCGGTCGAGGAGGGACGCCCGCCACATGGTGACGGGCCGCCGGCTGCGCCACGCTGCCCGACAGCGTCCGTGCTCCTCCCCCACCTTGGAGTCCCCGATGGCCGTGTCCCCCACCGTGTCCCCCACCGCGCCGCCCGTCCTCCGTTCCGCCCGCCGTTCCGCCCGCCGTTCCGTCCGGCCCGTGCGGCGGATCGCCGGTGCCCTGCTGGCCGCCGCCGCGTTCCTGCTTCCCGCGGCCTCCGCCCGCGCGGTCGCCGTCCCCGCCCCCTCCACCGTCTTCGTCCCCTCCGCCGTCCCCGCCGCGTCCGGCGTGTTCCAGCAGGTCACCGGTTTCGGCAGCAACCCCGGCAACCTGGCGATGTACACCTACGCCCCGGCCGGCCTGCCCTCGGGCGCACCGCTGGTGGTGGCCCTGCACGGCTGCGTCCAGAGCGCCGACGACTACTACCGGCACTCCGGCTGGCCGGAACTCGCCGACCGCTACGGCTTCGCCGTGGTGTTCCCGCAGACCGGCCCGGCCAACAACCCGCTCTCCTGCTTCCGCTGGTTCGACGCCGCCCAGTCCGCCCGGGGCGTCGGCGAGGCCGCCTCCGTGGTGCAGATGGCCGCCAAGGCCGGCTCGCTGTTCGGCTCGGACCGGCAGCGGGTGTTCGTCGCCGGCCTCTCCGCCGGGGGCGGCCTGGCGGCGGACCTGCTGGCCGACTACCCCGACGTCTTCGCGGGCGGCTCGATCGCCTCCGGCCTGCCGGCGCACTGCGCGACCACGCAGTCCGCGGCCTCGTCCTGCCAGAACAGCGACCAGGGCCTCAGCCCCGCCCAGTGGGCGGAGAAGGTCCGCCGCGCCTACCCCGGGTACGCCGGGCCGTGGCCCCGGGTGGCGATCTGGCAGGGCACGGCGGACACCACCGTCCGGCCGGTCAACGCCAGCGAACTGCGCGACCAGTGGACGGAGGTGTGGGGCATCGGCCGCACCCCGTCCGGCACCCGCAGCCTGCCCGGCGGCACCACCGAGACCAGCTATCCGGACGCCTCCGGCCGCACCGCCGTCGCCGTGTACTCGATCGCGGGCATGGGGCACGGACTGGCGGTCGCCCCCGGCGCGGGCACCGACCGGTGCGGCGCCACCGGCCCGTACTTCCTCGACACGATCTGCTCCGGTTACCACACCGCGCGGTTCTGGGGCCTCACCGGCGACGGACCGACCGTCCCCGAACTGCCCGCGCCGACCGGCCTGACGGCCACACCCACCGACGGCACCACCGTCGCGCTCGGCTGGCAGGCCGTCAGCGGCGCCGCCTCCTACCAGGTGTTCCGGGACGGCGTCCTGGTCGCGCGCCCGACCGGCACCGCCCACACCGACGGCGGGCTGAGCGCCGGCACCTCCTACGGCTACGCGGTGGCGGCGGTCGCCGCCGACGGCACCGTCGGCGCCCGCTCGGCCACCGTCACCGTCACCACGCCCGGCGGCGGCTCGCCGTGCTTCACCACCGACAACTACCACCAGGTGGCGGCCGGCCGGGCGACGCAGGCCGGCGGACTGGTGTCCGCACGGGGCTCCGGGCAGGCGATGGGCCTGTGGAACACCTTCACCGTGCACACCCTGCGGCAGACCGGCCCCGACTACTACGTCCTCGCCGACGGGCAGTGCTGACCCCAGTCACGCTTCCGCCGACGGCGGTGACTTTGACGAAAGGTTGACCTGCTCACGGCAGAACGTTGGGGGCGGCGAATCCTATGGTCAGCGCATGCCTCCACTGTCCGCCGGACGGACCGCCCCCCTTCCCGTCCTGCCGTACCGCAAGCCCACCCCCGGCCGCGACTACTGGGTGTTCGACGACGTGCTGCCGGACCCGGACGCCGTCCGGCGCCGCTGTCTCGACCGGAACGACTGGGCCGAGGGCTACCCCTACCGCCCGGAGACCTGGCCCGGGCTGCGGACCATGCCCGGCCTCGACGCGGCCGAACTGGCCCGGGTCGAGGCGCTCGTCCGCAAAGCCACCGGGGCGCCGCGGCTCTGGGTGCAGAGCGCCCCGGGCGGCGGCACCCTGAACCACAACTGCGTCCAACTCGTCGGCGCCGCCGAGTCGGAGCCGCGCCCGCACACCGACTCCCGGGCGCTCTGCCGCTACGCGGCCGTCCTCTACCTGAGCCCCGGCGCCCCCGAGGGCGCCGGCACCGGCTTCTACCGGCAGCGGTTCCCCGGCGGGCGCCTCGGCGGCAACCTGGTCACCGCCCCGCACAGCAACCTGGTCGAGGCCCTCGGCACCCGCCGCGTCCCCGCCGACGCCTTCACCGAGGACGTCCGCGTCCCCAACCGCTACAACCGCCTGCTGGTCTACCACGCCAACCTCATCCACAGCGCCACCTCGTACCACGGCCTGACTCTGGAGGACCGGCGGATGACGGCGGTCTTCTTCTGGATGGCCTGAGCTCGATGGCCTGAGCTCGATGACCTGACCTCGATGGCCCGAGCGTGGACGCGCGCCCGCCGGGGACCGGGCAGGATGTCCGGGTGATCACCGTGCTCCACCCCGACCGCGTCCTGTGCGGCCTCGCCGCCAACCCCGCCCTGCCCGCCGAGCCGGTCGACCGGCTGATCGCCCTCGCGGCGGCCACCACCGACCCGTCGCTCGCCGAGGACCTCGCCCACGAGCTCACCGACCGGGAGGGCCTCGACCGTCCGCAGCTGCTGGCACTCGCCGCAGCCGGCGAGGACGCCGCCGCCTGGCTCGCCCAGGACGGCCGGCTGACCGCCGGGGACGTCGACCCGGAGGCCCGGCCCGACGCCGCGCTCGCCCTGCTGGAGCGCGGCGAGGGCCGGCCGCACTGGGCGCGGCGGTTCGCGGCCGACCCGGACCCCGGGCGGCGCGGACGGCTCGCCGGCTGCCCCGACCTGCCGGACGACGTGCTGCGGCGCCTCGGCGAGGACCAGGACCCGGACGTGGTCGCCGAACTCGCCCTCGCGGCCCCACCCGCGCTCACCGCGCAGCTCGCCCGCCACCCGCACACCGCCGTCCGCCGCGCGGTCGCCTTCAACGACCGGACGCCGCCGGCGGTCCTGGCGGAGCTGCTCACCGGCGACGACGGGTCCGGCCGGGAGGGGATCACCGTCGCCGTCCTCGCCCACCCCGCCCTGCCCGCGTCCACCGCCGCGGGGTACGCCGACGACCCCTCACCGCTGGTGCGCGCCGAACTCGCCGCCCGCACCGATCTGCCGGCCGAGCCGTACCGCCGGCTCGCCGCCGACCCGGAACCGGTCGTGCGCCGCGCGCTCGCCGGGAACCCGGCGATCGACGAGGAGGTGATCCGCGTCCTGGCCGAGGACGAGGACGGCGACGTCGGGCGGCAGCTGTGCCGCCACCCACGGCTGCCGCTCGACGTGCTCACCGGACTGGCGGCCCGGGCTCGGAGCCTGCCGATCCTGCTGCCCCGGGTCGCGGCCGCCTCCCCCGCCGAGGTCGCCGAACTCGCCGTCTCGGCGGAACCGGCCGTCCGGATGCTGGTCGCCGAACGCCGCGACCTGCCACCCGCGATCCGCGACGCCCTGGCCGCCGACCCGGACGCCGAGGTGCTGAAGGCGATCGCCCCGCACCCCGGCCTGCCCGAGCCGCTGCTCCGCGCCATGCTCACCCGGCACGGCGTGCGCGTCGCCGCCCGGATGGCCACCAATCCGGACGCCTCCCCGGCCCTGCTCACCGACCTGGCCCACCACCGCCCGCCCGTGCGGAAGGCGCTCCGCGAGATCGCCCGCCATCCCTCGGCCCCGCCGCCCGCCCTGGCCGCCTGCCTGGCCGACGGCCAGGCCCGCCCGATCGCCGCAGCCCACCCGTCCCTCCCCCGGTCCCTCCTCCTCGACCTGCTCACCGGCGACCACCCCCACCTCGCCGAAGTCGCCGCCGCCCACCCGTCCCTCCCCACCGAGATCGCCCGCGCCCTGGTCACCCACCTGACCCCCACCCCCTGATCCGCCTCCGCTCGCCACCCGCCGATCCGCCTCCGACCACTGATCCCCGGGTCGTATCACGGCGACCACTCAGCCGCCCCCGGACCTCCCCATCTGCCGAACCAGCCCACTACTATCGCCCACCCGAGCGTTACGGCCGAGCCCCTCCCCGTCGGGCCGGATTCCCTCCTCGGCTGCCGTGCTCACGGCCGGCTCGCAGAGGTGCACAGGTGAAGGGTGAGGATGTGGCCGTGGTCGAGGCGCCCGGGCCGGAGCCGGAGTGGGAGACCGCGTCGTCATACCAGCGTGGGACGCGCAATCCCTCGTTCCGGTCCGGGTGAAGCGATCGGAGGAGGACACTGATACGGCGCTCGGTGTCGGCCGTGAGGCACCCGCGTTCACGGCGGGAGGAAACGGGCTTCGACCCCGGCGGTAAGGTGGCGAACGGGACGGCTGCTGGGACATCGGGGAGGGAAGCCGGTTGCCGAAGCTTCACATCATCACCGGTGCGCCGGGGGCCGGGAAGTCGACGCTCCTGCGGCACCTGGGGGCGTACCCGTTCGGCTGTGCCGACTTCGACGAGCTGCCGGAGCCGGACGGCCGGCTGCTCGGGGTCGACATCACCTCTCCCCCGGCGAGCCCCGTGTGGCCCGCCTACAACCGGCTCTGGGTGAGGATCGCGGCCATGATGCTCCGGGCCGGCGGGCCCGTCGTGATCCTCTGTCCCCTGACGCCGGGCGAATGGCAGGACGCGTCCGGGGACGCCGTGGAGCCGCCGCGCGCCGTCTGGGCACGCCTCGACTGCGCCGACGCGGACCGACGGGACCGCCTCGCCGCCCGTGGGTGGGATCCGGACCGGATCGAGGACGCGGTCAAGGACGCCGAGGAACTCCGGTGCATGGTGGAGCGGGAGTTCACCACCACCGGCCGGAGTCCTGCCGAGGTCGCCGCCGCCGTGGCGGCCTGGACCACCGACGGCTCGGAGTAGCACTCCGCACGGGCTACGCCGCGAGCAGCTCGCCGGGGCGCGTGTGGCTCAGGCTGGCACGGGTGAGGGCGGCGGCGAGGCGGGCGAGGTCGTCGGGTGGGGTCAGGGCGGCGAGGGTGGAAGGGGTGTCAGGCAGGCCGAGGTCGGCGGCCGCTCGCAGGGTGCGCTCGTCGAAGGAGGGGCGCAGGCTCGGCCAGACGGCCTGGGCCTCCCGGCAGAAGATGCCCGCGCCGACCGGGCCGATCCGGGGGAACTCGCGGAGCAGGTCGGCGATCCGGGCCGGGTCGCCGTCGGCCTCGTCGCGGAGCCGGCGGAGGTCGCCGTGCCAGCGGTCGAGCAGCAGGTCGGCGCCGCGGCCGAGGGCGGTCGCGGTGCTCTCGTCGTAGCGGACGTAGTGGGCGCGGCCGAGGGCGTCCACCCTGGCCTGCCAGCGGGAGGCGGCCATGGCCTTCGGGGTGCGCAGGCCGGCCGCGGAGAGTTCCCGCGCGGCCGCGACGGCGAGGTCGGCGCTGATCCGCACCGAGCTCAGCGTGGTGAGCACCAGCAGCCGGTAGAGCGGGGCCGGTGTGTCGCGGAGCGTGATGCCCGCCTCGTCGGCGTAGGTGCGGCCGAAGCGTTTCAGCAGGGCGGCGACCGTCTGCTCGTGGCCCATGGCGGGCCTCCCTTCCTGGCCTGCCTGGCACCTGCCCGGGTTGGCGGCGGTCATGCGCGGGGAGGGAGGCGGTATGGAGAACGCCGATCGTCCGGCCACCGAGGAGGTGCGCCCGGAGTGGGCCGGCCTCGACCGGCTGGGGACGCTGGAGCTGCTGCGGCTGCTGAACGCCGAGGACCGCACGGTCGCCGGGGCGGTGGCCGGGCAGCTGCCGCGGATCGCCGCCGTGGTGGACGCGGTCGCCGCGCGGATGGCCCGGGGCGGGCGGCTGGTCTACGCGGGCGCCGGGACGGCGGGGCGGCTCGGGGTACTGGACGCGAGCGAGTGCCCGCCGACGTTCAACACCGCCCCGGGCCAGGTGGTGGGGGTGATCGCGGGCGGCGCGCCGGCGCTGGTGCGCGCCGTGGAGGGCGCGGAGGACCGCCCGGAGCTGGCGGCCGCCGACCTGGACGCGCTGGCGCTGACCGGCGAGGACACCGTGGTGGGCGTCTCCGCCTCCGGCCGCACTCCGTACACGGTGGCGGCCGTGCGCCGCGCCCGCGCCGCCGGGGCGCTGGGCGTGGGGCTGGCGGGGACCGCCGGGTCACCGCTGGTCGCGGCCGCCGACCTGGGCATCGAGGTGGTGACCGGGCCGGAGGTGCTGGCCGGTTCGACCCGGCTCAAGGCGGGGACGGCGCAGAAGCTGGTGCTGAACCTGCTCTCCACGGCGGTCATGGTCCGCCTCGGCAAGACGTACGGGAACCTGATGGTGGACGTCCGCGCGGGCAACGCCAAGCTGCGCGAGCGGGCGCGGCGGATCGTCGTCGGGATCACCGGCGCGGACGAGGAGACGGCGCGGCGGGCGCTGGCGGCCACCGGCGGCGAGGTGAAGGACGCCGTCCTCGTCGTGCTCACCGGGGTGGACGCCCCGTCCGCCGCCCGGCTGCTCGCCGCAGCGGACGGCCGGCTGCGCGAGGCCCTGGAGCTGGCGCGGGGCTGAGGCGGGCGGACCGGCGCACTGGCGCACCGGCGTACCGGCGTACCGGTCAGGAGGGTGAGCCGGCCCTCCAGCCGCTCGATCCTCCCTCGGAGCTCGGCGCACCGCGCGAGCCCGCCGGCGGCGTCCTCAGGTCCCGGCCGTGGCGCCGGTCGCGGTGGTGACCGCGCCGAGCGCCACCTCGGCGGCCGTCGCGGTCGCGAACAGCGCGGTGCGGGCTCCGCGCTCCGGTCGGCGGGTGAGCCGGCGCACCACCGTCATGTCGATCCCTTTCCGTGGATGCCACGCCGGGTCGGAGGGCGTCTCCGACCGGCGGTGATCACCCTGCCGGACAGGGTTCGGGGGCGATTACCCCGGAGGTCATGCTCGCGCCGCCGCCACCGGACGGCGCCGCGCCGCGGCCGGCGGTCAGACCTCGTGGGCCTCCAGCCAGTGCAGCAGGACGGTGCGCTCGGTCTCGGTGCCGACCCGGCTGGCCGGGTCGAGCGCCCAGTGGCGGATCCGGCGCAGCGTCTCCGCGTCGAGGTCGTGGTAGAGCCGCCAGTGGGCCTGCGGGTGGCAGTCGGCGTCGCGGGGTTCGCCGCACTCCTGGCAGTGGGTGAAGAAGGCGTCGACCAGACGGTGCACGATCGTCTCGACGGGCATGGGCGGCGTACGTCCTCACTCACTCGGCTACCGGGCTTCGCTGCTGGGGCCGCCCGTCCGGGTGGAGCGGCGGGCCCGTCATTCCAGGGTGCGGGCCCGGTCCGACGGGCGGCAGGGACCAACGTCACCTCCGGGACGGGTGGGGCCCGGTCCCCGTGGGGGTGGGGACCGGGCTGTTCGGGGTGGCGGGGCGGCCGGTTCAGCCCCGGCCGGCGGACTTCTGGGTGCGCCGGGAGACCGAGTCCAGCACCACGGCGGCCAGCAGCACCGCGCCGGTGATCATGTACTGGATGGCCTGGGCGGCGTGCACCATGTCCAGCCCGGTGGTGATCGACTGGATCACCAGCATGCCGAGCAGGGCGGACCAGGTGCTGCCGCGGCCGCCGAACAGGCTGGTCCCACCGATGACGGCGGCGGCGATGGCGCTCATCAGGACGTTGCCGCCGCCGAGCAGCTTGTCCGCGGAGCCCTGCTGCGAGGCGATGAACAGACCGCCGAGGCCCGCCAGTGTCGCGGAGGCCATGAACACCGCGATCCGCACCCGGGCGACGTTGATGCCCGCCCGGCGGGCCGCCTCGATGCCGCCGCCGACCGCGAAGACCTGCCGGCCCCAGGCGGTGCGGCGGAGCACGAAGTCGGTCAGCACGACCACGCCGAGCAGCACCACCAGCGGCAGCGGCAGACCGCTGTCCTGGTTGAGCGTCCAGGCGCCGGCCAGCGCGACCACGGCCAGCGCGCCGGTGCGCAGCGCGATCTCGCCGGCCGGCCGGGCGGGCAGGCCGGCGGCGGTGCGCCGGCGGGCGGTGAGCAGCTGGGCGGCGAGGAAGCCGCCGACGGAGAGCACGGCGAGCAGCCAGGCGAAGACGATGTCGCCGTCGCCGAGGAAGTGGTTGTCCAGGTGGGCGACGACTCCCTCGTTGAGGTTGTTGACGGTGCCGAGCCGGCCGAGCACATAGTCCTGCAGGCCGCTCCAGGCGAGCATGCCGGCCAGGGTGACGACGAAGGCGGGCACGCCGATCCGGGCGAAGAAGAAGCCGTGCAGGGCGCCCATCGCGGCGGCGGCGAGCAGGCCGAGCAGGATGGCGAGCCATTCGTCGACGCCCTGCCGCACGGCGAGCACGGAGGTGATGGCGGCGCAGGCGCCGGCCACCGAGCCGAGCGAGAGGTCGATCTCGCCGAGCAGCAGCACGAAGACGACGCCGACCGAGATCAGGCCGTAGCCGGCGATCCACTTGGTGATGTTGGTCAGGTTGTCGGCCTGGAGGAAGTGGCCGGTGACGCTCTGGAAGACGACCGCGATCAGGATCAGGCCGAGGACGACGGGCAGCGAGCCGAGGTCGCCGCTGCGGATCCGGCGCCGCAGGTCCTCGGCGTAGCCGGCCGCGCCGCCGCGGCGCACCAGCAGGCGGGGGTCGGCGGCGGGGGCCGGGGCGTTCCCGGCGGGGGTGGTCCGGCCGGTGCTCACTGGGTTTCCTCCGCGATGCGTGCCTGTTGCCGGGTGACGGCGTTGTCGGTGGCGCCGGTGATGGCGGAGATGACCTCCTCGGACGAGGTGCCGGCGACCGGGAACACCCCGTTGTTGCGGCCGAGCCGCAGGACGGCCACGGTGTCGGCGACGGCGCGGACGTCCGCCAGGTTGTGGCTGATCAGGATGACGCCGAGGCCGCGTTCGCGCAGCCGCTCGACGAGGTCCAGGACCTGCGCGGTCTGCTCGACGCCGAGCGCGGCGGTCGGCTCGTCGAGGATGACGATCCTCGGGTCGCCGACCAGGGCGCGGGCGATGGCGACGACCTGGCGCTGTCCGCCGGAGAGGGCGGCCACCGGGATCCGGACGCTGGGGATGCGGATCGACAGGGTGTCCAGGAGTTCCTTGGCGCGCCGTTCCATGGCGACCTCGTCCAGGGTGGCGCGGCGGCGCAGCTCGCGGCCGAGGAAGAGGTTGGCGACGACGTCGAGGTTGTCGCAGAGCGCGAGGTCCTGGTAGACGGTGGCGATGCCGAGCGCCTGGGCGTCCTGGGGGCGGCCGATCCGCACCGGGCGGCCCTCCCAGCTGATGGCGCCCTCGTCGACGGGGTGGACGCCGGCGATCGTCTTGACGAGGGTGGACTTGCCGGCGCCGTTGTCGCCGACCAGGGCGAGGACCTCGCTGGCGTGGACGTCGAGGTCGACGGCGGTGAGGGCCTGGACGGCGCCGAAGCGCTTGGAGACCGCGCGCAGCGCCAGTACGGGCGCGCCTGTCACGTGAACCATCTCCTGCGGGGTGTGCGGGGCGAGGAACGGGCTGGGCGAGGAACGGGCTGGGCGGGGAACGGGCACGCGCGGGCGGCCCGGTCGGGCGCTCTGCCGCCCGCCGGGTCCGCCCGGGCGTCACTGGAGACCGGCGGCGGCGCAGGCGGCGGCGTAGTCGGCGGTGCAGATCTCGGCGACCCGGTAGAGGCCGTCGGCGATGACGGTGTCCTTGATGTCGGCCGTGGTCACGACCTTGGGCTCCAGCAGCTTGGCGGGGATGCCCTGGTCGGTGGCGCTGTCCACGCTGCCGGTGGCGATGCCCTTGACGTCCTTGCCCCGCAGCAGGTTGACGGCCAGTTCGGCGGCGCTCTCGGCGAGCGGCTTGTACGCCTTGTAGATGGTGTAGGCCTGGTCGCCGGCGACGATGCGCTGGATCGCGTCGAGGCCGGCGTCCTGGCCGCCGACCGGGACGCTGATGCCGGCGGCCTTGAGCTGGGTGATGATCGCACCGGCCATGCCGTCGTTGGCGGAATAGACGGCCTGGAAGCCGTCCTTGCCGAGCTGGGTGATGGCGGCGCCCGTCTTCTGCCCGGCGACGGTGGGCTTCCACTCGCCGGACTGCTCGTAGACCACCTTCTTGACCTTGCCGTCGAGGACCTTGTGGGCACCGGACTTGAAGAGCGCGGCGTTCGGGTCGGCCTCGTCGCCGTTGATCATCACGATGTTGGCCTCGGCGGCCCTGGCGCCGAGGGCGTCCAGCAGGGCCCGGCCCTGGAGTTCGCCGACCTTCTCGTTGTCGAACGAGACGTAGGCGGCGACCGGGCCGGTGGCCAGCCGGTCGTAGGCGATGACCTCGACGCCCTTGGCCGCCGCCTCCTTGACCCACGCCTGGGTGGACTTGGCGTCGAAGGCGTCCAGGACGATCACCTTGACGCCCTCGGCGATCAGGGTGTCGAACTGCTGCTTCTGCTTGGCCGCGCTGCCCTCGGCGTTGCTGTAGCGGACCTTGCAGTCGGGGCAGAGCGAGGCGACCTTGGCCTCGATGAACGGGCGGTCGAAGGACTCGTAGCGGGTGGAGGAGGCGTTCTCGGGCAGCAGCAGGCCGATGGACCTGGTGTCTCCGGAGTCCGCGCCGTCCTTCTTGTCCCCGCCCGCCTTGCCGCAGGCGGCAAGGGTCAGGGCCATCGAGACGGCGGCGGTGGCGGCGAGGGCACGACGCGTCGTTGCGTTCATGGGAAGCCTCCGTGACAGGGCCGCATCAACGCGGCGAGGTGGCAGGAGTTAACCCGGACATGTCATATGGCGTCAATAAGTAAATCCGCTCCCGGGACGATCCCGACCTGTTCGTTGTCTTCGTGAACGCCGACGGCCTGTTGAAACCTGGAGGATCCTCCGAGGATTCAAGAGTTTGATCATCCGTCAGCGAAGTTGGGCGAAGTCCGCGGCCATCCGTTCCCGGTAGCGGCCGGGCATCGTCCCGAACTGCCGGCTGAAGGCGCGCGACAGCGCGTACGGGGTCGCGTAGCCGACCCGGCGGGCGATCGCCTCCAGCGGCTCGGCGGTCTGCTGGAGCCGGGCGGCCGCCCGGCCGACCAGCAGCCCTGACCGGGACGTGCCCGGGACGCCCGGGACCGGGGCGCGGGCCGGCCCGGGCGGAAAAGCGGGCCGGGTAGCGGCCCTCGCCCCAGGCGGTCGGGACACCGGGCGGCCGACCTTGGAGGTCACGCCCGGTCGGCGCACCGGGCGGCCGTATCCGCCCGACCCAGGGAACCCCCTCATGACCGCAGAGTCCGTCCTGTCCGCCGTACTCCTCGATGCCCGCCGCTCCCGCTGTCTGCCCGACCTCCTCCGCGCCCAGGCCGCCGCCCGACCGGACGCCACCGCCGTGACCGGCGACGGCGGCCGGCTCAGCTTCGGCGAGCTCGGCGCCGCCGCCGACGCGCTCGGCGGGCGGCTGCACCGGCTGGGGGTGGCCGCCGACGACTGCGTCGGCCTGTACACCGAGCCGTCGCTGGAGCTGATGACCGGCGCCTGGGGCATCCTGCACGCGGGCGCCGCCTACCTGCCGCTGTCCCCGGAGTACCCGCAGGAGCGGGTGCGCTGGATGATCGAGTCCAGCGGGACCCGGGTGATCGTCACGCAGGAGCACCTGCGGGCCCGGCTCGCCGAGCTGGTCCCGCCGGGCACCCGGATCGTCGTCGCCACCGACGTCCCCCAGGACGCGGAGCACCCCGACGCGCACCCCGACGCGCACCCGATCCCGCACCAGAGCCAGGGCCCCGCCGACCCGAGCCCGGAGACGCTGGCGTACGTCATCTACACCTCGGGCTCGACCGGCCGCCCCAAGGGCGTGATGATCGAGCACCACAGCATCGTGTCCCAGCTGCGCTGGCTGGCCGAGGCCGGGCACCTCGGCCCGGACACGACCATCCTGCAGAAGACGCCGATGAGCTTCGACGCCGCCCAGTGGGAGATCCTGGCGCCCGCCGCCGGCGCGCACGTGGTGATGGGCGCGCCGGGCGTCTACCGCGACCCGGAGGCGCTGATCGACACCGTGCTCGCGCACGGGGTGACCGCCCTGCAGTGCGTGCCCACGCTGCTCCAGGCGCTGCTGGACACCGAGCGGCTGACGGAGTGCACCACGGTGCGCGGCCTGTACTCCGGCGGCGAGCCGCTGTCGGTGCGCCTGGCGCGGGCGCTGACGGCCGCGCTGCCGGGCGCGGAGCTGGTCAACCTCTACGGCCCCACCGAGTGCACCATCAACGCGACCGCCCACCGGGTGGACCCGCAGGCGCCGGGCGACGCGGGCGGATCGGTGCCGATCGGCGTGCCGGTGGACCGCACCGGCTGCTTCGTGCTGGACGAGGAGCTGGCGCCGGTGGAGGTCGGGGCGGTGGGCGAGCTGTACATCGGCGGCGTCCAGCTGGCCCGGGGCTACCTCAACCGGCCGGACCTGACGGCGGAACGGTTCGTCGCCTCGCCACACCTGCCGGGCGAGCGGCTGTACCGCACCGGCGACCTCGCCCAGTGGAACCCGGACGGCACGCTGCAGTGCGCGGGCCGGGTGGACAACCAGGTCAAGCTGCGCGGCTACCGGGTGGAGCTGGACGAGATCGCGCTCGCGATCGAGGAGCACACCTGGGTGCGCCGGGCGGCCGCCGTGGTCACCGACGACGCGCGGACGGGGCACCGGAACCTGGTGGCCTGCGTGGAGCTCAACCCCAAGGAGGCCGCCCTGATGGACCAGGGCAACCACGGCGGCCACCACCAGTCCAAGGCGAGCAAGCTCCAGGTGAAGGCGCAGCTGTCCAATCCGGGCGTGCGCACCCCGGCCGAGCTGGCCGGGCGGCCGGTGGTGGAGCTGCCGGGGCGCCGGGAGACCGGGCGGCAGCGGCGGGAGACCTTCGCCCGCAAGACCTACCGCTTCTTCGAGGGCGGCCCGGTGACCGGGGAGGACCTGCTGGCGCTGCTCGCCGCCCCGCGCCCGGCGGCGGCGCCCGTCACCCGCGAGCACGACCTCACCCTCGCCGAACTGGGCCCGGTGCTGCGCTGGTTCGGGCAGTTCCACAGCGAGGAGCGGCTGCTGCCGAAGTACGCGTACGCCTCCCCGGGCGCGCTGTACGCCACCCAGCTGTACCTGGAGACGGACGGCTCGCACGGCCGGGCCGCGGGCGTGTACTACTACCACCCGGTGGAGCACACCCTGGTCCGGGTCGGCGAGGCCGCGCCCGGGGGCGTGCCGCTGGCGCTGCACTTCCTGGGCCGGCGCGGCGCGATCGAGCCGGTGTACCGGAACAACATCCAGGAGGTGCTGGAGTTCGAGACCGGCCACATGCTGGGCGTGCTGGAGGAGGTGCTGCCGGAGTACGGTCTGGCGGTGCGTCCGCTGGGCCACGAGCCGGACGTGCAGCACCGGCTGGACGTCGCCGAGGAGGACTTCTACCTGGGCAGCTTCACCGTCGTCGCGGACGACGGGCGCCCGCCCCGGGACGACACCGAGCTGTTCGTCCAGGCCCATCCGGGCGGGGTCGAGGGGCTGCCGGCGGGCCTGTACCGGTACGGGGGCGACTCCGCGGGCGGCGAGCTGGTCCGGATCTCGGACGAGATCGTGGAGTCCCGGCACGTCATCGCGATCAACCAGCAGGTGTACGCGCGGGCGGGGTTCGGCGTCACGGCGGTGAGCCGGGCCGCCGAGCCGTGGCTGGAGTACATCGGTCTCGGCACCCGGCTGCACCACCTGCAGCGCAACGCGCTGGGCTTCGGGTTCATGTCCTCGGGCTACAGCTCGAAGAGCGGCCACCCGCTGCCGTCCGCCCGGCGGATGGAGGCGGTGCTGGCCGGGTGCGGGATCCCGGGCGGGGCGTCGTACTTCTTCCTCGGCGGGCGGGTGAGCGAGGAGCAGGTCCGCAGCGAGGGCATGCGGGAGGACGCCGTGCACATGAAGGGCCCGGCGGAGCTGATCAGGGACGAGCTGGCGGCGGTGCTGCCGGACTACATGGTCCCGAACCGGGTGCTGGTGCTGGACGAGCTGCCGCTGACCGCCAACGGCAAGGTGGACGCCAAGGCGCTGGCGGCCGCCGAGCGGGTGCGGGACGCCGGCACGGGCGCGCCGTTCGTGGCGCCCTCGACGCCGACCGAGCGCCGGCTGGCCGGGGTGTGGGCGGCCGCGCTGAAGTACGAGGCCGTCTCGGCGGCGGACGAGTTCTTCGCGGCGGGCGGCAACTCGCTGATCGCGGTGGCGCTGGTCAACCGGGTGAACCGGGAGTTCGGCACCCGGCTGCCGCTCCAGGTGCTGTTCGAGTGCCCGGGGCTGGCGGACCTGGCGGCGCGGATCGACGCCGCCCGGGCCGGCGGGGCGGCGGACGCACCGGTCTCCCGGCTGGTGCCGCTGCACCGCGACGGCGCGGGTGATCCGGTGTTCTGCTGGCCGGGCCTCGGCGGCTACCCGATGAACCTGCGCCCGCTCGCCGGGCGTTCGGGCCGGCCGTTCTACGGGGTGCAGTCGCACGGCATCAATCCCGGGGAGACGCCGTACCCGACGATCCGGGAGATGGCCGCCGCCGACGTGGCGGAGATCCGCCGGGTCCGGCCGCGGGGCCCGTACACCCTGTGGGGGTACTCGTTCGGCGCCCGGGTGGCCTTCGAGGCGGCCTGGCAGCTGGAGCGGGCCGGGGAGCGGGTGACGGACCTGCTGCTGATCTGCCCCGGCAACCCGGAGGTGCGGCGGGCCGACGGGGAGCGGTACGGGCGCGAGTCCTCCTACCGCAACCCGGGGTACCTGACGATCCTGTACTCGGTGTTCGCGGGCTCGATCGCCGGGCCGGAGCTGGAGCGGTGCCTGGCCGAGGTGCGCGACGAGGCCGGCTTCGCCGCCTTCGTCCACCGGCTGCTGCCGGACCTCGACGAGGAGCTGATCACCCGGATCGCCCGGATCGTCGGGGAGACGTACGAGTTCGAGTACAGCTTCCGCGAGCTGGCCGAGCGGCGGCTGTCGGCCCCGGTGACCGTCTTCAAGGCCACCGGTGACGACTACTCCTTCATCGAGGGCAGTTCCGGCTGGTCGGCGGACGCGCCGGGGACGGTGCGGCTGGCCGGCGACCACTACGGGGTGCTGCGGGAGCCCGGTGTGGCGGAGCTGGCCGCCGCGATCGCGGCCGTGTCGCACGGCTGACCCGCCCGCACCGGAGCGCCGTCCGGGGCCCGGCTACCGGGTCCCGGACGGCGGCGGCCCGGGCGGCGCCGGCTCGGACGGCGGCGCCTCGGCGAGGGCCTTGATCCGGGCCGGCCGCCGCTCCCAGTCGGCGGCGAGGCCGGCCATCCAGCGGGCCGTGTCGTCCAGGGCGGCCGGGCGGACGGCGTAGCGCACCTCGCGGCCGGACCGGTGTCCGGCGACCAGGCCGGCGGCGTCCAGCACCGCGAGGTGCTTGACCACGGCCTGCCGGGAGACCGGGAGCCGCCCGGCCAGGGTGGTCGCGGTGGCCTCGCCCTGGGCGGCGAGCAGGTCGAGCAGCCGGCGGCGGGTCGGGTCGGCGAGGGCGCCGAGCACGCCGTCGACCATCTCGCCGCCGGGGCTCCGGTCCATCGTCGCGGCGTCGTCCATGGGGCTGCTCCTCGGCCGTCACCGGCAGTTGCCACCAATAGTTGCAACCTCATGGTTGCACGTGGCCGGGACCAGGGGCAATCCGGCGACCGCCCGGGGTCAGCCCCACCACTGCTCGGGGACGGCGGCCGGCTCGCGCTCCGCCGCCTCCGCCCCGTCCGGCGCGGCGGCCGCCCGGACCGGACCGCCGGTGACGAGCAGTCCGTCGGGGCCCTCCTCCGCCAGCCGGTAGCCGGACTCGCGCAGCACCGCGGCGACGGCGCCGGTGACCGCCGCCCGGATGCCCTCGGCGGGCGGCGGGTCGCCGGCCGCCCCGTCGGCGGGCGGCCAGCCGATCACCACCCCCCGCGGGCCCGGGTCGATCCGCAGGCCCGAGGGCCCGCGCCCGGTGTCGAAGCCGGCCCTGGTCAGGTCGGCCGTCACGTCCTCGAAGAGTTCCCGGTGTTCCACCATTGGCGCAGCGTAGGCCCGGTCCCGCACCCTCCCCGGGCGCGGCACGCGCCGAAACGCTTCTCCGTGCCGCCAACAGCACCCGAGCGCAGCATCGGCGTCGCGGCCGGGCCCCGGACCGGGGCGGCGGGCCCCCGGACGGGCCGACACGAGCGGCCGGACGGGCCGATGGACGTGCACAGTCGGCGCGCTCCCGACAGCATGACAGAGTAAGCGCTCCATCACTTTGAGCAACGGGGCGGCGGGTCGCCGGATCCGCGCGCCGGCCTGCCCGGCACCCCCGTATCGAGAGGTCCGATGATCACATCACTCCATCGGCCGGCCGTTTCGCGGCCGGGCGCCCGGGTCGTGCCGCTGCGGACGCCGGGGAGCCCGTCGTGAGGGCCGAGCAGCAGCCGACCCCGGGACCGGTCACCAGTACCCGCGCGGCGCCCGCCAACAAGGCCGAGGCCCTCGCCGACTGGACCGACGGACGCCTCGGCATCTACGCCCTGTCCAAGTCCAACCTGCGCAAGATCTTCCCGGACCACTGGTCCTTCATGCTGGGCGAGATCTGCCTCTACACCTTCCTCATCATCATCCTGACCGGCGTCTGGCTGACCCTCTTCTTCGTGCCCTCCATGGGCGAGGTGACCTACGAGGGCAGCTACATCCCGCTCAAGGGCATCCGGATGTCGGAGGCCTACGCCTCCACGCTGAACATCAGCTTCGAGATCCGCGGCGGCCTGCTGCTCCGCCAGATCCACCACTGGTCCGCGATCGTGTTCGTGGCCGCCATGTTCGCCCACATGTTCCGGGTCTTCTTCACCGGCGCGTTCCGCAAGCCCCGTGAGATCAACTGGCTGTTCGGCGCGGGCCTGCTGATCCTCGGCATGTTCGACGGCTTCATGGGCTACTCGCTGCCCGACGACCTGCTCTCCGGCACCGGCATCCGGTTCATGGAGGGCGCGGTGCTCGCCGTGCCGATCATCGGAACGTACTTCGAGATGTTCATGTTCGGAGGCCAGTTCCCTGGCTCCATCATCATCCCGCGGCTCTTCACCGTGCACATCCTGCTGATCCCGGGCATCATGCTGGGCCTGCTGGTGGCCCATCTGATCCTGGTCTTCTACCACAAGCACACCCAGTTCGCCGGGCCCGGCCGGACCAACGAGAACGTGGTCGGCATGCCGCTGATGCCGGTCTACATGGCCAAGGCGGGCGGCTTCTTCTTCCTGGTGTTCGGCGTGGTCGCGGCGATGGCCGCGATCGCCACCGTCAACCCGATCTGGGCCTACGGCCCGTACCGCCCGGACCAGGTGTCCACCGACGCCCAGCCGGACTGGTACATGGGCTTCTCCGAGGGCCTGATCCGGATCATGCCGGGCTGGGAGATCGGCCTCTGGGGCCACACGCTCGTGCTGGGCGTGTTCGTCCCGCTGATGATCTTCCCGCTGGTGCTGGTGGCGATCTGGGCCTACCCGTTCCTGGAGGCCTGGATCACCGGCGACAGGCGCGAGCACCACATGGCCGACCGGCCGCGCAACGCGCCGGTGCGCACCGCGTTCGGCGCCGCCTGGATCACCCTCTACCTGATCCTGCTCGCCGCCGGCGGCAACGACCTGCTGGCCACCCACTTCCACCTGTCGATCAACGCGATCACCATCGCGGCCCGGATCGGCTTCTTCATCGGCCCGGTGATCGTCTTCGTGATCACCAAGCGCTGGTGCCTGGGCCTGCAGCGGCGGGACAAGGAGAAGGTGCTGCACGGGCGCGAGACCGGCGTCATCAAGCGGCTGCAGCACGGCGAGTTCGTCGAGGTGCACGCGCCGCTGCCGCAGGACCGGCTCTACACGCTCACCTCGCACGACCAGCCGCAGCCGGTCGTGCTGCCGCCGGAGGTGGACGAGAACGGGGTGGCCCGCAAGGCGTCGATCTGGACCCGGACCCGGGCCAAGCTCTCCCGCGGCTTCTACGGCGAGGGCGCCCAGATCGCCAAGCCGACCGCCGAGGAGCACCGGGAGGTCGGCAGCGGCCACGGCCACCACTGAGGACCGCGCGCCATGCGCACGGGCCCGCCGCGCACCCCGAGGGGTGGGCGGCGGGCCCGTGCGCATGGCGCCGGCGGTGCGTCAGGCGCGCAGCGCGACCGGGAGGACGGCGAGCAGCGCCGCGGCGAGGGCCACCGACAGGCAGACCACCGCCCAGCGGGCGCAGATCCGGCGGCACTCGGCGCGGTAGCGGGCGGCCAGTTCGCGGCAGCGGCCGACGGCCCGGTCGACGACCTCCTCGGCGTACCGGAGCCGGTCGTCGGCGTAGGCGCGCTCCAGTGCCTCGCGGTCGTCCGCCGGGAGCCAGCCGAAGCGGTCGGCGAAGGCGCGGGCGTCCCGCTCGGCCGCCGCGACCTCCGCCTCCCAGGCGAGGTAGCCCTCCAACCTCGCGATCTCCGCTCCGGTGTCCACCACCGACCGGACGTTCCGCGCCTTCGGCGGACGCTGCCTGCCACCCATGACCGCTCCCTGTCCCGTGCCGTGCCGCGCCGTCCCGTCCGGGTTCCCCACGGGTCCGCGACCAGGCCATCACTACCAGTGACCGGACGGTGGCCGACGGTCGACTCGCCGGACCGCCGCGGCACGCCCCCGGGAGCCGCCCGACCAGCGGGCGGCGCACGGTCCGCGTCGCACGCCGGGGCGACGGCGGCGCACCACGGCACGCGCGCGCGGTGGGCACCACCCCGTGCCGCCATGGACACGCTCCGCACACAGCCGTGTACCATCGGCGATCGAGGCGGCGCCCTGCCCGGCGCCGGACCGGCCCGTCGTCCCCGGCCCCGTCCGGGACGCGAACCAGGAGGTCAGCCATGCCCGACGCCGGTCGGTTCAGCGAGTTGGGCGAGCAGGGCTCGCGCGCGGTGATGGAGGCGGCGGCCGTCCTGGAGCGCGAGCTGGCCGCCGGACTCGCCGACGCCGACGTGGTGACGGAGCGGCTGACCGCCGAGCACCGGGTCGACCAGGAGGAGTTCGACCAGCTGGTGCGCCGGGTCTCGGAGAACACCCACCAGCTCATCGACGCGGTCAGCGAGCGGGTGCTCGCGAGCACCACCGGCGACGTCTCCGAGCACACGCAGCGGCTCACCGCCAACGCCCACGACGTGCTCGACCTGCTGCTCCGTCTCGGCTCGCTCGCCCCGGGCCTCGCCAACCGCGGCCTGCAGGACGCCTTCGGACCGCAGCGCGCCGCCCCGCCGGACGAGGACGCCGAGCCCGACCACCGGCCGCAGGCGTGACGGCCCCGGCCACCGCCCTCGGCGCGCCGCTGGTCGAACAGGTCCTGGCCCGCTACCGCGAGCGGACCCTCGCCGAACTCCTGCGCCACATCCCCGCGCAGAGCCCGCCCTACCTCTACGACCTGGCCGCCGACTACCCGACCCGCCCCTGCAAGGGCCTGCGTGCGGCGCTCTGCCTGGTCACCTGCGCGGCCTTCGGCGGGCGGCCCGAACGGGCCCTCAACCCGGCCGTCACCGTGGAGCTGTTCCACAACGCCTTCCTCGTCCACGACGACATCCAGGACGGCAGCGAGCTGCGCCGGGGCGCGCCCACCCTCCCCGCCCGCTACGGCGTCGAGGTCGCGCTGAACGTCGGCAACGCGACCCACCTGCTCGGCCTGCGCCGGGTGATGGCCAACCGGCGGGAACTCGGCGCGGAGCTGGCCTGGCGGCTGTTCGAGGAGACCGAGCTGATGTGCCGCCAGTCCCTGGAGGGCCAGGCCCTGGAGATCGCCTGGATCCGGGACAACGTCTGCGCGCTCAGTGGCACCGACTACTACCGGATGTGCCTGAAGAAGACCTCCTGGTACACCTTCCTCTACCCGTGCCGCTCGGGCCTGCTGGTCGCCGAGGGCGCGGGCGGCGACGCGAACCGGCTGGACCGGTTCGGCTGGTACCTGGGCGCCGCCTTCCAGATCCAGGACGACGTGCTCAACTTGACCGGGGAGGCCGAGGAGTACGGCAAGGAGATCGCCGGGGACCTCTGGGAGGGCAAGCGGACGTTGATGCTGATCCGGCTGCTGGAGCGCGCCACGCCCGCCGAACGGGCCCGGGTGGTGCGCCATCTGAGCCTCACCCGGGCGCAGCGCGGTCCCGGGGCGGCGGCGGAGGTGGCCTGGCTGCTGGAACGGATGGCGGCCTACGACTGCGTGGCGCACGCCCGGGAGGCGGCGGCCGGGCTGGTGGCGGCCGCCGGGCGGGAGGTCGAGGCGGTGCTGGCGGGGGCGCCGGAGCCGGCCGACGAGGAGGCCGCGCAGGCGCTGGCCTTCCTCGCCGCGCTGCCGGACTTCGTGGTGGCCCGCGGCCGTTGAGCCCGCTGTTCAGGCTCCGTCCTGGGCGTTGTCACCCCGGTTGCGTAAGATCCGCGACGTCGGTCCCGGACGGCGGGAACCGGCCGCGCGGCGGCCCGCGTCACCGGGGGTGACGTCGCACAGGTCGAGGTGGGGGTGGGGTGGCCGATGTCCGTACGGTCCGGTCTGCGGGAACTCGAACGAATCGCCGGGCGGCTGCCGGCCGGCGCCGAGCTGTACCGGCTGCGCCCGGACGGCCGCGTCCTGCTCGCGGACCGGGACGGCGCGCGGGAGTTGGGGCCCGACGCGGTGCACGGCCCGGCCGGTGAGGAGCTGCTGCGGTTCATCGACGAGGGCCAGTTCGCCCACTACCTGGTCGGCGACGCCAAGACCTCGCCGGAGCGGCCGTCGAACGCCACCTACAAGCTCGGCATCGTCGCGCCGCGCAGCGCCTTCACCCCGCACGCGCACGGCGGCGAGCACCTGGTGCTCAGCCTGGGCCACGCCGCCTGCGGCCTGTACGACGCCGAGCGGCGCCGGGTGGTCAACCTGCCGCTGACGCCCGGACTGCTGATCCGGATACCCGAGCTGATGCCGCACTCCTTCGCCAACCGGGGCCGCGAGCCGCTCAACATCCTGGCCGCCAACACCGGGTACGGCATCGACCACGAGGACTACGCGATCACCGCGGCCGAGGCCGAGCGCCGCTCGGAGGACGAACTCGCCGAGGCGCTGCGGGCGGTGGAGCGCGGGCAGCGGATCGGACCGGTCGCACGGCGGGAGCGGCTGGCGGCCGGGCTGCGCAAACTGGCGGCGGCGCTGGAGGGGGCCGCGCGATGATCTGCCCGCGCTGCGAGGCCCGGCTGCTCGCCCGCGAACGCACGGCCCTGACCTGCGGCCGCTGCCGGCAACCGTTCGCCCTGGAGCCGAAGCTGACCAAGGGTCTGCAGGACCTCCGACTGACGCGCACCGTCGAGCGGCTCGGCGACGAGGGGCGGATCGTGGTGACGGTCGAGCAACTCCGCTGGGCGTTCCAGGAGCGGGGGCGGCCGGCGGCCCTGCCCCGCGAGGTGCCGCCGGGGCGGCCGCACTCCCCCTCCTTCGACGGCGTCGGCGAGGTGGTCACCGGCCTCACCATCGGCGTCGTCCTTCTGGCCACCGCCTTCCTGCTCGCCGTCCACGTGCCCGGCGCCGTCATCGTCGTCGTCGTGACCGCCTTCATCGGCCTGGTCGTGACCGGGGGGATGGCGCGACCGGCGTTCCGGCTGCTGCGGCGCCGGCGGATCGAGGAGCGCTGGAAGCAGGCCCTCCGCGCCTGGGAGCAGCTGCGGGACGCCCTGTGGCGGGAGCAGGACGAGTGGACCGCGCCGCTGGCCGACCGGACCCGCTGGAGCGTCGGGGAGTTCCAGGGCATGGTCGTGAACCGGTGGAACCAGGTCTACGGCGGCCTCCCGGCGGGCGTGGTCGAGGACTCCGCCGTCACGCCCGTCGTGCCGCAGGACCCGCCGGCCCTCGCGGTGCTCTGCCCCGACCCGACGGTGACCGCCTTCCTGCACGCCAACGCCTTCCCGGAGCGGCACGGGGCACTGATCGCCGCCACGCCCGGGGAACTGCCCGAGGACCTGCCGGTGGTGGTGCTGCACGACGCCTCGCCGCAGGGCTGTCTGCTGGTCGCCGAGGTCCGCGCCGCGCGGCCGGACCACCCGGTGGTGGACGCCGGACTGTCGGCGCGCGCCGTCCTGACGGCGGGGGACCGCGCCGTCCAGCTGTACGCGCACCAGCGGCGCGAGCCGCTGGAGGAACTGCTGCACGGGCTGCCGCGGCTCACCGGGGCGGAGCGCGACTGGCTCGCGGCAGGCCTGTGGAGTCCGCTCGCCGCCGTTCCGCCCAAGCGGCTCCTGGCGATGGCCGAGCGGGCCGCCGAGCGGGCGCTGAACCGCCATGTCGGATTCCTCAGCTGGCCGGTGCCGGAGGTGCCGCGATGATCTGCCCGCACTGCTCTAAGAACCTGCTCCAGCGCCAGCGCCCGAAGCGCCGGTGCTCGTACTGCCGCGCGGAGTTCGCGCTGGACCCGAAGCTCGACGGCGTCGGCCTGCACGACCTGCGGATCCGCAAGGTGACGGAGAAGCTCTCCGACGGAGGCCGGCTGACCGTCACCAGCGGGCAGTTGAACTACGCCCTGCAGCACCGGGGCCGGCCGCCGCAGAAGTTCCGGGGCGACAAGGGCAACGCCGTCTCGATGATCGGCTTCGGCCTGATCGGGCTGCTGGTGGGCACGGCGCTGCTGGACGAACCCGGCTTCGCGCTGGTGCTGGTACTCGTCGCGCTCACGCTGATCGGCTTCGGCACGCGCAGCTGGATCCTGTCCGGGACGCCCGCGCCGGACACCTCGGTGGAGTCGCGCTGGACCCAGGAGGTCTTCCGGGACACCGTGCTGAACCGCTGGCGGGCGGTCTACGGCGCGCTGCCGGCCGGACTGGTGGAGGACACGCTGGTGCCACCCGGGCCGCCGCCCGCCGACCCGGCGTTCGCCCTGCTCTGCCCGGACCTCACCGTCCGCGTGTTCCTGCGCGCCAACGGCTACCCCGAGCGTCACCGCGCGCTGATCGTCAACAACCTGCGGGCCGTCCCGGCGGGCCTGCCGCTGGTGGTGCTGCACGACGCCTCGCCGCAGGGGCACCTGCTGGTCGCCGAGGCCCGGGCCGCGCGCCCCGGCCCGCGGGTGCTGGACGCCGGGCTGTCGGTGCGCACCGTGCTGGTCGACGAGCACAAGTACACGCTGCTGCGCGACCTGTACCGCTCCGAGGAGTCGCGGCTGCGGCTGGAACGCGCGGTGCCCGAGCTGACCGGCAGCCAGCGCGACTGGTTCGCCGAGGGCTGGTGGAGCCCGGTGGCCGCGCTGCCGCCCAGGCGGCTGCTGGCGCTCGCCGAACGGGCCGCCGAGCGGATCACCGCGCCGCCGGCGCCCCGGGACCCGGCCGCGCGCCGCACCGGGCCGGTGCGCTCCCCCGCGGCGGGCCGACCGGAGACCCCGGTCGAGACCCGCCGGCGGGCGCTCGCGGTGGGCTTCATGACCTGGCCCGAGTCCGGGCCGGACGACACGGCCGGGAACGGCGGCCGCCCGGGCGGGCCGGACCTCGGGAAGGGCCCCGCATGACGGCGGGCACGACGAGAGGCAGGAACCGAATGACGCTGCGTCCGCTGCTGGACGGCGCGCTGACCGTCGCCGCCGCCCGGGCCGGGGCGCCCGGCGGGCTGCGGTACACCGAGCGCCAGCTCTACTACGAGCTGTGCCGGGTGCTCCAGCCGCTGCACGCCGGACCGCGCCGGATCCCGTACACGCTGGCGCCGCCCGTCCGGTACGCCCGGTTCGCCGCCGCGCTCGCCACGCGCCGCGAGGAGCTGCCCGGCCTGCTGCCGCCGCCCGCGCCCCGCCCGGCCGGCCCCCGGGCCGCCGCCGCGGAACCCGACCTCTACGACTACGGTCTGCCCCGGCTGCTGGTCTGCCAGAGCCGGGAGATCACCGCGATGCTGCTCGCCAACGACCTGCACCTGGAGGCCGCCTGCCCGATCGTCGCGGCCGGCGACCTGCCGCTCGACGACCGGCTGGTGGCCGGTCTGGAGCGGGCCGGGGACGCCGTCGTGCACGTGCTGCACGACGCCAGCCCGTCGGGGCTCGCCTGCTTCGAGGAGGTCCGGGCCGCGTACGGACCGGGCGCCGCGCGGAACGTCCGGGTGCGCTCGATGGGCCTGGTGCCCCGGCACGCCGCCGCCCTGCACCTCACCTCCGGGCGCGGCCCGCACGGCTACCGGGGACCGCTTCCCGCCGGGCTGCGCCCCGAGGAGCGGGCCTGGCTGGGCAGCGGCCGCACCATCGAGCTGGCCGCCGTCGCCCCGGCCCGGCTGCTGCACACCGTGATCCGCCGGCTCCGCGGCGCGGGCACGGCCGGCCCGCGCCGCACCCCGCTGCGCCGGCGCGTGCGCACCGCGCGCGGCAGCGGCTTCCTCAGCTGGCCCACGGGCTGAGCGCCCGACCCCGCCCGACTCCCGTCCCGATCCGTGAGGACCCCGCACCCATGAGCAACGCACGCCACCTCGGCTACCGCGACGAACTGCTGGCGGACGGCCAAGTGCACCGCCGGTACGAGGACGGCCGCAGCGAATGGCGCCGGCGCGGCACCGACCGGCAGATCCACTGGCACGACAGCCTCGGCCGTTCCGGCACCGACGAACCCCTGGGGCGCGACCTGGTGAAGCGCCGGTACGCGGACGGCGCCACCGAGTACGGCCGCGACATCGGCTACGGCCGCACCGTGTGGGGCGGCGGGCTGGTCACCCTCAACCGCAGCTCCTTCGGCGGGCGGCTCGGGGTCGTGGTCGGCGCCCTCGGCGTGGCCGGCGTCGCCGCGATCACGGCCGCGCAGCTGCCGCCGGACGCCCTGTCCGAGGACGAGGAGGAGGAACTGCGCGCGCAGGCCCGACAGCAGGCCTCCACCTCCTCCGACAGCGGTGGCGGCGGGGGCGGTGACGCCGGCGGGGAGGCGGCGGTGGGCCACGACGACCCTGCGGCCGGCGACCCGGCCGACGCCGACGACTTCGGCGACTGGAACGACTCCGACGACGGCTGGGACGGCGACGACTTCGGCTGAGCCGCCACCGGAACCCGGCCCCGGCCCCGCCCCGGCGCGGGCCGCCACTCGACGAAAGGCACCGCACCACCATGCCCCGCTGCTGCGCCTGCGCCGGCCCCGACGCCGGCCGGGCCCGCGCCCACCTCGCCGCGCTCACCGGCGCCCCCGCGCCCGAGGGCGCGCAGGCCGCCCTGCTCCCCGCCGA
Organism: Kitasatospora sp. NPDC097605; assembly: GCF_040302725.1. Classification (NCBI taxonomy): domain Bacteria; kingdom Bacillati; phylum Actinomycetota; class Actinomycetes; order Kitasatosporales; family Streptomycetaceae; genus Kitasatospora; species Kitasatospora sp. NPDC097605. The sequence continues at coordinate 83,361 of NZ_JBEOSF010000001.1, read as the reverse complement.
ACCCGGCTTCGCCACCGGCCCGTTCACCGTCGACGGCACCACCGCCGTCGGCGAGGTCACCCTGCACAACCGGCCCGAGCTGCTCGCCGCCCTCGCCGCGGCCGGCTCCCCCGCCCCCGACGGCTGCCCGGACGGCGAGCTGCTGCTGCGCCTGTGGCTGCGGCTCGGCGCGGACGGCCTGCGGCGGGCCGACGGCATGTTCGCGCTCGCCGTCGTGGACGGCGCCGACCTGGTGCTGGTCCGCGACCACACCGGCACCCGCACCCTGTTCTACGCCCGCGCCGACGGCTGCTGGGCCGCCTCCACCTCGCTGCGCGCCCTGCGCCACTGGCCCGCGCTCGGCACCGGCCTCGACCTGGCCGCCGTCCGCTCCTTCCTCACCTTCGCCTACCTGCCCGGCGAGGAGACCCTGCTGCGCGGCGTCCACGAGGCGCTGCCCGGCCGGGTGCTGCGCCTCGCCGCCGACGGCGGCGCCCGCCAGGAGCCGTTCTGGGAGCCCGCCGAGCGGCTGCCCGACGGTGCGGCGCCGCCGGCCGGGGTGTACGCGCGGGAGCTGCGCGGCCTGCTCGAACAGGCCACCGCGCGGCGGCTGCCGGCCGGCGAGGCGGTCGGGGTACTGCTGTCCGGCGGCGTCGACAGCTCGCTGGTCACCGCGCTCGCCGCCAAGCTGCACGACCACCCCGTGCACACCTACTCGATCAGCTTCGGCGACCGGCTGCCCAACGAGCTGGGCTACTCCGGGCTGGTCGCCGACCACTGCGGCACCCGGCACCGGATCCTCACCGTCTCCGGCGAGGAGGTCGCCGCCCGGCTCGCCGACACGGTCGCCCTGCTGGACAGCCCGGTCGGCGACCCGCTGACCGTCCCCAACCTCATGCTCGCCGAGGCCGTCGCCGCCGACGGGCTCACCGTCTCGCTCAACGGCGAGGGCGGCGACCCGGTGTACGGCGGGCCGAAGAACCTGCCGATGCTGGTCCACGAGATGCACCGGGACGATCCGGCCCCGGAGGCGCGGGCCGAGGCCTATCTGCGGTCCTACCGCAAGTGCTACGAGGACCTGCCCCGGCTGCTCACCGCCGACGCCCTGGGCGCCCTGGCCGGCGAGCCGCACCCGCGCCGCTTCGTCGCCCCCTACCTGGCGCCCGGGCCGATGCGGGCGCTGCTCAACCAACTGCTGCACTGCAACCTGCGGACCAAGGGCGCGCACCACATCCTCACCAAGGTCGAGCGGCTCACCGCCTCGCGCGGGGTGCAGGGCCGCTCGCCGCTCTTCGACCGGCGGGTCGTCGACCACGCCTTCGCCACCCCGCCGACCCTCAAGCTGCGCGGCACGGTGGAGAAGTGGGTGCTCAAGGAGGCCGTGCGGGACCTGCTGCCCGAGGCGGTCGTGGACCGGCCGAAGAGCGGCATGCGGGTGCCGGTCCAGCAGTGGCTGCACGGGCCGCTGCGCGAGCTCTCCGGCGAGCTGCTGCTCGGACCCACCGCCCGCGAGCGCGGACTGGTCCGCCCCGACACCGTCCGCACCTGGATGCGCCGCGAGGGCACCCTGCTGCCGCGCCAGGGCGGCAAGCTCTGGCTGGTGCTCACCCTCGAACTCTGGCTGCGCGCCTACGACCTGTGACCCCGTCGACCGTCCCGTCCCCTGCTGCCCAATCCCCTGCTGCTCCGGCCCGGGAGGCCCCGCCATGGCACCGACCACCGACTCCCCCGACTCCCCCGCAGTGCCCGAGGCGTCCGAAGCGCCCGAGCTCCACCTGACCGACCCGCGCACCGGCCACACCCGGGGCACCCTCGTCCCGGCACGCGCCCGGCAGGTCGCCGGAACCGTCGCCCGCGCCCGGGCCGCCGCCCCGCGCTGGCGCGCGCTCACCCCGCGCGAGCGCGAGCGCCGCCTGGACGCGCTGGCCGACCTGATCGAACGCCACCTCACCGAGTACACCGTGCTGGAGCAGGCCGGCACCGGGAAGCCCGAGGCGGAGGCCGCCGCCGAGATACGCGAGGTCGCCGACCTGTTCCGGTTCTACGCGGGCGCCGCGCGCGCCGGCACCGCCCCCGCCGCCGGCCGCTACCTGCCCGGCCACGAGAGCTGGGTGCGCTGGGAGCCGGTCGGCGTGGTCGCGGCCGTCGTGCCGTGGAACTACCCGCTGCTGATGGCCGCCTGGCGCGGCGCCCCGGCGCTCGCGGCCGGGAACACGGTGGTCGTCAAGCCCGCCGAGACCACCCCGGACTCGGCGACGCTGCTGGCCGCGCACGCCGCCGAGGCGCTCGGCGAGGGCGTGCTCACCGCCCTGCCCGGCGACCGCGGGACCGGCCGGCTGCTGGTCACCGCCGACGTCGACCTGATCGCCTTCACCGGCAGCGCGGCCGCCGGCGCCGACATCACCGCCCGGGCCGGCCACCGCCGGGTCAGCCTGGAACTCGGCGGCAACAGCCCCGTGCTGGTCCTGCCGGACGCCCCGGCGCACACCTGGTCCGCGCTCGCCGCCGCCTGCACCTACAACGCCGGGCAGAGCTGCGCCGCACCCGCCCGGGTGATCACCCTCACCGAGCACTACGAGCGGACCGTCGAGGCCCTCGCCACCGCGCTCGGCGCACGCGAGGCAGGCCGCGACTTCGGCCCGCTCAACAACCCCGACCAGGCCGCCCGCTACGACCGGATCGTCGCCGCCTCGGCCGCCAAGCGCTCCCTGCCCGCCCCCGGCCGCGGCGACGGCCTCTGGCGCCCCGCCCGGCTGCTCGCCGACCTGCCGGACGACGACCCGGCGGTGGTCGGGGAGGTGTTCGGCCCGCTGCTCACCGTCCAGCACGCCCCGACCCCCGACGCCGCGCTCGCCCTCGCCAACGCCGTACCGCAGGCGCTCGGCGCCAGCGTGTGGACCGCCGACCTGTCCGCCGCCCTCGACCTGACCGCCCGGCTGGACGCCGGCGAGACCTGGATCAACTGCCACCTGGCGCAGACCGCCGAACTCCCGCACGGCGGCCGCGGCGCCTCCGGCCAGGGCACCGACCTGTCGGTCCTCGCCCTGCACGAGTACCAGCGCCCCAAGACGGTGACGGCCCGGCTCTGAGCACTCCGCGCACCCCGTTCCGGGTCCGCCGCCTGCCCGGCAGCGCGTTTGCCGGGCAGGATCGGGGCCATGACGAGGACAACGGCCCCGGGGCGGGGCGCACGGTGGCGGGTGCCGTCACGGTCGACCCTGGTCACCACGGCGTGCCTGCCGTTCGTCCTCCCGCCGCGCGGGTTCGCCGAGATGATGACCGACCCGTGCCACGATCCGGGCTGCTGCCCGCAAACCCACACCGGCCGCCTGCTGCTGGCCGCCCCCGCCCCGGGCGCCGCCCTGCCGGCGCTGGTGGTCGTCCTGTTCGGCGTCCGAGCGGGGACCTGATCCGGCCCTGCCTCAGGCGAACGCGGAGGGGCGGCCGAGGGCGACCAGGTGGTGGTCCTTGGTGCCGACGTAGACGCGGCCGCGGTCGGTGGCGGGGACGGAGAACTTGCTGACGGTGCCGATCGGGAAGGAGCGGCGCAGCTTCAGGGTGCCGTCGACCGGGACCGGGTCGTAGGCGCGCAGCTCGCCGCCCTCGCCGTACTTGCCGGTGCCGGACCAGATGACCCAGACCAGGGCCGAACCGGTGCGGGTGCCGTCGGAGGTGACGACGGGTGAGCCGGACATCTTGAGGTACTCCTCGGCGCTGGTGCCGGCGCTGGTCAGCCGCGGCAGGCCGGCGGCGCTCACCGAGTACTTGAGGGCGCGCAGCCTGCCGTAGTTCTCGACGGTGTAGACGTAGCCGCCGTCGCCGCCCCAGACCGCCGGGTGGCCCCAGACCCCGCCGTAGGGGCCGGTGAGGCCGACCACCTTGTCGGTGCCGTCCGGGCCCTGGCCGGTGCCGCCGAGGTCGTCGCGGTCGAGCAGGAAGATCCGGCCGTCCTTGCCGACCTGGACCAGCAGCCTCGGGTGGGCGGGGGTGCCGAAGGAGGACGGCAGGGCGACCGGGCCGCCGGAGCCGAGGTCGGTGTCCCTGCGGTCCAGGGTGGCGTTGTCCACCGGGCTGAAGAAGTCCTCGGGGGCGAAGCCGCCGTCGGGCCGGACGCCGAAGCGGATCACCGACTCGCCGAGGCCGCCGGGCGGGCGGTTCCCGGGTCCGGGGGCGGGCGAGGCGCCGGAACCCTGGCCGTTGGCGGTGGTGAGGAAGAACCGGCCGGGGCCGTCGGAGACCAGGCCGCCGCCGGACATCCAGACCGAGGCCCGCTGGGTGTCGGAGCCGGCGACGGTGGCGAACAGGGTGAGCTCGCGGGTGCGGGTGTCGAGGCCGGCCACCGTGCCGATGTAGTCGCCGATGCCGCAGAGCGAGCCGAAGCCGAAGTAGAGCCGGCCGTCCAGGAGCAGCAGGCCGGTGCGCTGGAGGGAGCGGTAGGCGTTGAACGGCTTGCCGGGGGCGTTGACCGGGTCGCCCTGGACGGTGACCGGCCAGCCGCTGCGCTCGGCGCCGGTGCGGGCGTCGACGGCGTGCACGTAGTAGTGCGGGTGGTGGTCGTCCGGACCGTCGTCGACCTTGCCGGTGAGGTAGACGGTGCCGGTGGCGGGGTCGTACACGGGGGTGGAGGTGGTGCCGACGTTGGGGCCGGGGTCGGAGCAGCCGATGGCGGCGGACGCCCAGGCCGGGCCCGTCTCGCGGTGCCAGACGATCCTTCCGGTGTTCGCGGCGACGCCGTACACGTGGTTGGTCTCGGTGGCGACGACGACGATGTCGCCGATCACCAGCGGCTGGGCGAAGACCTGGCCGTTGAGCTGGGTGGAGAACCGGACGCCGAAGTCGGACCGGTCGACCTCGGCGGGGCTCAGCAGCGGCTCGGCCCGGTCCCAGGCGGTGCGGTCGGTGCCGAAGGAGATGGTGGTGACGTCGGCGCGGGCGGTGCCGGCGGCGAGCGGGCCGAGCAGGGCGAGGCCGGTGAGCAGCGCGGCGGCGCGGGCCGGGTAGCGGGACGGGCGGCGCCGGGACGGGCGGGCGGTGCGGTTCATGGCGCCATGGTTCGGCGGCCCGGTCGCCGTCACCAGCGGGCTGCTCCACTCGGCGGTCGGCCGTTCGCCGGTTTCACCGGACGCACCGGCCGGAGTGATCTAGGGTCGGTCCGGCAGAGGTCCGAGTGACAGGGGGTACGGAAGGTGCGGTACGGAATCATCGGGACGGGCGGGGTCGCGCGCACGATCGCGGACAAGCTGGTGGCGCTGGGCCACGAGGTGACGCTCGGTTCGCGGAGCAAGGACAACGAGGCGGGCGCGGCGTGGGCCGGGCAGGCCGGGGCGGGCGGCCACCACGGCACCTTCGCGGACGCCGCGGCGTTCGGCGAGGTGGTCCTGAACGCCACCCCGGGCACGGTGGCCGTGGAGGCGCTGCGGGCGGCGGGGGCGGAGCACCTGGCCGGCAAGCTGCTGATCGACCTGTCCAACCCGCTGGTCTTCTCCGCGGAGGGCGAGGTGACGCTGGATCCGGTGAACACCGACAGCGTCGGCGAGCGGATCCAGCGGGAGTTCCCGCGGGCGCTGGTGGTGAAGACGCTCAACACGCTGACCGCGCCGCTTATGGTGGACCCGGCCCGGCTGGAGGGCGAGCACAACCTGTTCGTGGCCGGGAACGACGCCGACGCCAAGGCGCGCACGGTGGCGCTGCTGGGCACGTTCGGCTGGCCGGCGGAGTGGGTGATCGACCTGGGCGACATCACGGGTGCCCGGGCGATGGAGATGATGATGCCGTTCTGGATCCGGATGATGCGGGCCCTCGGCACCACGGAGTTCAACTACGCCTTCAAGCGCGCCCGGTAGCGTACGGCGCCCGGTGGCGTACGGCGGCGCCCCCGCCCCCTCCGGTGCCGGAGGGGGCGGGGGCGCTTCGGTGGTGGTGCGGTGGTCCGGCGGCGGTGCGACGCTCCTACCGGCGGCCGGTGGAGGCGTGCACCCGGTCGTCCGAGTCGTCGTCCTCGACCGGCTCGGGCGTGCCGGCGGGGTGCGGCACCCGGACGGCCCGGGGAGCGCGGCGGCCCTTGCGGGCGGCCTCGGCGAGGGCGAGCTGCCGGTCGGCCTCGGCCTGGATGGCGTCCTTGTCGCCGATCTCGGCGTCCGGCAGCGCGTCCGGGAGGATGTCCTCCAGCAGGCGCAGCGGCCGGTAGGCGAGACCGAGCAGGCCCCAGACGAAGAGCACCAGGCCGACCACCACGAGCAGCAGGCCGGCGCCGCGGCCCGGGCCGGTGCCGAGCACCAGGCCGACCGTGTCGGCGAGCGCGCCGCCGGGACGCATCAGCGGCTCGAAGACGTGGTCGGAGAGCGGGCCCGCGGTGAGGAAGCCGAGCGGCATCATCGACATGGCCAGCATCTGGTTGGTGGCCAGGACGCGGCCCTGGAGCTCCATCCCGACCTTGGTCTGGATCAGCGACATCCAGTGCGAGTTGAGGATCATCATCGCCGCCCAGAGGACGAAGAGTCCGCAGGCGGTGAGGGCGGTCTCGGGGCGGCTGCCGGTGAGGACCGCGGCGATGCCGACCACCGAGGTGAAGCCGATCATGCCGATGGTGCGGCGGCGGGTGCCGCCCCAGAGCCCCATGACCAGGGCGCCGATCATCGCGCCGAGGCCGCCGAGGGCGGTGATGACGCTGAGCTGGAACGGCGTTCCGGTGGCCAGCACCATCGGGGTGATCAGCACCGTGGCGACGGCGAACAGGTAGTTGAACACCACGAAGAAGACCACCATGGCGACCAGGCTGTGCCGGCGCGCGATGTACCGCCAGCCGGTGACCACCTCGCGCAGCAGCGGCTCCTCCTGCTTGTCGAACAGGGCGTCCGGGAAGCGGACCAGCAGCAGGCAGGTGACACCGATCAGGAAGGTGGCCATGTCGAACAGCACGACGCCGTGCAGGCCGACCATGGAGACCAGGACGCCGCCCGCCAGGATGGCCATCATGTCGCCGGCGCCGGTGCCGAGCTGGGCGAGGCCGTTGGCCTGGCCGAGGTAGCGCTTGGGCACCAGTTGGGTGATCGCGGCGAGGTAGGCGGGCCGTTGGAAGGCCCCACAGGTGGAGCCGATGCAGGCCACGACGTAGATGTGCCAGATCTGCAGGAGATCGGCCCAGAGCAGCACGCCGAGGCTGAGCATGCCGGCGGCGGCCACGGTGTCCGTGGCGATCATGATCTTGCGCCGGTCGACCCGGTCGGCCATCGCGCCGGCGATCGGCAGCAGCAGGACGGCCGGCAGCACCGCGATGAACGAGATCATCGCGAAGTCGAAGGCCGAGTTGGTCTGCTGGTAGACCCAGACGCCGAGCGCGAAGGTGGAGAGGCTGGTACCGATCATCGAGACGAACTGGCCGATCGCCACCTTGGCGAAGATGCCCAGCTCGGCCCGGGCGGCCGGGCGCTTGACCGCGGCCGGGTCGGATATCTCTCCGGTGGCGGCGAACTCCGCGAGCACCCGGGCGAGTTCGTCGGCCTGGTGCTTGAGGAAGTAGTGCCCGGCGCGCGGCACGACGGCGAGCTCGACGCTGTCGCCGAAGTGCTCCCACTCGGCGTAGCGCTCCTCGTACAGCTGGGTGGCGCGGTCCTTCTCGCCGACCACGCACAGGATCGGGGCGTCGATCTTCTCGGGCCGCCCGTCCCCGTAGGCGCGGGTGTAGAAGTCCTCGGCCTGCCGGACGTCGTGGCGCAGCGCCCGGACCAGGAAGTCCTGCTCGGCCTGGTCGTAGACGTCGGTGAAGCCGCCCATGGCGCGCAGGTACTCGAGGTAGCCGCGGTTGGACAGCACCCGGTCGCCGGGCATTCGGCGGGCCATCCACTCGGCGAAGCGGCCGGGCAGCCGGGCGGCCGGGAAGGTGCCGCCGAGCGCGAGGCCGCGCAGGTCGACACCGGCCGCCTCCAGCCGGGAGCCGAGGGCGGTGGCGAGCGCGCCGCCCAGGCAGTGGCCGTAGAGCAGCACCGGGCCGTCGACCCGCTCCAGCACCTGGGCGGTCAGGGTGTCGGCGAGCGTGTCGAGTTCGGCGAGCTCGTCGTCGGGGCGGCTCGGGTCGTGGCCGGGCAGCTCGACGGCGAACAGCCGGTGCCCGGCGGGCAGCGCGTCGGCGAGCGGCTGGAAGGTGATCGGGCTGCCGCCGCCGTAGGGGACGCAGACCACGTTGATCTCGGCCGGGGCGTTGCCGCGGGTGAGCTTGTGCAGCAGGGTGCGCGGGCCCTCGTCGGCGGTGCCGCCGGCCCGGGCGTCGATCAGCGCGGCCAGCTCGTGCACGGTGGGGTGCTGGAACAGGTCGATGACCGACAGGCCGTTGCCGATCAGGCGCACGGCGCGCACGGCGGAGAAGGAGTCGCCGCCGAGCGCGAAGAAGTCGTCCGCCGCGCCGATCTCCGCGGCCTCCAGCACCTGCCGGTAGACGTCGGCGACCGCGTGCTCGGTGTCGGTGGTCAGCTCGCCGCCGCCGGAGACCGGCTGGGCGGCGACCGGCTCGGGCAGGGCGGCCCGGTCGACCTTGCCGTTGGCGTTCAGCGGCAGGGCGTCCAGGACGACCAGGGCGGCCGGGACCATGTAGTCGGGCAGCCGGGTGCGCAGCGCGGCGCGCAGCTCGCCCGGGTCGGGCGCGGCGGCCGGGTCGGCGGGCACCAGGTAGCCGACCAGCGAGCGGGCGGCGCCCTCGCCGCGGGCGACCACGACGACCTCGCGCACCTCGGGACGGGCCGTCAGCTCGGCCTCGACCTCGCCGATCTCGACCCGGAAGCCGCGGATCTTGACCTGGTGGTCGATCCGGCCGAGGAACTCGACGGCGCCGTCCGCGCGGCGGCGGACCAGGTCGCCGGTGCGGTAGCAGCGGCGGCCCTCCACCTCCAGGAAGCGCTCGGCGGTGAGGTCGTCGCGGCCGAGGTAGCCGCGGGCGACGCCGCCGCCGGAGACGTACAGCTCGCCGGGGACGCCGACCGGGACGGGGCGGAGGCGGGCGTCCAGCAGGTGGGCCCGGACGTTGCCGAACGGCCGGCCGAGCGGCGCGGTGGCCGCGTCGCCGAGGTCGTCGGGCACGGGCGTGCCGAGCATCGAGACGGTGGTCTCGGTGGGCCCGTAGTGGTTGTGCAGCGGCAGGTCCGGCCGGGCGGCGCGGATCCGGGCCACCAGGTCGGGCCGCAGCGCCTCGCCCGCGCAGATCAGCAGCCGGGCGGGGAGGATCGCGCCGAGGCCGGTGCCGTGCGCGGCCAGGCCCTCCAGGTGGCTGGGGACCAGCTTCATGGCGTCGATCCGGTGCTCGGCCGCGTAGGCGGCGAAGGCGTCCGGGTCGGTGGCCTGGTCGCGGGTCAGCAGGTGCAGGCAGCCGCCGCCGGTGAGCGCGCCGAACACGTTGGTGGTGCCCAGGTCGGCGGCGAAGGTGGAGACCAGCGCCCAGTTCCAGCCCTGCTGGTCGCCGCCGATCCGCTCGCGCAGACCGTGTAGGTAGTTGCGGTAGTTGCGGTGCTCGACGGCGACGCCCTTGGGGGCGCCGGTGGAGCCGGAGGTGAAGATGAGGTAGCAGAGGTGCTCGGGGCGGACGTCCGCCTCGGGCGCGTCGGCGCGCTCCTCGCCGTCCGGGACGACCACCGGCAGGTCGCCGGTGAGCCGCTCGCGCAGGTCGTCGGTGGTGACGACGGCGGCGGCCCCGGAGGCCTCCAGCAGGCCGTGGATGCGCCCGTCCGGGTAGACCGGGTCGAGCGGCAGATAGGCGCCGCCGGCCTTGAGGATGCCGAGCATGCCGACCACCAGGGCGGCGGAGCGCTCGACCAGCAGGCCGACCGGGCGGTCCGGGCCGACGCCGTGCGCGCGCAGCCGGTGGGCCAGCGCGTTGGCGCGCCGGTCGAGTTCGGCGTAGCTGAGCACGCCGTCGGCGCCGCGCACGGCGGGCGCGTCGGGGGTGCGGCGGGCCTGCTCCTCGACCAGGCCGTGCAGGGTGCCGTCGAGGTCCCAGCCGCGCAGGGTCTCGTCGTCCCAGGCGGCGAGCTGCCGCTGCTCGGACGGGGTGAGCAGGGGCAGGTCGGCGAGCGGGCGGTCGGGGTCGGCGGCCATCGCGTCGAGCACCGTGGTGAGGTGGCCGAAGACCCGGCGGACGGTGGCCTCGTCGTACAGCTCGGTGCGCCAGACGAGGTCGGCGGCGAGCTCGCCGCCGGTGTCGACGACGGCCACCGAGAGGTCGAACTTGGCGGTGTCGGTGCCGATCGGCTGCCAGTGGACGGTGTGTCCGGGCAGCTCGGGGCGGGCCTCGGCCTGGTTGTGGACGTTGAGCAGGACCTGGAACAGCGGGGTGTGGGCGAGTTCGCGCTCCAGGCCGAGGGCGTCGATCAGCCGCTCGAACGGGAGGTCCTGGTGGCCGTAGGCGCCGAGGGTGGCGTCCTTGACCCGCTCCAGGAGCTCGCGCACCGTCGGGTCGCCGGAGAGGTCGGTGCGCATCGCCAGGGTGTTGACGAAGCAGCCGACCAGCGGCTCGGTCTCGCTGCGGGTGCGCCCGGCGATCGGGGTGCCGACGGTGACGTCCTCGCTGCCGGTGTAGCGGCCGAGGACGGTCTGCAGGGCGGCCAGCAGCACCATGTAGACGGTGCTGCCGGTCTGTTCGGCGAGGGCGCGGACCCGGCGGCTGCGCTCGGCGCCGAGCTCCTCGGTGAACCGGGCGCCCGCGGTGCCGGCGACGGCGGGCCGCGGCCGGTCGGCGGGCACCGTGACGGTGGCGGTGGCGCCGCGCAGGCGCTCCTGCCACCAGGCCTGCTGGCGGTCGAGTTCGGCGGCGAGTTCGGTCTGCTGCCAGTGCGCGACGTCCGCGTACTGGACGGGCAGCGGCTCGAACGCCGGGGCGGCGCCGGTGCGCCGGGCGCCGTAGGCGGTGGCGAGGTCGCCGAAGAGCACGCCGATCGACCAGCCGTCGGCCGCGATGTGGTGCAGCACCAGGCTGAGCACGGCGCCGTCGCCGGTGCGCAGCAGGGCGGCGCGCAGCGGCAGGTCGGCGGCGAGGTCGAACGGGCGGCGGGCCTCGGCCTCCAGCCAGGCGTCCACCTCGTCGGCGGGGACGTCCGCGGTGGTGAGGGTGAACCGGTCGGCGGGCAGCGCCTCGGGGCGCACCTCGCCGTCGAGCTCCGGGTAGACGGTGCGCAGCACCTCGTGCCGGGTGAGGACGTCGGTGAGGGCGGCGCCGAGGGCGGCCTCGTCGGGCTCGCCGTCCAGGTGGACGGCGAGCGGGATGTGGTAGGCCGCGCTGTCCGGCTCGTACTGGGCGAGGAACCACATCCGGCGCTGGGCCGAGGAGAGCGGCACCGGGGTGCCCTCGGGGCGCGGGGTGATGGTGTGGCGGTCGGTGCCGGCGGCCGCGGCCGCCGCCTTGGCGGCCTTGGCCTTGGCGAGGCGGCGGCGCAGCAGTTCCTGCCGTCTGGCGGCGGGATCCGGTTCCGGGACGGTCCCGGCGGTGTGCTGGTCGGTCATGCGGTCTCCCCCGTTCGGGCGCCGGTGTCGCCGGCGGCCGGGCGTGCGTTCTTGTTTCCGGACTCTCCGGTGTCGCCGGTGGTTCCGGATTCGGTGCGATGGGTCACTGGGCGCTCCCGGCGGTCTCGTCGAGGGCGAGGCCGTCGAGGTCGTCGCCGAGGTCGTCGAGGTCGTCGATCTCCTCCAGCAGGCGCTCCTCGACGCGGCGGGCGAGGGCGGCCAGGGTCCGGTCCTCGAAGACGACGCGCAGCGGCAGCTCGGTTTCGAAGGTGTCCCGGATCCGGGCGAGCAGCCGGGTGGCGAGCAGCGAGTGGCCGCCGAGCGCGAAGAAGTCGTCGTGCCGGGAGACCCGTTCGACCTTGAGGACCTCGATCCACAGGTCGGCGAGCAGTTCCTCGCAGTCGCCCTCGGGCGGGGCACCGGCGCCGCCGAGCTGCGGCACGGGCAGGGCGGCCCGGTCGACCTTGCCGGCCGGGGTCAGCGGCAGGGCGTCGAGCAGGACCAGGCCGGCGGGCACCATGTAGTCGGGCAGCCGCTCGATCAGGGCGGTGCGCAGCGCGTCCTCGGTGAGGCCCGGGGCGACGGCGTAGCCGGCCAGGGCCGGGCCGGCCGGGGTCTCGACGAGCTTGGCAGCGCCCGCGGTGACGCCGGGGACGGCGGTGAGCGCGGCCTCGATCTCGCCCAGCTCGATGCGGAAGCCGCGGAGCTTGACCTGGGCGTCGACGCGGCCGTGGTACTCCAGGCGGCCGTCGGCGCGGCGGCAGGCGAGGTCGCCGGTGCGGTACATCAGGGCGCCGTCGGTGCGGCCGGGTTCGGCGGTGAACCGTTCGGCGGTCAGGTCGGGACGGCCGTGGTAGCCGAGCGCGACGCCGGCGCCGGCGATGCACAGCTCGCCGATGCCGTTGACCGGCACGGGCTGCCCGGAGGGGCCGAGCAGGTGCAGCCGGGTGTTGGCGACGGGCGCGCCGAGGGCCACCACGCCGCCGTGGGCGACGACGTCGGGGGTGACCCGCTGGACGGTCGACCAGACGGTGGTCTCGGTCGGGCCGTACAGGTTCCACAGCGCGCCGACCCGGCCGAGCAGGGCGCTCGCGAGGTCGGCGGTGAGCGCCTCGCCCCCGCACAGGGCGGTCAGCCCGGGGCGGCCGGCCCAGTCGGCCTCCAGGAGCATCCGCCAGGTGGCGGGGGTGGCCTGGACGTGGGTGACGCCCTGCTTCTCGATCCAGGCGCCGAGCGCGGCGCCGTCGGTGGCGGTGGCGCGGTCGGCGATCTCCACCCGGGCGCCGGTGATCAGCGGGAGCCACAGCTCCAGGCCGGCGATGTCGAAGGTGACGGTGGTGACGGCGGCCATCACGTCCCGCCCGGTGAGGCCGGGTTCGCGGCCCATCGAGGTCAGGAAGTTGACGATCGCGCGGTGCGGCACCGCGACGCCCTTGGGCGTGCCGGTGGAGCCGGAGGTGTACAGCAGGTAGGCCGGGTCCTCCGGGCCGACGGTGACGGCCGGCGCCCCGGCGGGGGCGGCGGCGTGCTCGGGGCCGTCCACCAGGACGCTCTCGCGGCCGTGCAGCAGCTCGTCGCCGGCGGTGGCGGTCTCGGCGACCAGCAGGGTGACGCCGGCGTCGTCGAGCACGCCCCGGTTGCGGGCGAGCGGCTGGTCGATGTCGACCGGCAGGTAGGCGGCGCCGCTGCGCAGCACGCCGAGCAGGGCGGCGGGCAGCAGGCGGCCGCGCCGCACCGCAACGGCGACGAGGCTGCCGGGGCCGGCGCCGCGGGCGGCCAGCAGGTGGGCCAGCCGGTTGGCGGCGGCGTCGAGTGCGGCGTAGTCCAGGGTGCCGTCGGCGGCGGACACGGCGGGCGCGTCCGGGGTGCGGGCGGCCTGGGCGGCGACCAGCTCGTGCAGCCGGGTGTCGGGGATCGGCGCCTCGGTGCGGTTGGCCGGGTCGTCGCCCGCCCCCTGCCCGTGGACGCCGTCGGCGGCGGAGAGCATGGCCAGCTCGGCGAGCGGGCGGTCGGGTTCGGCGACGGCGGCGGCGAGCAGCGTGACCAGGTGGTCGAGCGCGGCGCGCACGGACCGCTCCTCGTAGCGGGAGGTGCGGAACTCGGCGGACAGCAGCGGGCCGTCGGCCGGGAACTCCAGGAACAGCGAGAGGTCGGTCTTCGCGGTGCTGTTGCACACCTCGGCGACGAACGTCAGGTTCAGGCCCGGCAGTCGGACGCCGGCCACCGGGTGGTTCTGGACCGCCAGCAGCACCTGGGAGATCGGCGAGGCGGTGAGGCCGGCCGAGCCGCCGGAGCGGCGGGCGTGGTCGACGAACGGGTGGCCGCTGTGCTCGGCGGCCTCCAGGACGGTCGGGCGGACCCGGGCGAGCAGTTCGCGGAAGGTGTCGGTACCGGCCACGTCGAAGCGCAGCGCGACGGTGTTGATCAGCGAGCCGAGCACCGTCTCCAGCTCGGGCACCGGGCGGACGGCGAAGGGGCTGAGCACGGCGACGTCGGTGCGGCCGGTGTAACGGTGCAGCACGCCGCCGAGTGCGGCGAGCACCGCCATGTAGAGGCTGGCGCCCTCCTGGGCGGCCCACTTCTCGACGCCGGTGACGAGCTCCGCGTCGAGCCGGCGGGCGATCCGGCGGCCGGCGATGTCCTGCGGGTTGGGGTGCGGGCGGTCGCCGGGCAGGTGCTGGTCGCCCTCGATGCCGCGCAGCCGCTCGCCCCAGCGCTCGGCGGCCTCGCGGCCGGCGGCGACGTTGAGCTCCTCCCAGCGGGCGACGTCGGACAGCTGGAGCGCGGGCTCGGGCAGCTCGCCGTCCTGGTGGGCGCGGGCGACCTCGGCGAGGAACAGCCCGGCGGCCCAGCCGTCCATCGCCGCGTGGTGCACGGTGAACAGCAGTTCGTGCCGGTCCTCGCCGGTGCGCAGGGCGAGGGCGCGCAGCAGCCGGCCGCCCGGCAGGTCGAGCGGGCGGGCGGCCTCGGCGCGCAGCGCGTCGTCGATCGTCTCCTCGTCGGGCACCGCGCCGTCGGGCCCGGTGAGGTCGAGCAGCGGGACCTCGACGGGGTAGGGCGGGCGGACCTCGGCGGTGACCGGGTCGTGCTCAGTGGGGATCGCGGCCCCGTTCAGGGCGGTGCGCAGCGCCTCGTGGCGGCGGACGACCTCGGTGAGCGCGCGGCCGAGGGCCTCGCGGTCGAGGGCGCCCTCGGCGCGGATCCGCAGCGGCACGTTGTAGAGCGGGCTGTGCGGCTGCATGGACTCGTGCAGCCACAGCTCGTGCTGGAAGTCGGTGGCGCGGGCGGGCAGGTCGGCCTGGCGCCGGGGCGGCTCGACGGAGGCCCGTCCGCCGCCGCCGTTGGCGACCCGCACGGCGAGGGAGGCGACGGTCGGGGCGGCGAAGAACTCGGCGAGCGGCACCCGGGTGCCGAACTCGCGCTCGATCCGGGCGAGCAGGCCGGCGGCGAGCAGCGAGTGGCCGCCGAGGTCGAGGAAGACGTCGTGGACGCCGACCTCGGGGACGCCGAGCAGGCCCTGCCAGAGTTCGGCGATCCGGGTCTCGACGGGCGTGCGGGGGGCGACGAACAGCTCGTGCCCGGCGCGGCTGCGGGCGACCGGGGGCAGCGCCTTGCGGTCGGTCTTGCCGTTGGGGGTGAGCGGCATCTCCTCCAGCACGGCGACGGCCAGCGGCACCATGTAGCCGGGCAGGGCGGCGGCGCAGTGGGCGCGCAGCTCGGCGGGCGTCGGCTCGGCGGCGCCGGGGGCGGGCTGGACGAAGGCGGCCAGGTAGTCGCCGGCCTCGTCGCGCTGGACGACGGCGGCGGCGGCCTCGACGGCGGGGTGGGTGGCGAGCACGGCCTCGATCTCGCCCAGCTCGACCCGGAAGCCGCGGACCTTCACCTGGTGGTCGACGCGCCCGTGGTACTCCAGGTCGCCGTCGGGCAGCCGGCGGACCAGGTCGCCGGTGCGGTAGCAGCGCAGGCCGTCGACGTGGACGAAGCGCTCCTCGGTGAGGTCGGGGCGGCCGTGGTAGCCGCGGGCCAGGCCCTCGCCGGAGAGGTAGAGCTCGCCGATGCCGCCGTCGGGCACCGGGGTGCGGTGCTCGTCGAGGACGTGGCCGAGGGTGCCGTCGAGCGGGCGGCCGATGACCGGCTCGCCCTCCGCGTCGCGGGCGACCAGCGACCAGGTGGAGTAGACGGTGTCCTCGGTGGGCCCGTAGAGGTTGTAGAGGCGCTCGACCAGGGGCTGCGCGTAGACCTTGTCCGCCAGGTGGCGGGGCAGCGCCTCGCCGGCCAGGTTGACCACGCGCACGGTGCCCGGCAGACCCCCGCCGCCGGGAAGGCCGTCGCCGCGCAGCAGCGCCGCCATGGCGCTGGGCACGGTGTTGACCAGGGTGACCTCGTCCCGGGCGGGCAGCTCGGGCAGGGCGAGGACGTTCTCCGCGACGATGATCGTGCCACCGACGGAGAGCGGGAGGAACAGCTCGTACACCGAGATGTCGAAGCACACGGAGGTGCCGAACAGCACGCCGGCGAGGTCGGCGGCGGTGTAGGTGCCGGCGGCCCAGCGGAGCATGGCGTTGACGCCGTGCTGGGTGACCGAGACGCCCTTGGGGCGGCCGGTGGAGCCGGAGGTGTAGAGCACGTAGGCGAGCGCGTCGGTCTCGGCGTCGCCGGTGGTGGGCCGGGCGGCGGCGGGGTCGAGCGGGGCGGAGGGGCTCTCGCCGTCGACGTACAGAAGGGTGGCGCCGGCGCCGTTCAACAGGTGCTCGTGGGCGCGGTCGGTGACCACGACCGGCGCCTGCGCGTCGCCGATGACCAGCTCCAGCCGGTCGCGCGGGTACGCCGGGTCGAGCGGCACGTACGCTCCGCCGGCCCGCAGGACCGCCAGCAGGCTGACCACGAGGTCCGCCGTCCGCGGTAGGCAGACCCCGACCAGCGTCTCGGCGCGCACGCCCGCGGCGGCCAGCCGGCCCGCCACCGCGTCGGCCGCGGCGTCCAGCTCACGGTAGGTCAGCCGGCGCGTGCCGTCGATCACGGCGGTCGCGTCCGGAGTCCGTTTGACCTGCGCGGCTATCAGGGCGGCCAGTGGTGCGGCCGGATCCAGCGAGGGAAGTTCCGTCGAACTCATCACTCTCTCCCGAGGGGTGCTGCTGCTGCATCGACTTGTGGTCGGCGAGAAATTGGCGGTGTGCCCTGGGAGATGGTGGGGTAAAGATCTACGAATCACCAGCACATTTCCGTCACTCGTTCGATATGCCGGAAAGATCACCCCCTTCTCCCCCGCCAGCGGTACTGAAGCGTGACGGTTCGTTGACGATTTCTTACAGATTGTCAGCCCCCTCGGCTCCCCCTTGGCAGGGTCAGTTCGGACCGCTACGGTTCTCGCCAACGGTCCGTCAGCTCCGGCACCCGTGTGTCCTGCCGATGCCGCAAGCAGATTTCCGGACTTTACATTGTCCGAGGACAGTCAATGGACGGGGTGGTGGGTGAGGCCTCCGGGACGGGTGCGGGCGGGACCGCCGCGCCCGGCGCGCACCGGGCGTGCCTCCCAAGGTCCGTCACCCGCCGTCCCGGGCGCCTGGGGCATCGGCCGTGTTCCGGCCCCGCCCCGCACCCGCCCCGTCCCGGGCGACCGCCCGGGACGGTCCGGGACGACCCGGACCGGGCGGCCGGCCCGCGCCACCCCCGGGAGGCGCCAGAATGGACCCATGTCCCGACGCCGTTCCGCCACCCGCGCCGCCGCCCCCGCGCCGCGCCTGCTGCCCTCCTCGCCCTGCCCCTGCGGCCTGCCCGCCAGCTACGCCGAGTGCTGCGGCCGGCTGCACCGCGGCCAGGCCGCGGCGACCACCGCGGAGGCCCTGATGCGCTCGCGCTTCAGCGCCTTCGCCGCCCGCGACGAGGCCTATCTGCTGCGCAGCTGGCACCCCGACACCCGGCCGGACTCGGTGGACTTCGACCCGGGGCTGCGCTGGCTGCGCCTGGAGGTGCTCTCCACCACCGAGGGCGGCCCGTTCCACGCCGAGGGCACGGTGGCCTTCCGGGCCCACTACGCGGACGGACGCGAGGAGGGCGTGCTCACCGAGCACAGCCGGTTCGTGCGGCACGAGGGCGCCTGGGTGTACCTGGACGCCCTCTCGCTCGACTGACGCCGCCCGCCGCCCGCCCCTACAGGTAGTCGTCGAGGCGGGCCAGCGCGAAGCCCTGCGCCGTCACCTCGTCGACCACCTTGCGCAGCAGATCGGGCATGGTGCCGGGCCACAGGTCGGTGCCGCGGAAGTGGGTGAGGATGATGTCGCCCGGGTGGAGCCGCTGGTCCTCGTAGCGGTACTCCACGCGGTCCGGGAACGCCTCCTCGTTCCAGAGCGGCACCGCCTCGATGCCGCAGGAGGCGGCGGCCCGCAGGGTGTCCTCGTTGTACTCGCCGTACGGCGGGCGGAACAGCCGCGGGCGGACGCCGATCTGCTCCTCCAGCTGGTCCTGCTGGCGGCAGATCTCCTCGCGCTGGGTGGCGTAGCCGAGCACCTTGAGGTTGCGGTGGTTGATGGTGTGGTTGTTCACCGCGTCGCCCTGGGCGGCGAGCCGGCGGAAGTAGCCGTAGTCGGAGCGGGCCAGGTAGTCCGCGACGAAGGTGGACAGCGGGATGCCCAGTTCGGCGGCCATCCGGTTGAACTCCGGGTCCTTCTCGGCGCCGTCGTCCACGGTGAGGAAGACGATCCGCTCGTCGGTCGGCACCCGGTAGACCACCGGGGGCAGCCCGTCCGCGAGCTTGACCCCCTGGGCGGCGAACAGCTCGGGCCGGCTCGCCGGGCGCGGCGGGGCGGGCAGCGGCGGGCGCGCCAGGCCCCAGCGCGCGGCGGTCTCCAGCGCCGCCCTGGCGGCCGCCGCCTTGCGCGCCACGGCCTCGCTGCCGGCCTCCTCCTCGGCCCGGGCCGGCCCCGGCAGCACCAGCGGCGCGGCGGCCGGCCGGGGCACGCCCCGGTCCGCCGCCGCGCTCGCCCCGGTCCGCTCCGCCGACGGCGCCGCCCCGCCCGCGCCCGGCCCGCCGCACCCCGCGACCACGGCGGCCAGGCAGACCGCCGCGACCACCCCGGGCCCCCGCCCGCGCCGCCCCCTCCGGTGCCTCCGCCCCGCCGACCCCCCACTAGTACGACTATCTGATGACCTGTCCATAGCCCCACTGCTCCCCCGCCACGCCGACCGGCCAATCCCCCCGTCACCCGCCCGGCCCACCGGGGCGGCCATGATCGAAAAGGGCTCGCGGCGGGGCGGCGAGCCGTCGATAATGCGCGCATGACCATCAGCACGCAGCGCGGTACGACCGAACCCCGGCCGACCGACTCCTGGGCGATCGCGCCCGCCGACGTCGGCTCCGCGGAGGCGCTGGCGCTGCTGCGGGACTACTACATCGACGTCGCCAACAGCTACTACCGGCTGCACCTCGGCCGGGAGGGGACGGCGGAGGAGATCGAGACCGGGCTCGCCGGCGCCCCCAGCGACGACCTCGCGCCGCCCACCGGCCTCTTCCTGCTCGGCCGGTACGACGGCGAGGCCGCCGCCTGCGCCGGGCTTCGGGTCGTCGACGCCACCACCGTCGAGCTGACCCGGGTCTACGTCCGCCCGGCGCGGCGCGGCACCGGCGGCGGCAAGCGGCTGATGGCCGCCATCGACGAGGCGGCGCGGGCGCTCGGCGCCGAGCGGATCGTCCTGGACACCCGGCTCGACCTGGTCGAGGCCCGCACCCTGTACACCCGGCACGGCTACCGGGAGATCCCCGCCTACAGCGACCGCCGGTACGCCGAGGTCTGGTACGCCAAGGACCTCGTCCGTGCAGACGGTTGAGCTGCTCTGCGACCCGCCGCTCGACCGCGCCGTGCGCGCGGTCTGGCGGCAGCTCGCCGACGGCGGCGTGGACAGCCTCGCCCACAACCCGCACCCCGGCCACCGCCCCCACCTCACCCTGGCCGCCTGCGCCCGGATGCCCGCCGGGGCGGCCGAGCGGCTGGACGACCTGCTCGCCGACGCCCTGCCGCTGGACGTCCGGCTGACCGGCCTGCTCTCCGTCGCCGCTCGCAGCCGGCGCCGGGTGCTCGGCTGGTCCGTCGTCCCGACGCTCGAACTGCTGCGGCTGCACCAGCGCGTCTGGGAGGTGCTGGAGCACGCCGAGGAGCCCGATCCCCACTACGTCCCCGGCCGCTGGTCCCCCCACCTCGGGCTCACCCGCCGCCTCCCCCCGGACGCCGTCACCCTCGCCCACGCCCTCCTCGGCCGCCACCCCGACCTCACCGGCACCCTCGACACCGCCCGCAGCTTCGACTCCGGGACGCAGCGGACCCGCCCCCTGGGCGGTGCCCGTCCAGGGGTGACCCCGCTCTGACGCCGGCTGACCGGGCCGCGGCAGCCGGGCCGGCGTTCGAGCCGGAGCCCGCCGGGATGGCCGCGCGGGCGAGCAGGACGGCGGTGAGCGCCGCGAACTCGCCGTCGGAGCGGTCACCCCGGACACCGTCGCGCCGGGCCGGTGTCGTGCCGGGCCGGTGTCGCGCCGTCATGCCCGAACGCTCCACAGGTCGGTCCGGAGCCGGGAGACGAGGACACGGACCGGTCGCGCCCCTCCGGGCACAACCCGTGCTGCTCCGCTCGACCTGAGCCGGCCGCCGGCGCGGGTGGCCCAGGTCGACCAGGTCGACCGGGGCGAGCGGGGCGGCTGCACGGGCTCGTCCAGCACGGCCCAGGTGTCGTGGCGGACGCGCTGTCGACGTCGCCGCCGCGCGCCGGGCCCTGAACTCCTCCAGCGCCTCCCCGATGCCCGCCCGCCCGTCCAGGCAGTCGGCGAGCACCACGCCGTCCTCGATCGCCAGCCCGGCGCCGTACCCGAGTGCGGGGGCGTGGCGTGCGCCCCGTAGCCGACCAGCACCACCCGCCGGCCCGCCAGCCGCTCCCGCACCCAGACCGGCACCCCGGGAGCCCCTTGCCGGCAACGGCCGTCGGGCGCGGGTCAGGTGCCGGCGGACAGCGCGGAGAGGGTCGTCGCGCCGCCCGGGCGGGGGGGTCAGGCGTCGAGGGCGGCGGTGAGTTCGGTGGTGGTCGGTGGGGTGGCGCCGGGGCGGGTGACGGTGAGGGTGGCGGCGGTGGTGGCGTGGGTGAGGGCGGTGGGGAGGTCGGCGCCGGTGTGCCGGGCGTGCAGGAGGGCGGAGGTGAAGGCGTCGCCGGCGCCCACGGTGTCGGCCACCTCGACCCGGCGGGCCGGGGCCTCGGCACGGCGGCCGTCGGCGGTGAGGGCGAAGGCCCCGGCGGGGCCGCGGGTGACCGCGACGGTGGCCGGGCCGAGGCCCAGCCAGTGGCGGGCGGCCTCCTCCGGGGTGCGGTCGGGGTAGAGCCAGCCGAGGTCCTCGTCGCTGGCCTTGACCAGGTCGCTGAGCGCCACGCAGCGCTCGACCCGGCGGACGGCCTCGGCGTGCTCGCCCATCAGCGCGGGCCGCACGTTCGGGTCGTAGCTGATCGAGGCCCGGCCGCGCCACCGCTCGACCAGGGCGAGCACGGCCGCCGCGCCGGGCGCGGTGACGGCCGCGATCGAGCCGAGGTGCAGGTGCCCCGGCGGGAAGGGGAGGTCGACGGGCGGGAGCGTCCAGCCGATGTCGAAGGTGTAGTGCGCCCGGCCCTCGGCGTCGAGCCGCACCACTGCGGACGGCGTGCGCGGAGCGCCGTTCGACGGCTCGCGCAGCAGGGCGACGCCGGCCGACTCCAGGTGGCCGCGGATCAGCCGGCCGTACGGGTCGTCGGCCAGCTCGGTGAGCAGCGCGACCGGCTCCCCCAGCCGGGCCAGCCCGTACGCGACGTTGGCCGGGCTGCCGCCGGGGTGGACGGTGCCGGGCGCGCCGTCGACGCGGACGACGTCGGCGACGCACTCGCCGATCACCACGAAGTGCGGGCTGGTCACGGGGCTCGCTCCTGCCGGTCCGGTGCGCCGGCGGGGCTGCGGGCGGCCGGCGCGGCTGCCCAGCCTACGAGGTGGCGGGGGCGGCGGGCACAGCGTGCGGGCATGAGTACGGCCGCCGGTCCTGGCCAGGCGCTCCGGCGGCCGTGGCCCCGTCCGTCAGGGGGCGGGACTCCTCGACGGTATGACACCGCGCAGCCGCCCGGCTACCCCAGTGGTCCGTCCGGGCGACGCCGCGTGTCGGCCGGATTGTCGGCACCCTCTGCTACGGTCCGTGCCCGGAGGATCGCTCAACGGAACCGGGCCGGTCCCGGGACCGAAGGCGGGTCCGTACGACACGAGAGAGGTGATCACCTTGTCCTGGCACCGTTCCGTCCTCGCCGCCGCGCTCGCGCTGGCGGCGCTCCCGCTCGGGCTGGTCCCGGCCGCGGGCGCGCCGGTCGCGGGCGCCGGGGACCCCGTGTTCCCCTCGCTCGGCAGCACCGACTACGACGCGCTCGCCTACGACCTGGCGTTCGACTACCGCCCCGCGACCCGCACGGTGGACGGCACCACCGTGCTGACCGCCCGGGCGCTGACCCGGCTGGCGGAGCTGGAGCTGGACGCGCTGGGCCTGGACGTGCGCGCCGTCCGGGTGGACGGCCGCCCGGCCGGGTTCCGCACGCACGACGAGAAGCTGACGGTGCGGCCGGCCCGGCCGGTGCGGGCGGGCACCGTGCTGCGGGTGGAGGTCGAGTACGGCGCCGACCCGCGCACCCCCCTGGCGCACACCGGCTGGGTGGTGACGCCCGACGGCTTCGCGGTGGCCGGACAGCCGGACAGCGCGCACACCGTGTTCCCGTGCAACGACCGGCCGGGCGACAAGGCCCGCTTCACCATCGCCGTCACCGCGCCCGACGACCTCCTCGGTGTGGCCAGCGGCCTGCTCACCGCCACCGAGCCGCACCCCGACGGCACGACCACCCGGCGGTACGTCTCGCGCGAGCCGATGGCCACCGAGCTGCTCCAGGCCTCGGTGGGCCGCTACACGGTCCGCGGGAGCCGGGGCCCGGACGGGCTGCCGCTGCGCGACGTCGTGCCCACCGCGCGCGCCGCCGACCTGGAGCCGGCGCTCGCCCTGACGCCCGGCCAGCTGGACTGGGCCGAGCGGCACCTCGGGCGGTTCCCGTTCGAGACGTACGGGCTGCTGCCCGTCGACACCGACGACCCGGCGGCGTTCGGCTTCACCGGGCTGGAGACCCAGACGCTGACGCTCTACAAGCCGAACTTCCTGCGCCAGCCGGAGCGCCTCATCGGCTCGCACATGATGCACGAGCTGGTGCACTCCTGGTTCGGCGACAGCGTCACCCCGGGCACCTGGGCCGACCTCTGGCTCAACGAGGGCCATGCCGACTTCTACGGCCTGATGTACCGCTACGAGCGCGGCTGGCCGGACTCCGGCGGCTTCACCACGCTCACCGACCGGATGCGCAGCGTCTACGCCCAGGGCGACCAGTGGCGCCACGACTCCGGCCCGGTGGCCGCGCCGACCGCCGCGACGCTGTTCGACAGCCAGCGGTACACCGGCGGCGCGCTGGTGCTGTTCGCGCTGCGGGAGCGGGTCGGGCCCCAGGTGTTCGACCGGATCGAGCGGGCCTTCCTGCGCGGCCACCGCCATGGGACCGCCACCACCGCCGACTATCTGCGCACGGCCGAGGAGGTCTCCGGGGAGCCGCTGGACGGCTTCCTGCGCGACTGGCTCTACGGCGAGCGGACCCCGCCGATGCCCGGTCACCCCGACTGGACGGTGGACCCGGTGGATCCCGGCGCCGCCGCTCGGACGGGAGGTGCGCCGCGCGGGTCGGGCACGCTCTGAGCGGAGCCGGGAGGGCACGGCAGCGGGGCGGCGGACGGGCGGCGTGCGGGGGACGGGCCACCCGGCCCGGCGCGCCCTGCCGGTGCCCCCGGGCGCCCTTCGCGCGCCCTTGGCGGGGGCCGGCGGGGGGCGGATCGTGGTGGCACGGCCCGCCCGCCGCCCGGCCGAGTCCCGGCCGGCTCGCGGGCCGTCCAGCGTCCACGCGCGGCCGCCCCGCGCCGCCGGCCCGGCACCCCGCGCGGCCCGACCGGACCGGCCCGACCGGACCGGCCCGACCAGCCCCAGTCGGCCTGGCAGAGAACGGCCCGGAGGACGGCCCGCGAAACGACCCGCGAAACGACCCTGGGCACCGGCCCGGGACGGCGGCCCGGGAAAATGGCCCCGCAGGCCGGGCAACCCGGCGCGGACCCCAGCGCGTTCAGCAGCCGTGAGAACGACAGCGAGGACCCGGCGGCCACGGCCGACCGGCAGGACCGCCGCCACCGACGTGGCGGCACGGGTGACGGAGACGGCGGCGGGCACGGCATGGCAGGGGCGGCGGGATGAGGAACGCGACACCGGACTTCGAGGAGTTCGTCGCCGCCCGCAGCCCCCGGCTGCTCCGGATGGCCTGGCTGCTGACCGGCGACCCGCACCTGGCCGAGGACCTGCTGCAGACGGCCCTCGCCAAGGTGTGGCCGCGCTGGGAGCAGATCTCCATCGACCGGCCCGAGGCGTACGTCCGCCGGGTGCTGGTGAACTCGCACGTCTCCTGGTGGCGCCGCCGCTGGCACGGGGAGCTGCCGCACGAGCAGTTGCCCGAGCCGCCGACGAACGCGGACCCGTTCGACGACGTGGTGACGGGCCAGGTGGTGGCGGCCGCCGTCCGGGCGCTGCCGGCCCGGCAGCGGGCGGTGGTGGTGCTGCGCTTCTTCGAGGACCTCAGTGTGGAGGACACCGCCGAGGCGCTGGGCTGCACGACGGGCACCGTCAAGAGCCAGACGCACCGCGCCCTGCAGGCGCTGCGCGGCCGGCTGCCCGCCCGGGAACTGCTCCTGGACGGGGGTCGTCGTGACGGAGCCTGAGTTCACCGCGCGCGACGCCCGGGCCCGGGAGGCGGACGGGGATCGCGAGGTGGCCGAGGACCGCGAGGTGGCGGACGAGCTGCGGGTCCTGCTCCAGCTCGCCGCCCCGCACCTGGCGGCGCCCGAGGACCGGATGGAACGCGTGCTGGCCCGGGCCGCCCGCACCCGCCGGCGCCGCCGCCGGGCCGCCCTCGCAGGCGGACTGGCCATCGGCCTGACCGCGGCCGCGCTGGCCGCGGCCCCCGCGCTGGCGCCGGGACCGGGAGGCGGCACCGCGCTGCACCCGGCCGCCTCCGGCCCGGTCATCGGCGCGGCCCCGCCCGCCGGCGGGTCGCCGAGCCCGTCCCCGGCCCCCGTGCCGGAGGGCGGAGCCGACGACACCAGGACGGTGCGGTTCAGCACGCTCGACGATCTGGTGGTCGACGCCCCGGGCGGCTGGTTCGACCTCACGGCGCCGCCCGGCCCCGGACAGCCCGACCCCGTCGGCTACCTCGCCTCCCAACGGATCTCCCTCTCGGCCGGCTGCCCGAAGCGCGACGCCGGGCCGGACGCGGTGTGCCTGACCTCGGGGACGCTCCTCGACGACGGCGCGCTGGTCTCGCTGCGGCTGATCCGCGACCAGAACGACCTCGGCAAGTACCCGGGCGAGGCGGAACGGCTCCAGGCCATGCCGCCCGAGAAGGAGTGCAGCGTGCGGGGCGGCACCCAGCAGATGCGTGGGCACCGGACGCTCCTGCTGGGCGGCCAGGAGGAGATCATCCAGCTGACGGGCTGTCTGCGCCTCCCCTCGAAGGCGACCCTCATGGCGTTGGAGACGACGATCGCCTCGATCCGCCCGGCCTGGGCGGCCCTGAACAAGCCGCTCCCCTCGGCCACCCCGGTCACACCGCTCACCGGGACGAAGTGACCCTCGGGCGCGCCGGCGGCCCCGGCGCGCCCCCACCCCGGAACTGTCGGTCAGCGCAGCCCGCCGTAGGCGGCCGTGACGATCTCCATGCCGCGGTCGTCCTTTTGCCGGTCCCGGTCGATCATCCGGTTCATCACATAGGCCACCGTCATCCGCGCGCCGGGATCGCTCACGACCAGCGAGCCGCCCCAGCCGCCCCAGCCGAAGGTGTGACCGAAGCCGCCGAAGCCCACCGTCCAGCACATCGGGGTGCCCAGCACGCGGTCCTCGCCGCGGAACACCTCCTGCCAGGCGGGTTCGCACCCCCGGGCGGACAGCAGTCGCACGCCGCCGGCCGAACCCCGGTTCGCCAGGACCGCCTGGGCCAGGGCGACCGAGCGGGCGTTGCCGAAGCCGTTCACCGCGGGAAGCTGCGCACGGCGCCAGGCCGGGGAGTTGACGTCCTCGACCCGGATCGCCACACACCCGTGCCCTGCCTGCGGGTGCCGTCCGGTCCGAGCGGCGCGTCGGCGGTGTACTCGTCGGTCAGTGACGGCGGCGGGATGAGCGGTGCGACGCGGTGGTCGTGTTCGGCGGCGAGTCCGATGTGGAAGTCCGCGCCGAGCGGTCCGGCCACCTCCTCGGCGAAGAACGCGCCGAGACCGCGGCCGGTGACCCGGCGGACGAGCTCACCGACCAGGAAGCCGAAGGTGAGCGCGTGGTAGCCGGCAGCCGTTCCCGGCTCCCAGGCGGGCGCCTGCGCGGCCAGCCCCGCCGTCACGCCCTCCCAGTCGTAGAGCTCCTCGACCCTCGTCGGCCCGGCCAGGTCCGGCAGCCCGGCGGTGTGCGACAGCACGTGCCGCACCAGCACCTTCTCCTTGCCGGCGGCGGCGAACTCGGGCCAGTAGGCGGCGACCGGCGCGGACAGGTCGAGCTCGCCCCGGTCGGCCAGCAGCAGCGCGCACAGGGCGGTCATGGTCTTGGTCGTCGAGTTCACGCCGGTGAGGGTGTCGCGCTCCCAGCCGACGGAGCGGTCCGCGTCCGCGTACCCGCCCCAGATGTCCACCACCGGCTCGCCATCGAGGTAGACGGCCGCCGAGGCGCCCACGTCGTCCCTGCCGAGCAGATCCCCGAGGGCCGCCCGGACGGCCTCGAACCGCGGCTCGCAAAGCCCCTTAACATCGCTCATGGGTGTCAGCCTGGTGCGACGCCGGGGCTTCCCGCCCGACAGTTCCCGTACCGGTTTTGTCGGGCGGGGCGCGATCGACAGGACGGACAGGCGTGCTGGAGCGGCTGAATCAGGCGCTGGACCACCTCGAGACCCGCCTCGACCGGGACATCGACATCGCCGAGGTGGCCCGGATCGCCGCGGTGTCGGAGTACCACTTCCGGCGGCTGTTCTCCGCGCTCGCCGGGATGCCGCTCCCGGTCTACGTGCGGCGGCGGCGGATGACGCTGGCCGGCGCCGACGTGCTGGCCGGGGAGCTGACCCTGCTCGATGTCGCGGTGCGGTACGGGTACGGCTCGGGCGAGGCGTTCGCCCGGGCGTTCCGGTCGGTGCACGGCATCGGGCCGGGCGAGGCCCGGCGCACGGGTGCGGTGCTCACGGCGCAGCCGCGGATGTCCTTCCGGGTGGTCGTCGAGGGCAGTACGACCATCCGCTACCGGATCGTGGAGAAGGAGTCGTTCCGGGTCCTCGGCCGGAAGGCCCGGCTCCCGCTCGTGCACGAGGGGGCCAACGCGGCCGCCGCGGCGCACCTGGAGGGCCTGGAGCGGCGGGCGGTCGTCCGGATGAAGGAGCTGGCCGGCCAGGAGCCGGACGGGATCCTGTCGGCGGTGGTGTACCTGACCGACAGCCGGGAGGAGGGCGCCGAGGCGGACTACTGGATCGGCGTGGTGACCGCTCCCGGGGTGGCGGCCGGGGAGCTCGACGCCCTCGACGTGCCGGCCGGGACCTGGGCGGTCTTCGACAGCCGCGGGCCCTATCCGAGCGCCCTCCAGGAGCTGTGGCGGGACGTGTTCACGCAGTGGTTCCCCTCGAACCCGTACACCAGCCGGACCGGTCCGGAGCTCCTGCGGACGCGGCCGGTGGAGATCGGCGCGCCGACCGACTCCCAGCTGTGGATCCCGGTCGAGCGGGGTGGCGGGAACTCCGGGAGGTGAAAACGGCCGTCGGGCCGTAACCCGGGTGGCGGAATGTCGTTGGACGGGGCATGAAGAAGCGCAGCATGCTCGCCGTCGCCTCGCTCGCCGTCGGCGTCGTGGCCTCCCTGACCGCCCCCAGCGCCCACGCCGCCGCCCTCCCCGGCCCGGGTGACCTGACCGGACCGCTCCAGGGCGGGGCCCTGGCCTCGGTGCCGGACGCCCTGCCGGGCCAGGTCGGGAACGCCGGCACGGTGCTCGACCAGGCGTTCGGCCATGTCACGGGCGAGGCGCCCGGTCTGGTCGGCCTGACGGGCTGATGGCCTGACGGGCCCAGGGGTCGGCCACGGCTGTGGTGGTCAGCCGAGCGGGGTGCCGAGGTCCTGGGTCCAGTAGAGGCCGCCGGGGCCGGTGGCCACACCGACGCCGACGTCCTTGAACGCGCAGTCCAGCATGTTCGACTGGTGGATGCCGCCGTCCATCCAGCGGGAGAAGACCACGGCCGGGGCGCTCGGTCCCCGGTCGAGGTTCTCGCCCCACTGCGACCAGCGGTAGCCGACGGCCGTCAGCCGGGCATCCGCCTGGCCGCCGTCGGGGGCCGCATGGTCGAAGTAGCCGCGGGCGGCCATGTCGTCCGAGTGCCTCTGGGCCGCCGCACGCAGCTTCGGGTCGATCCGCAGCGGGGCACAGCCCCGCCTGGCCCGCTCGGCGTTGACCAGGTCGACCAGCTGGCGCTCCAGGTTGGCCGCGGCGGCCGGGGCCGTGCTCGGCCGGGCGCTGCTCGGGCTCGTGGTCGGAGTGACGGCCGGGGCGGGCACCGCGGCCGCCGGCGGCGTCGCGCTCGGGGTGGGCGCGGGCGGCTGGGCGGCCTCCGGGGTCGGTGCCGCGGTGCTCTCGGGCGTCGGTGCCGGGGCGTCCGGGGCGGTGGCCGGGGCGGCCGGTTCGGGGGCGGGACCGCCCGGCCCGGTCTGCTGGGGCCAGACCATCGCCAGCGTCGCCGCGGCGAGCACGGCCGCCGTCCCGCCCGCCAGCACGGTCTTCCGGCGGGCGAGCCCGGCCCGGCCGCCCGCCCCGCCGGCCGGGTCCGCGGGCGGAGCGCCCGTCGCCGCTCCGGACGCGCCCGAGGTACCGCCGGACCCGCCGGCGGCCCCCGGGGACCCGCCGACCGCCGCGCCCGCGGCCTGGAAGGCGAGCCCGCCCGGGGCGTCCATCGGCACGGGGACCAGCGCCAGCCCGGCCAGCAGCCCCTCGGCCGGGAAGAGGTCGCGCCCCAGCCCGTCGCAGGCGGCGCACCCGCGGATGTGCCGGGCTATTCGCTTGCGCCAGACCGAGTCCGGTGTGCCGTCCCAGCCCGTCGTCAGCTCGGCGAGGTCCGGGCAGCGCGGGTAGGCGGTGAGCGCGCGGACCACCACCCGGCCGGCCTCCAACTGCTTCTTCATCCGCTGGACGCGCACCGCCGCGTGCTGCGGCGTCAGGTCGAGCGCCTCGGCGAGTTCGGCGCGGGTGAGCTCACCGCCCGCCTCCAGCCACCACAGGGCGAGCAGTTCCCGGTCGTCCGCGTCCAGCCAGCGGGTGGCCTCGGCGACCTCCCGGCGCTGGCCGGAGAGCCCGAGCCGGAGGATGGTCAGGTCGGTGAAGTCGGCGCGCGGGTCGGCCAGCTCCCAGCTCTCGTCCAGTCCGCCGACGGCCGCCTGCTGCTGGCCGGTCGAGCGGCGGCGGACCTGGTTCATGGTGATGGCGACCAGCCAGGACCGGAACGCCTCCGGATCGCGCAGGCCCTCCAGGCCGTCCAGGGCCCGGATCATGGTCTCCTGGGCGATGTCGTCCACGTCCGCGTGGCCGTTCAGCGCCCGGCCGGCGACGTTGTAGACCAGCGGGAACCAGGCCGCGACCAGCGCCTCGCGCGCCTGCGGGTCGCCCGCCTGGGCCGCGAGCACCAGGGTCGTCCCGGTCCTGCTCTGCGCGTCAACGTTCATGGGTCCGCACTCCGTCTTGCTGTCGTCCGTCCGCCGCTGCCTCCTCGGAGACCTCTGGGGAGAGCTCAGATAACAACAATTCACGCTGATTCGGAAAATCGAGGTCCCGCCGCCCTCCGGGGCGGGCCCGGACGGGGCGGGACGGCGACGGGACGGCGGCGGGACAGGGGCGGAACGACCGTGGTCAGGACGGCGCGGCGAAGACCTGCGTCCACCAGGGCCCGCCGGAACCGGTCCGGACGCCGACGCCGATCTGCTTGAAGGAGCAGTTGAGGATGTTGGCCCGATGGCCGGGGCTGTTCATCCAGGACTCCATCACCGCCGCCGGGTCCTTCTGGCCGCGCGCGATGTTCTCGCCCCAGGTGCTCCAGCGGTAGCCGGCCGCCTCGATGCGGTGGTCCGCGTGGTAGCCCTCGGGGCTGGCGTGGTCGAAGAAGTCCCGGTCGGCCATGTCGTCGCTGTGGACCTGGGCCGCGGTGGTCAGCCGGGAGTCGACGGTGAGCGGTCCGCAGCCGGCCTGCGAGCGCTGGACGTTGACCAGGTCGACCACCTGCTGGGCGAAGGAGCCGTTGGACGAGCCGCCCGGGTTGGCGGTGGCGGTCCGGCGCGGGGCGCTCGCGGAGGGCTTGGCGGTGGCGGTCGCCGGGGCCGGGGCGGAGGCCGGCGCGGTGGCCGGCGCGGTCGGCTGCTGCGGGCCGGCGGCACCGGTGCCGCCGGGCGCCGGGCTCGCGGCCGGGTCGCCCGGCGCGGCGGAGGCGGTGCCGGGGGCGGCGGAGGCGCTCCGGCCCGGGGCGGCGGCCGGGGGCGTCGTCGGGGCGGCCGGCACGGTGGCGGGAGCCGTGGAGGGCGCGGGGCCGGCCGTGGCCGCGTGGGCCGGGTCGGTCCCGGCCGCCGGGACCTGGTCGGGGCCGCCGGCACCCGCGCCGGGCACCTGGATGCCGCTCCGGTCGCCGGCCTCCGCGGCGATCACCGGCTCGTAGGAGACGGCCTGCGCGGCGGAGTCGGCCCCCTCCTCGCCCCGGTACACCGCGTAGCCGGCGCCGGTCAGCGCGGCGATCACACCGGTCCCGGCGACGGCCGCGACCACGGCCACCACCGGCCCGATGGCGCCGCGGCGGCGCCGTCGGCCGTGGCCGCGCCGCCGGTCCGCGGCGCGTCGCGCGGAGCGCCCGCCGGGGCCGGGGTGCCCGTTCGCGGGGAGGATGGTGGTCCGGTCTTCGCTGTTCACCTGCGCACGCTTCCTGGATTCGGGACCGTCGGGTCCGTCGGAGGGTCCGTCGGACGGGTGCCGACACCTCGGAGACCGGCGTGCGGTGACCGGATAACGGAAAAGTGCGAACTGATTTCCGAACAGCGGCGGCGGGGCGGCCGCGGTGGTCCCCTCAGCGGCCGGCCGGGGGCATGTCGTAGGTGACGAACCCGGTGCGGGTGGCGACCTGGTCGTACTTGCCGCGGGCGCGGTAGTTGTCCTCCGAGGTGATCCAGCGGATGGCGGTCCAGCCGCGCTCGGCGGCGATCCCGCGCAGCCGGGCGAGCAGCAGGTCGACCGCGCCGGTGCCCCGGGCGGCGGGGGCGACGTAGAGGTCGTCGAGGAAGCCGGCGACCGCGCCGTGCAGCGGGCGGACGAAGGGCCGGTAGTGGGCGAGCCCGACCGGGGTGCCGTCGGTGTCGCGGACCAGCAGTCCCTCCAGCTCATGGGCCGGGTCGGTGAGCCAGGACCAGACCAGCCGGGCCTTCTCGTCGGGGATCGGCACCCGGTAGAACGCGCAGTAACCGCGGAACAGCTCGCGCCAGGCGGCGAAGTCGGCACCGGTGGGCGCCTCGACGGTCCAGCGGGCGGCGGACGGGTCGGCGGACGGGTCGGCGGACGGGTCGGTGGACGGGTCGGCGGACGGGTCGGTGGACGGGTCGGTGGGCAGGTCGGCGGACGGGTCGGTGGACGGGTCGGTGGGCAGGTCGGCGGACGGGTCGGTGGCGGCGGTCATGGGGGCTCCCCGGGGATGGGTGGGCGGCGTGGCGGGATGCGCGCCAGCATGACGACCCGTCGGCTCCGCGCCGATCGACGGTGCGGCCAAGAACGCCGCGCTTCCACGCCGGTCCGGCAGGCCGGCGGGTACGGAGCGTCCCGGTGGGCACGGAGCGTCCCGGTGGCCCGACGCGCGCCGACGGCCCGGATCGCCGATCCTGGACGCCCGGCCCGCCCGGCCCCCACGACCGGGCCCGCCCGCCCGAGGAGGCCCGCCTTGCCGCTCCACCGCCTGGCCCTCACCTCGCGCGCCGTGGCCGCCGAGCCCGGCCGCCGGGCCAAGACCGGGCTGCTCGCCGACTGCCTGCGCGAGCTCGGCCCGGACGAGGCGCCGGCGGCGGTCGCGCTGCTGTCCGGCGAGTCGCAGCGGCTGCGCACCGGCCTCGGCCCGGCCGCCCTGCGCGACCTCCCGCCGCCCGCCGCCGAACCCCGGCTGGGGGTGCGGGAGACGGAGCGGACGCTGGAGGCGATCGCCGCCGTGCACGGGCCGGGCGCCCGGGCGGAGCGGCGCCGGCTGCTGACCGGCCTGTTCGAGCGGGCCACCGGCGCCGAGCAGGCGTTCCTGCGCGCCGTCCTGGTCGGCGACCTGCGCCAGGGCGCGCTGGACGCGGTGGTCGCGGACGCGGTCGCGCAGGCCGCCGGGGTGCCGGCGGCCGCGGTGCGCCGGGCGCTGATGTTCCGCGGCTCGGCGCGGGCGGTCGCCGCGAGCGCGCTGGCCGGCGGGGAGCCCGGACTGGCCGCGTTCCGGCTGGAGGTGGGACGGCCGGTGCGGCCGATGCTGGCGGCCTCGGCACCGGACGTCGGCTCGGCGCTGGAGCGCCTCGGCGCCCCGGCGGCGCTGGAGTGGAAGCTGGACGGCATCCGGGTGCAGGTGCACCGGGACGGCCGGGACGTCGGCGTCTTCACCCGGTCGCTGGACGACATCACCGCCCGGGTGCCCGAGGTGGTGGAGGCGGCGCTGGCGCTGCCGTTGCGGTCGGCGGTGCTGGACGGCGAGGCGATCGCGCTCGGGCCGGACGGCCGGCCGCGGCCCTTCCAGGAGACCGCCGCCCGCACCGCGGCCCGCCGGGACCCGGAGCGGCTGCGGGACGAGGTCCCGCTCAGCGCGCACTTCTTCGACCTGCTGCACCGGGACGGCGAGGACCTGGTGGACCGCCCCGGGCGGGAGCGCTGGGCCGCGCTCGCCGAGGCCGTCCCGGCCGGGCTGCGGGTGGCGCGCACCGAGACCGCGGACCGGGACGAGGCGCTGGCGTTCTTCCGGGCGGCCCTCGCGCGCGGCCACGAGGGGGTGCTGGTGAAGGACCCGGCGGCCGGCTACCGGGCCGGGCGGCGCGGCGCCGGCTGGGTCAAGGTCAAGCCCCGGCACACCCTGGACCTGGTGGTGCTGGCCGCCGAGTGGGGCAGCGGGCGGCGGCAGGGCTTCCTCAGCAATCTGCACCTGGGCGCGCGGGCCGGCGGGGAGCCGGGGCTGGGCCCGTGGGTGATGCTCGGCAAGACCTTCAAGGGACTCACCGACGAGACGCTCGCCTGGCAGACCGGGGCGCTGCTGGAGCGCGAGGTGGAGCGGGACGCCTGGACCGTCCGGGTGCGCCCCGAGCTGGTCGTGGAGATCGCCTTCGACGGCGTCCAGCGCAGCCCGCGCTACCCGGCGGGGCTGGCGCTGCGGTTCGCCCGGGTGGTGCGCTACCGGCCGGACAAGAGCGCGGCGGAGGCGGACACCGTCGCCGCCGTCCGGGAGATCGCCGCCGCGGAGGGGACCGGTCCGGCCCCCGGGCCGGCCGGCGATCCCGGACACCCCGGCTGACGGCTGAGGCGACCGATACGGCTGACGGCTGACGGACAATCAAACTCATATTTTTGCAAAATGGTTCACGAGCAGCGCCATATCGGCCATTCTTCGACGGGTGGCCGTCCACTCTTCGTGTGCGACAGGAGGCGGGGATAGCTTGACCATGACAGCGGAGGGCGGTCCGTCCCGAGCGGAACCGGTGCCACACCACGGAAAGGTGTCCCACATGCAGGTGAACGTCGACCGGGACCGCTGCTGCAGCTCCGGACAGTGCGTCATGACGGCGCCCGAGGTCTTCGAACAGGACGAGCGGGACGGCCTGGTGACCCTCCGTCTGACGGCCGTCCCCGCCGCGCTGTTCGCCGATGTGCGGCTCGCCGCCGATCTCTGCCCGGGCGGCGCGATCGCCGTCACCGAGGACGAGGGGCCCGGCAGCACCGTCTGACCACCGCCCGGGCCCCCACGGCCCTCCCGCCGTCTCCCACCGCCTGCCACGTGCCTCACCTGTCACGCGAGGAGACCACCTTGAGCATGTCCACCGTTCCCGTCACCCCGATCCCGGCCCGGCACGACACCTCCTGCCCGTTCGCGCCGCCGCCCGCGTACACCGAGGCCGCGAGCAGCGGCCCGGTCAGCCGCGCGGAGCTCCCCGACGGCAGCCCCTGCTGGCTGGTGACCGGCTACCAGGAGGTCCGCACGGTGCTGTCGGACCGCCGGTTCAGCGCCGACGCCCGCCGGCCCGCGTTCCCGTTCCTGACCCAGGGGCGGCGCGAGCTGGTCGCCGCCAACCCGTCCTTCCTGCGTCTCGACGACCCCGAGCACGCCCGGCTGCGCCGGATGGTCACCGGGGACTTCCTGGTCAAGCGGGTGGAGGCGATGCGCCCCGGCATCCAGCAGATCGTGGACGAGGCGCTCGACCGGATGACGGCCGGGGGCGCCCCGGCCGACCTGGTCGCCGACTTCGCGCTGCCGGTCCCCTCGCTGGTGATCTGCCTGCTGCTCGGCGTCCCGTACGAGGACCGGGAGGCGTTCCAGGCCAACAGCCGGCTGCTGCTCACCACCGACGCCGACGACCGGGACGTCGCCCGGGCCCAGGCGGCGCTGCTCGACTACCTGGCCGAACTCGCCGAGCGGAAGAGGTCCGAGCCCGGCGACGACATCCTGAGCCGGCTGGCGGTGCGCGAGGACCTCACCGTGCGGGAGATCGCCTCGACCGGCGTCCTGCTGCTGGTCGCCGGGCACGAGACCACCGCCAACATGATCGCGCTCTCCACCGCGCTGCTGCTGCGCCACCCCGAGCAGGCCGCCCGGCTGGCCGACCCGGCGGCGGTGCCCGGGGCGGTGGAGGAGCTGCTGCGGCTGCTCACCATCGTGCACACCGGGGTGCCGCGGCTGGCGGTGGAGGACGTCGAGCTGGGCGGCACCCTGATCCGCGCCGGGGACGGCGTGATGGCGATGCTGTCGACGGCCAACCGGGACGACGGGCTGTTCGGCACCGAGGGGCACCTCGGCGTCGACGAGGTCGACCTCGGCCGGGAGGCCCGCCGGCACGTCGCCTTCGGCTTCGGGGTGCACCAGTGCCTGGGGCAGCCGCTGGCCCGGGCGGAGCTGCAGATCGCGCTGGCCACGCTGTTCCGGCGGCTGCCGGGGCTGCGGTGCGCCGTCCCCCCGGAGGCGCTGGAGTTCCGCACGGAGGCGCTGATCTACGGGCTGAGCTCGCTGCCGGTCGTCTGGTGACGGCCGGGCCGGCGGGGCCCGCCGTTGGCGCCGCACCGGCCCGGTTGGCCCTCGCCGGGGTGCGGAGGCAGGCTTGAGGGGCGACACACCGAGCACCGGCCCGGCGGCCGCCCGGCACCACGGCGTACCGCGGCGGGCCCGGTCGCCCCGGCCGACCGAGGAGAGGAGCCCGCGATGACCGACATGAGCGCACGCTCCGAGGTGAGCACCGACCGGGACGAGGACGTCCGCGCGGTCGACCCCGAGGAGGGCATCACCTCGATGCAGAACCTGCACGCACAGGAGACCTCGCAGGCGGAGGGCGAGCCGGAGGAGGAGCCGAGGGCGGGGTCCTGACCCGTTCCGACACCGCTTCGACCACGTCGACAGTCGAGTTCACCAGGCCGCCCGACCACAGGGGCGGCCTTCGCGACCGCCGGTGTCGCCGCCCGGGCGGCGGCGGACCGGCGGGGGAGGATGGGCGCATGACCGAACAGCAGCAGGGCACGGCAGGACAGGTTCCGGGCCCGGCGGGCGGGCCGGGCGGGACGGCGGGGCGGGTGGAGCCCCCGCTGGATCCCAGGGCCTCGTGGGCCACCTGGACCACCCAGTCGATCATCAGCGGGCCCGGCGGGGTGACCACCGTCGAGGTCGGCCCGATCTCGGGCGACCTCACCGTGCACACCACCTGGGCGGACGGCGAGGCGCGGCTCACCGTCCAGTACACCGGGGCGCTGGACTGGTACTCGGTGGCGGGCAGCCCGGTCCCGGCGGCCGACGAGACCACGGCGCGGGCGGTCCACCAGGCGATGGTGAACGCCGTCAAGGCGGGGCGGGGCGCCGGGGCCCCGCAGACACCGGGCGGCTGACCCCGGTACCTACCCCCGGTACCCCGGCGGACCGGGACACCGCGTCGCCGCCGCGGGCCGGACCGGCCGGTCCCTCCCGGAGCCGGCCGGTTTCGCGTGGGCGTCCCGTTCGCGTGGGCGTCCGCGGCGGCAGTCAGTCGCCGCGCGGCGGGCGCGGAGCCGGCGCGGCGGCCTCCCAGTACCCCGGGTCCGCCGGAGCGAGCTCGCGCAGGGAGGCACGGATCTCGCGGGCCACCTTGCGGGTGTCGCGCAGGTTGATCGTGGCGCCGATGCCCGCGCCGACCAGGAGCGGGGTCAGCGACGGCAGCCGGCGCAGCGAGCTGCGGGTGAGCCGGCGGCGCACCTGCTGGCGCACCTCGCTGCCGAGCGCCATCGCGGCCAGGCCGGCCGGCTTGGCGAGCAGGGTGGGGTCGATGCCGCGCCGGTTGGCCCAGGCGCCGACGTAGGCGCCGGCCCGCTGGGTGGCGGTCCCCTGGGCGGGGAAGCCGTAGACCTCGTGCAGCTCGGCGATCAGCTTGATCTCGACGGCGGCGACGGCGATCGTCTCCGCCGCGATCTCCACCGGCATCGCGGGCGGCACCGGGAGCATCGCGGCGGCGCCCACGCCGGCGCCGAGCGCGCTGGAGGCCCGGCTCGCGCCGGTGATCAGCAGGTCGGCGAGCTTCTCCGGGTCGGCGGCGCCGGGGTGCTGGGCGCGCAGCGTGGCGAGGTTGCGGACCGGGATGCGCGGGGCGGTCTGGAGCAGCTGCTCGGTGAGGGCGCGGCCGCCGACCGCGGCGCCCTTGGCGGCGGCCCGGCCGCCGGTGCCGAGCCGGCGGGCGATCGCGGTGACCAGCCGGGCGCCGCGCCGCCGGCCGCGCTCGGTCTCCGCCCGGTACTCGGCGAGCTCGCCGAGGCCTCCCTCGGCGGGCTCGCCGGGTTCGAGTTCCTCGACCAGTCCGGCCAGCTCGTCGGCCACGAGGTCCGGGGTGGGCTCGGGCTGCCCGGGGCGTCCCGGTTTCCTGAAGATTGCCATGGTGTGGCCGTACCCGGCGGTGCGAGGCGATACGCCCCGGGGGTGTCCCGGTCCTGCGACAGGAGGACGAGGCCGTGTCCCGGCGGGCCGTCCGGCGGATCGGCCGCCTCCGGGCGGGTTCAGCCGGTGATCTCCACGCCCCGCCAGAAGGCGACCCGGCCGCGGATGTGCTCGGCCGCCGGGTCGGGGTCCGCGTAGTACCAGGCCGCGTCGGGGTTGGTCGCGCCGTCGACGTGCAGCGAGTAGTACTCCGCAGTGCCCTTCCAGCCGCAGACGGTGGTGGTGTCGGACGGGCGCAGGTACTCGGTGCGCACGGAGTCGGCCGGAAAGTAGTGGTTTCCCTCGACGACGACGGTGTCGTCGCTCTCGGCGACGACGATGCCCTGCCAGCGTGCTGTGGTCATGCCGCGAGTGTGCCCCACCGGGCGCGGCGCTGTCAGCAGGGCGTCAGGGCAGCGGCTGGGCGTGCATCGGGCAGTGCGGCGTCTGGTGGCCGCCGCTCGCGAGCATCCGGACCTCCCCCGCGTCGCTGATCTCCGCCCGGACGATGCCGCTGGCGTCCTCGTACACCGGGTGACCGCCGGGCCCGGTGGCGCTGGTGCGCTCCACCACGACCACGTCCTGCGGGGCCTGGGTGCCGGGGGTGCCCGGGAAGGTGAGTGCGTAACGGGTGACGGAGCTCATCGCCGACCTCCTGGCCCCCTAGACAGCGGCGGCCCGGGCCGGACGGGTGGAGGCCCCGCGGACCTCCAGTTCGGCCAGCAGGCGTTCGGTGGCCTCGGCGACGGCGTCCACGGCCCGGTCGAAGGCCTCACGGTTGTGCGCGGCCGGGGCCCGGAAGCCGGACACCTTCCGCACGTACTGGAGCGCGGCCGCCCGGTAGTCCTCCTCCGTGGCATCGGGCGTCACGGGCGGTCTCAGCGTCTTGATACTGCGGCACATGACCCCAGTCTCCCGCGCGGACGCCCGGGTGGCGACCCCCGTCCGTCACCGGGCCGCCTCGCGCACCACACGGGCCGGTCATCCGGTCCGTTTAGGATTCCGGTCGAACGATCCCGGCTCGTCCCGTTCCTCCCGGAGTACCCCCTTGCCTCTCGCGCTGGTCGCCCTGGCCGTCACCGCGTTCGCCATCGGAACCACCGAGTTCGCCGCCATGGGGCTGCTCCCCCAGGTCGCGGACGGCCTGGACGTCTCGATCCCGCAGGCCGGCTGGCTGATCTCGGCCTACGCGCTCGGCGTGGTGATCGGGGCGCCGCTGCTCACCGCGCTCGCCTCCGGGCGCCCCCGGAAGGCGGTGCTGGTCGCGCTGGCCTCCTTCTTCGCCTTCGGGAACCTGCTCTGCGCGCTCGCCCCCGACTTCTGGACGCTGGCGGCCGCCCGGCTGGTGACCGGGCTGCCGCACGGGGCGTTCTTCGGCGCCGGGGCGGTGGCGGCGGCCGAGCTGGCGGCCCCGGACCGGCGGGCCCGGGCGGTCGCGGTGATGTTCTCCGGCCTGACCCTGGCCAATGTGGTCGGGGTGCCGGCCGCGACGCTGCTCGGCCAGCACCTGGGGTGGCGGGCGACCATGCTGGTGGTGGTCGCGATCGGCGCGGCCGGGGCGGTGGCGATCGCCCGGCTGGTGCCGGCGCTGCCCTCCCCCGCCCGGGCGGGCCTGCGGCACGAGCTGGGCGCGTTCCGCAACGGGCAGCTCTGGCTGGCGCTGGCCACCGTGGTCCTCGGCTGCGGCGGCTTCTTCGCCTGCTACTCCTACATCACCCCGCTGCTCACCGAGGTGTCCGGCTACGCCACCGGCTCGGTGACGCTGGTGCTGGCGCTGTTCGGGGTGGGGATGACGATCGGCAACCTGCTCGGCGGGTACGCGGCCGACCGCGCGCTGCGACCGACGGTGTGCGGCGCGTTCGTCCTGCTCGCGGCGGTGCTGGCGCTGTTCGCGGTGACCGCGGGCGCCGAGTGGTCGGCGGCGGTGACGGTGGTGCTGGTCGGGCTGTTCGGGTTCGCGATCGTGCCGGCGGTGCAGACGCTGGTCATGCGGGAGGCGCGCGGCGCGCCGACGCTGGCCTCGGCGACGGTGCAGGGCGCGTTCAACCTGGCCAACGCCCAGGGCGCGTTCTTCGGCGGGCTGGCGCTGGACGCCGGGCTGGGCTGGACCTCGCCGCCGCTGGTCGGCGCGGGCCTGGCGGCCTCGGGCGCGGTGATCGCGGTGGCCGCCTGGGCCCTCGACCGCCGGCGCGGGTCCGCGCCGACGGCCGTGGTCGCGGCGGGCCTGGTACCCCGGCCCGCGGCGGCCCCGGACGACCGGGTTACAGCGGCCGCAGATTCCGGTGGCCGTCGGCCAGCAGCAGGTAGCCCTCGGCGTTGAACTTGATGCCGGCCCGCTCCTCCTCGGTCAGCTCGCGGCGGACCTTGGCCGGCACCCCGGCGACCAGCGAGCCGGGCGGGACCACCATGCCCTGCGGCACCACGGCGCCCGCCGCCACCAGGGAGCCCGCGCCGATCCGGGCGCCGTTGAGCACCGTGGCGTTCATCCCGACCAGGACGTCGTCCTCGATCACGCAGCCGTGCAGCACGGCGTTGTGGCCGACCGAGACCCGCTCCCCCATCACCAGCGGGAAGCCGAGGTCGGCGTGCAGGGTGCAGTTGTCCTGGACGTTGCTGCCCGCGCCGACCGTGATCGCCTCGGCGTCCCCGCGCAGCACCGCGCCGTACCAGACGCTCGCGCCGGCGCCGACCGTCACGCTGCCGACCACGACCGCGTTCGGCGCGACGAAGGCGCCCGGGTCGACGGCGGGCACCCGGCCCCCGACTTCGGCGATCAGCGGCTCTGCCATCTCTCGTCCTCCTCGTGACGACGGTCCCTCAGGTGCGGGCCATGATGGCATCCCCGCCGGGCCGGTCCGGGGGCCGGGTGGCCCCCGTCAGCCGGCGCAGGTCCCGGCGGCGAGCAGCTTCCCGAAGGCCTCGCTGGTGGCCGGCGGGGTCGAGACGCCCTGGGCGTTCATCGAGACCGCGAGCTGGCGGTGGAGGTCGGCGCTGGTGTACAGGACGGTGTTGTAGCCGGGGATGCCGCCCGTGTGGCCCCAGAGCACCCCGCAGTCGCCGGTCGCCCGCTCCAGGCCGAGGCCGTACCGGCCCCCGCTCTGCGGGGTGGCCGTCATCATCTCCGCGAGCTGCGGCCGGGGCAACAGCCGCCCGCCGATCAGGGCCGCGATGAAGGTGTTGAGGTCGGCGGTGGTCGAGATCCCGGCACCGGACGCGCCCGCCATGCTCGGGTCCAGCTCGGTGACGTCGGCCGGGCCGGTGGGCAGGTCGAAGTAGCCGTGCGCGTGGGGGCCGGGGACGCTCGTCTCGTGGGCGGGCATGAAGGTGCCGCTCAGGCCCAGCGGGCGGATCACCCGGCGTTCCACCTCCTGCTGCCAGCTGCGGCCGGTCACCCGCTCGATGATCTGCCCCACCAGGACGTAGTTGGTGTTGGAGTAGTGGAAGTCCTGGCCGGGTGCGAAGTACGGCGGGTGGGCGTTGGAGAGCGCGACGAGCTGCTGCGGCGTCCAGCGGGTCCAGCGGCCGGACTCCAGCCATTGCTCGACGACGCCGGGCCGCTCGATGTCGAAGGACTCGTCCTCGGTGTAGTTGAACACCCCGCTGGTGTGGTCGAGCAGCTGGCGCAGGGTGATGTCCGCACCGTTCGGCACCGCGCCCGGCAGCAGCGTCTCCACCCGGTCGTCCAGGCCGAGCCGTCCCTCGGCGACCAGCTGGAGGGTGACGGTGGAGACGAAGGTCTTGGTCACGCTGCCGATCCGGAACCGGCCGGCCGGGGAGGCCGGGTCACCGGTGGTGCGGTCGGCGACGCCGTCGGCGCCCTTCCACAGGGTGCGGCCGTGGTCGCCGACCCGGGCCAGCGCCGCGGAGACGCCCCCGGAGTCGACCATGCCGCTCAGCGCGGCGTTCAGGGCCCTGGTGTCGACGCCCTTGCGCGGTCCCCGGCCGGCGGTGTCCGGTGCCACTCCCTCCTGGGTACCGGTCACCGTCACCGCCCCCGCCGGTTCCGCCCGGCCCAGGGCGCCGGCCGTCGGGGCCGTCACGCCCACCAGGCCCGCGCCCGCGAGCGCGAGCGCCACCAGGCGCGCGGCCGGGCGGCGCCGTCGGCGCCCCGTGCCTCCGCGAGCTCCCGGATCCGTTCCGTCCCTCTGCTCCACCATGCCCATGCGCTCTCCCGTGTCCGTGCCGACTGGTGCCCACAACACCACTGCT
Organism: Kitasatospora sp. NPDC097605; assembly: GCF_040302725.1. NCBI lineage: Bacteria > Bacillati > Actinomycetota > Actinomycetes > Kitasatosporales > Streptomycetaceae > Kitasatospora > Kitasatospora sp. NPDC097605. Next base: position 42,399 of record NZ_JBEOSF010000001.1, on the reverse strand, counting down.
GTTCTCGGCACTTGACACTCTGACAGGCGAGGGCGGGGAGGTCGTCCGCCGCTGGTCCGAGCCGCGTCCGGCGGGTCGCTCCCCCTCAGGGAGGGGCCGCCCCCGAGGTCCGCTCAGGGGGCACCCCCGAGCGCGTCTCAGGGGTGGCCGCTCCTCCCGGCGGTCAGGCGACCGGGGCCTTGACCCTCAGGACCTCGATGAACGCCCGCAGCCACGCCGGGTGGTCGGGCCAGGCACGGGCCGAGACGACCACCCCGTCGACCACCGCCTCGCCGTCCACGTACGGCGCACGCCCCATCGCGCGCGCCCCGGGCGGGTCGGCCGAGGTCCGGGAAACCCGGGTGCGGGGATCCGCGCGGCTCTGGGATCATGCCGGGATGTCCCAGCGTCTCGAATCCCTGGTCGTCCGGCACACCCTCCGCCTGCCCACCCCCGACGGTCCGGCCGGGAACGGCGAGGCCGCGGCGCGGCAGTTCGACACCGCGCTGATGTCCGTGGGTTTCAAGCTCTCGGCCGAGTCGCTGGAGCGGCTGTCGGGGCTGAGCCCGCAGACCGTCCACGACACGGCCGTCCGCACCCTGACCACCGTGCGCGAGCTGGTCGGCGACCACGTCCGGCACAACGCCTACTTCATCGACTTCCCGGCCAACGTGCCGGACACCGTCCACTTCTGGATGCGCTGCATCGGCGAGGCGCTCGCCGACGACGACGACACCCGCGAGCACACCCTCGCCCAGCTCGACGACGTCGCGGTCGACCTGCTGACACTGCCCCGCTACGGCCGCTACCAGCACACCTACGCCGAGCTGCTGGCCGCCCACGACGAGCTGATCGCCGCCGCCGGCGACCGGATGACCGTCCTGCACCCGGGCGGCGCGCTGGAGGACGAGGTCACCGCCCTGTACCTGGCGCTCGCGGGCAGCACCACCCCGCTGGGCGAGGAGGCCCTGAGCGACCTCGGCGAACTCGCCGGGCACTGCGTGCACGGGCCGCAGCCGGAGGCGATCCCGGTCCGGGAGAACCGCGCCGTGGTCAACCGGGCCCGCCTGGACGCCGGCGGGGACCTCCTGCTGGACACCGTCACCGACGTGCTGCGCCTGGCCTGCGCCCTGTCCGACGGGGACGTCACGCTCGCGCGGCCGACCCGGTTCCGCCCGTTCCCCCGGCCGGTGCGCCGGGCGCTGCTCGCCGGTCTGGACGCGGTGGTCGCCGCCGCCCCCGCCAAGCTCGGCGACGTCGGCGCGCACCGCGAGATGTTCAAGCGGCTCGGCGAGCGGCTGCACCCGCACGAGTACCCGCGCTGGCCGCACGCCGCCGAGGTGTTCGCGGTCGCCCGGGGCGAGCGGGAGGCCCCGTCCTTCGACAGCCGCGTCGAGCGGGCGCTCGGCGCGGGCGACGTCGCCGCGGCGGTGCGGCTGCTGTCCGCCGCCCCGGGCAAGCTGTTCCGCGCGCTCGACCGCCTGCTGCGCGCCTGCGCCACCGAGGAGCAGCGCGCGGCCGTGGTGGCCGCCGCCGAGGCGGCGGCCGGGCAGGTGGCCGGCCGCCTGCTGCTGTCGGTCCGCGAGCACCTCCAGAACCGCCGCGCCGACGGGGCCGCGGGACGCCGGGTCTTCGTCAACCGGGCCGGCCGCGGCCGGGTCACCGCCGACACCCGGCCGCCGCTGCCGGCCGCCGAGCGCGCGCGCCTGATCGCCGCGCTGGACGCCGAGGTGGGCCGCCGGCTCCCGGATCCCGGGCACCTGCTGGTCGACCCGGCGGTCCTGGACGTCGCCCTGCCGCTCAGCGGCAACGCGACGTCCGCGGGCCTGGGTGTGCTGCCCCGCGGCTCGCTCTGCGCGGTCGACGGCGAGCTGCTGCGCTTCTTCATGTACTGGAAGCAGCGCGAGCGGCGCACCGACCTCGATCTGACGGCGCTGATGCTGGACGAGTCGTACGACACCGTCTCCTGGCTCTCGTACACCTCGCTCACCGAGATCGGCGGCGAGCACTCGGGCGACGTCACCTCCGCGCCCGAGGGCGCGTCGGAGTTCATCAACCTGCGGCTCGACACGGTGCGGGGGGCGTTCATCGTCCCGCAGGTCGACGTCTACGCGGGCGAGGGCTTCGAGGAGGTCGAGGAGTCGTTCTTCGGCTTCATGCTGCGCGACGGCGAGCAGGCGGGGCGTCCCTTCGAGCCGCGCACCGTGCGGATGAAGTCGGACCTGCGCGGCCCGGGACGGGTGGCCCTGCCGCTGGCGTTCCTGCGCGGGGCCGACGGACGCTGGCGCGCCAAGTGGCTGCACCTGCACCTCATCGGCCTGCCCAGCGCCAACCGGGTCGAGGAGAACCAGGTGTCGGTGGCGACGCTGCTGCGCGGCGTCGTCGAGCGCGACTACCTCACGGTCCGCCACCTCACCGGGCTGATGCGGCGGCGGGCCTCCGCCGTCACCCTGTGGGACGGCGCGGCGGTCCCCGCCGGGCCGGTGACCTACATCGGCCTGGAACGGCCGGAGGGGCTGCACCCTGACTCCCGGGTCGTCACCCCCGGAAATCTGCGCGACCTGATCCCCGCCTGACTGGTAGCGTGAGCCTCGGCGAGGCCATGAAGGGGCTTCCTTCTCACTCCTATTGAATCCAGTCCCTTCGCTCTCCTCGCCGTCGACCCAACGCCGGGGTGCGGTTTCCGCGCCCCGGCGTCGTCGTGTCCGTGACTGTTCCCCGGAGGGACCCCGCGCCGATGTCCGACCGCACCACCTATCTCGTCCTGCCCGGCTACCAGAACTCCGGACCGGCCCACTGGCAGAGCCACTGGGAGGCCGCCGACCCGGCGGCGTTCGTCCGGGTGCCGCAGGAGGACTGGGACCACCCGGAGCCGGACTCCTGGGTGGCCCGGGTGGACGCGGCCGTCGCCGCGGCGGCCGCCGACGGCCCGGTGGTGCTGGTGGCGCACAGCCTCGGCTGCGTGACGGTGGCGCGCTGGGCGGCCTCGGCGCCGGCCGGGCGGACGGCGGCCGTCCGGGGCGCGCTGCTGGTGGCGCCCGCCGACGTCGACCACGCGGACGTCCCCGAGCTGCTGGGCTTCCGCCCGGTGGCGCTGTCCCGGCTGCCGTTCCCGGCCACCGTGGTCTCCAGCACCGACGACCCGTGGGTCACCCCGGAGCGGGCCCGGCGGTTCGCCGACGCCTGGGGCGCGCGCTACGTCGAGCCCGGCGCCTTCGGGCACCTCAACTCCGACTCCGGGCTGGGCGACTGGCCGCTGGGGCGGGAACTGCTCGCCGGGCTCTGAGCCCGGGGCGGGAGTCCCCGGCATCCCAGATTCCGGGGATGGCCCGGCGGCCGGGCGGCCGAGCAGAATCGATGCCGATCCACCCTTCCGAGGGACCACCTCCCGAAGCTCCGCCGGTCCGGCCCGACCACGGCCGACCGGCCGGGAGGCCCCGCACAGGTCCGCCACCCAGGACCGGAGGCCGGCCGCGGTGCGTGACCGCGACCGGCCTCCCCGCGTTCCTGGGCGGTGGGTACGGGAACTTCTCCCGCAGTTCGCCCACCGGCCACCCGGCCGGGCGCCGCGGCTCCTAGTCTGCGGGCGGCACCCCACACCGCGACGCCATCAGCGCGAGCTAGGAGCATCCATGACGTACCGTCCGTCCGACGGCAGCACCCCGGCGGAGTCCACCGACGCCACCGCCTCCTCCCGCCGGTCCTTCCTGCGGGCCACCGGTGCGGCCGGGCTCGGCGCGGCGGCCTTCGCGGCCGGCGCCGGCGAGGCCTTCGCCGCCCCCGCCGGGGACGAGCCGGGCGACGAGCAGTACGGTGCCGCCGACGAGCGCGGCGTCGCCGCCGGCCGCCCGACCGGCACCCGTCCGCCGGTGCGCACCGGCACCGGCCTGGACCGCCTGCCGCACCCGCTGGTCGTCGGCCACCGCGGAGCCTCCGGCTACCGCCCCGAGCACACCCTGGGCTCCTACGACCTGGCCCTGCAGATGGGCGCCGACGTCATCGAGCCCGACCTGGTCCCCACCAAGGACGGCCACCTGGTGGTCCGCCACGAAAACAACATCACGGAGACCACGGACGTCGCGGACCACAAGGAGTTCGCCGACCGCCGCACCACCAGGACCATCGACGGCGCGGCCCAGACCGGCTGGTTCACCGAGGACTTCACGCTCGCCGAGCTGCGCACCCTCCGCGCCAAGGAGCGCCTGCCGCAGCAGCGCCAGCGCAACACGCTCTACGACGGCCGCTGGGCCGTGCCGACCTTCCGCGAGGTGGCCGACTTCGCCCGCAAGCGCGGCCGCGAGCTGGGCCGGGACGTCTGGGTCTACCCCGAGACCAAGCACCCGAGCTACTTCCGCTCGATCGGCCTGCCGCTGGAGGAGCGCCTCGCCGACGAGCTGCGCCGCACCGGCCTGGCCGGGCGCAACGGCCGGGCGATCCTGCAGTCCTTCGAGCCGAGCAGCCTGCAGCGGCTCGCCAAGCTGGTCGACAACCCGAAGGTCTTCCTGCTCAGCGGCCCGACCACGCAGCCGTACGACTTCGTGCTGTCCGGCGACAAGCGCACGGTGGCCGACCTGGTGAAGCCCGAGGGCCTGCGCTGGATCTCCTCCTTCGCGCACGGCATCGGCCCCACCACCACCCTGATCGCGCCCGTCGACGCGACCGGCAAGCTGCTGACGCCGACCACCCTGGTCAAGGACGCGCACGCGGCGGGCCTACTGCTGCACCCGTACACGGTGCGCAACGAGAACTCCTTCCTGCCGCTGGACTTCCGCCGGGGCACCGACCCGAACGCGTACGGCGACGCGATCGGCTGGGCGAAGTACCTGTACGAGCTCGGTGTGGACGGCTTCTTCACCGACCAGACGGACACCGCCGTGCTGGCCCGCCAGGACTTCTGGGCGGCCAAGGGCGTGCACTGACCCACCCGGTGGGCGTGCACTGACCCACCCGGTCGGCGTGCGCCGGCCCACCCCGCCCGGCCACGACCGCGCCCCGGGACGTCCGGCGACGTCCCGGGGCGCGGTGCCGGGTGCGGGCGTGGTGCCGCGCGGGCTCAGCCGTCCTGGTGCTGCTCCTCGGGCTGCTGCGCCGGCTCGCCCTGCGGCTGCTGCTGCTCCTGGGGCTGCTCCTCCTGCCGGGGCTGCGGCTCCGGCTGGGTGGGCCGGGGGTTCGGGTTGGGGTTGCGCGACGGCCGGGCGGGCGTCTGGGGGCGTCCGGGCCAGGTCGTGGCGGCGTCGGTCGACGAGCCGCCCGGGGTGCCGCTGCCCGAGCCGGGGCTCGCCGAGGGGTCGCGCTTCGGCGCCGGGTTGGGGATGTAGACGGTCTCGAACTCCTTCTCCGGCATGCCCCGGACGGCGTCGTTCATCGCCATCTGCCAGATCGGCCCGGGGCCGGTGGCGCCGAAGACCTCGTCGAACCACTTGCCGCCGATCCGGATGTTCCGCATCTTCACACCGCCGGCCGGGCCGCCCAGCCAGACCGAGGCGGCGAGGTTGCCGGTGTAGCCGCTGAACCAGGCGGACTTCTTCTCGTCGGAGGTGCCGGTCTTGCCGGCGATCTGGCGGTCGTCGTCCAGTCCGAGGTCGCGGGCGGTGCCGCCCTTCTCGGTCACGCCGAGCAGCACGGTGTTGATGACGTCGGCGGTGCTCTCGGAGAACACCCGCTCGCACTTGGCGGGGCTGACCGGGACGTCCTTGCCGTCCATCGTGATGATGCCGCTGATCGCGACCGGCGTGCAGTAGGTGCCGCGGTTGGCAAAGGTCGCGTAGACGTTGGCCATCACCAGCGGGCTCACCTCCTGGGTGCCCAGGCCCAGGGCGGGCAGCTCCTCCAGCGGCTTGCCGCTCGCCTTGGTGAGCACGCCGAGCTTGTTGGCCATCTGTTTGACCGCGCAGAGGCCGATCTCCTGCTCCATCTGCACGAAGTAGGTGTTGACCGAGAGCGCCATCGCCTCCTTGAGCTCGTACGGGCCGACCTCGCCCGCCGACTCGTTGGGGATGGTGCCGCCCTTCTTGCCCTTCTCCAGGTTCTTCCAGGTGCCCTCGCAGGTGCTCATCGTCGGCCAGTCCATCTTGTTCGGCGACGAGTAGGCCTGGGTGGAGGTGAGCCCCGCCTCCAGGCCGGCGGCGGCCACGATCGGCTTGAAGTTGGATCCGGGCTGGAAGCCGTTGCCGCCGCCCATCGCCGCGTCCACGTTGTAGTTGACGACGGTCTGGTTCTTGCCCGGGTCGATCCCGTACGGGCGGGTCTGGGCCATCGCGAGGATCTTTCCGGTGCCCGGCTCCACCATGGTGATCGCCGCCGACACGTCGTCGGTGACCTTCACCCTGCTGGTCACCGCCTTGAGCGCGGCCGCCTGCTTGACCGGGTCGAGGGTGGTGCGGATGGACAGGCCGCCCATGTCCCAGAGCTTCTTGCGCTCGGCGGCGGTCTTGCCGAAGACCGGGTCCTGCTTGATCACGTGCTTGACGTAGTCGCAGAAGAAGCCCATGCCGGCGTCTGCGGTGATGCAGCCGTTCTGCGGCGGCTGGTAGTGCAGCACGACCGGGCCGGTCTTGGCCTCCTTGGCCTGCTCCGCGGTGAGGTGCTTGTTCTCCACCATCTTGTCGATCACCACGTCGCGGCGCTTGCGCGAGGCCTCGGGGTGGGCCTTGGGGTCGAACTGGGAGGGGTTCTGCACCAGTCCGGCCAGGGTGGCCGCCTCGGCGACGGTGAGGTCCTTGGTGTTCTTGCTGAAGTAGCGCTGGGCCGCCGCCTGGATCCCGTACGCCTGCTGGCCGTAGTAGGTGATGTTCAGGTAGTTGGTGAGGATCTGCTCCTTGGTCAGCTCCTCCTCCAGCTTGATGGCGTACTTGAGCTCCTGCACCTTGCGGCCCAGGGTCTTGCGCTGGGCCTCCCGCACGGCCGCCTTGTCGTCGCCGGCCTTCTCGACGTTGACGTTCTTCACGTACTGCTGGGTCAGCGTGGACGCGCCCTGCAGGGCGGTGCCGCTCTCCGCGTTCTTGCTGAGCGCCCGCAGGACGCCCTTGAGGTCGACGGCGCCGTGCTCGTAGAAGCGCGCGTCCTCGATGTCCACCTGGGCCTGGCGTATCAGCGGGCCCATCTCCTCGGCGGTGATCACCCGGCGGTCGCGCTCGTAGACCTTGGCTATCTGCTGGCCCTTGGCGTCGAATATCCAGCTGGCCTGGGTCAGCGGCGGGGTCTTCAGGTCGTCAGGGATGGTGTCGAACTCCTCCACGGTGCCCTTCATGCCGAGCCCGAGCGCGCCGGCGGCCGGCAGGGCGATGCCCGCCAGCAGCACGCCGGCGAGGGTGCTGTAGCCGAGGAACTTCACGCCGTGGCCGAGCAGGCCGAGCGGGGTCTCGCGGCGCCGGGGGCGCGGCACCCAGGTGTCGAGGGGCTCCGGGGAGGGCGTGCGGCGGCTTCTCCGTGACATAGTCGGAACACTACGTCCACGAAAACCGCCTGTGGGGCCGGTGTTGGCCAACCTTTGTCACAAATCGGCGACAGATCGGCACCGTTGGGCATGGCCCGGCGGGCGGCCCGGGGTCCGGGCGGGTAGGAACGGGGTCGTTCGCCGACGTCCGACCCGGTGCGGTGCGGCCGGTTCGACGGGTGCGCCGCGGCCTTCCGGGCAACGCCGGGATCAGCTGTCGCGCTTCCTGCGCCGCAGCCCGAAGATCGCGCCCGCCACCGCGAGCAGGAACGCCACGCCGAGCGCCTGGTCCCCGCCGTCGGCCGGGGACGACGAGGGGCCGGCCGCGGCGCCCTCCGACGGCGGGGCCGCCGCCCCGGAGGACGGCGGGGCGGAGGGGGTGGGCGTGGCGGTGGGCAGCGGCCTGACCGAGTCCGGCAGCCGGTCGCCGTCCAGCGGCGCGCGCCAGACCGGGCTGTCCTTGCCCTCGGTGCCGTAGAGCAGCGCCCGGCCGTCGGCACTGAAGGTGACCGACTCGCCCTGGCGCTGGAACGGCGTGCTGAGCGACTCGCCGCCGCTCGGCGCGCCGTCCTTCCAGCGGTAGAGGGTGGCCGAGAAGTAACCGCGCAGCACCAGCCGGCTGCCGTCCGGCGAGAAGGCGCCGTCGGTGGTCCACGGGGCGTCGGCAATCCGCCGGAAGGTGTTGACGCCGTTCGGGGAGAGCTGCTCGGGGCCCTGGTAGAGGCCGCCGCCGCCCTGCTTCTTGCTGGCGATGTAGGCGCGGCCGGTCACCGGGTGGACCATCAGGGCCTCGGCGTCGCGCGGGCCGTCCTCGTAGCGGACCTTGTAGCGGGTCACCTGCACGGTCTGGTCGCGCAGTTCGGCGGGCTCGGCGAAGGCGTAGATCCAGACCTCGGGCCACTTGCCGCCGAGGTTGTCGCCGATGTCGCCGACGTAGAGCCGGCCGTCCGGGCCGAGCGAGATCGCCTCGACGTCGCGCGGCTCGATCCCGCGCAGGGTGACGGTGGCGACGGTGCGGCCCTGGGAGTCGACGGCGTAGACGTAGGGCCCGTCGTCGCTGTCGTTGTGCGTCCAGTAGACGCCGGGGTGCTGCCGGCTGGCCGCGAGACCGCTGGACTCGGTGATCCGGGGGTCCCCGATGGTGAACGCCTCGCCGCCGTCCGCCGCGCGGGCCGGCCGGGCGCCGAGCGTGGCGGTGGCCGCGACGGCGGCGGTCGCGCAGGCCGCGGCCAGCAGTGCGGCGGGGAGCCTCGTCGTTCGCATCCTCAGCACCGGTCGATCCTCCCACGGCGCCCGCGCCGGAGTCGGCGGGGCCCACATGGCCATTTTTCGTCATCTTGACGAAAATCGGCTCCGGCCAATATCGTCATCTCGACGATAAGGAGCCGCTCATGGCCGACATCACCAAGCGCTTCGGGCTGCGCCACCTGCGCGCCCTGCCCACCGCCCACATCCGCCACGTCAAGCGCGGACGCCTCGCCCACGACGGCACCGGCCTCGCCTTCTGGTTCCGCCCGCTCACCGCCGTGCTCTCCGAGGTCCCGGTCGACGACCGCGAGCTGGCCATGGTCTTCCACGCCCGCACCGCCGACTTCCAGGACGTCACCGTCCAGGGCACCCTCACCTACCGGATCACCGACCCGGCCACCGCCGCCGCCCGCGTCGACTTCGGCATCGACCCCGACACCGGCGTCTGGCGCTCCGCCCCGCTCGACCAGCTCGCCACCCTGCTCACCGAGACCGCCCAGCAGCACGCGCTCGGCCTGCTCGCCCGCACCCCGCTCGCCACCGCGCTGGCCGACGGCGTCAGCGCCGTCCGCGAGCGGATGGCCGCCGGTCTCGCCGCCGAAGCCCGGCTGGCCGAGACCGGGCTCGCCGTCATCGCCGTCCGGGTGGTCGCGCTGCGCCCCGAACCGGAGGTGGAGCGCGCGCTGCGCACCCCCGCCCGCGAACTGGTCCAGCAGGAGGCCGACCGCGCCACCTTCGAACGGCGCGCCGTCGCCGTCGAGCACGAGCGCGGCATCGCCGAGAACGAGCTCGCCAACCGGATCGAACTCGCCCGGCGCGAGGAGCAGCTGATCACCCAGCAGGGCGCCAACACCCGGCTGCAGGCCGAGGACGAGGCGGCCGCCGACCGGATCCGCACCGACGCCGAGGCGCAGCGCCGCACCCGCCTCGCCGGCGCCGAGGCCGACACCGCCCGCGCCCTCGGCGAGGCCAAGGCCGCCGCCGAGGCCGCCTGGCTGGCCGCCCACCAGCAGGCCGACCCGGCCGTGCTGCGGGCGCTCGCGCTGATGCGCCTCGCCGAGCACCTGCCGCGGATCGACAGCCTCACGCTGACCCCGGACGTGCTGACCGGCCTGCTCGCCAAGCTGGGGGCGACCGGCGGCGAGGGGGCGGCGCGATGACGCTCGCGCCCCGGGTGGTCCTGGTGCACCGCCGCACCGAGTACCAGGAACTGCTGGCCCACCACGGCACGCCCGGCCAGGCCGCGTACTTCCTGAGCAGCCGGGGCCGGTCGGTCGAGGAGATCGAGCTGCGCCACCGGCGGCAGGGCCTGGCGCTGGCCGGGGCGGCCGGCGCGGTGCCGCTGGACTGGCGGCGCACCCGGGTCGAGCGCGCGGACCTGCCGCGCTTCCTGTTCGAGCCGGAGGACGTGGTGGTCGTGGTCGGCCAGGACGGACTGGTCGCCAATGTCGCCAAGTACCTGGACGGCCAGCCGGTGATCGGCGTGGACGCGGAGCCCGGCCGCAATCCGGGTGTGCTGGTGCGGCACCGCGCGGAGGACCTGCCGGGGCTGCTGCCGGCCGCGGTCGGCCCGGGCGCCGGGCGGCGCACCGAGGAGCGGACCATGGTCGAGGCGGTCGCCGACGACACCCAGCGGCTGCTGGCGCTCAACGAGGTGTACGTCGGCCAGCCCGGCCATCAGACGGCCCGCTACCGGCTGGCCGTCGAGGAGCGGCCGGGCGGCGCCGCGGACGCGGGCGAGCCGCAGGCCTCGTCCGGGGTCCTGGTGGGCACCGGGACGGGCGGCACCGGCTGGTGCCGCTCGGTCTGGCTGGAGCGCGGCGGCCCGCTCGCCCTGCCCGAGCCGGGCGCCCCGGCGCTCGCCTGGTTCGTCCGCGAGGCCTGGCCCTCCCCCGCGACCGGCACCGGCCGGGTGCACGGGCTGCTCGACGCGGGCCGGCGGCTGGTCCTGACGGTGGAGTCGGACCGGCTGGTGGCGTTCGGCGACGGTGTCGAGGGCGACGCGCTGGAGCTGGCCCGGGGCCAGAGCGTGCGGGTGGGCGTGGCCGCCACCCGGCTGCGGCTGCTGGGGTGACTCCCCGATCCAGGTCCCGGCCCGGGTCCCGCTCCGGGTCCCGGGCGGCGCGTGCGGTCAGGCGGTCGCGGCCAGGTCGGCGGCCGCGGCGGCGGTGTCCGGATGGCCCGGGCCGAGCACCCGGGTGCGGGCCGCCACGACGGCGGCCAGGAGTTCGCCGGCCCGCGCCGACCGCCCCTGGGCCCGGAGCGCCAGCGCGAGGTGGTGCCGGGTGCGCAGGGTGTCGGGGTGGTCGTCCCCGAGGACGCGCTCGCGGACGTCCAGGACGGCGCGGTGCTCGGCCTCCGCCTCCGCCGGCCGTCCCATCTCGCGCAGTGCGACGGCCCGGTTGTCACGGCTGAACAGGGTGAACGCGTCCTCCGGGCCCCGGGCCTCGGTCAGCAGCGCGAGGACGGCCCGGTGTTCGGCCTCCGCCTCCTCGACCCGGCCCAGGTCGCGCAGGACATTGGCGAGGTTGTCGCGCACGATCAGGGTGTCGGGGTGGGTGGGCCCGAGCGTGGCGGTGCGGGCGGCGGCCACCGCGCGGTGCTCGGCCAGGGCCTCGGGGAGCCGCCCGAGCCGTCGCAGGGCGCGGGCGGCGTTGTTGCGGCTGTTCAACGCGTCCGGTCCCGGCACGGCGGCGGCCCGCCGCCAGCCCTCGACGGCCAGCTCGTAGCGCCCCTGGGCGTAGGCGGTGGAGGCCGCGCGCTCCGCGTCGGCGGGGTCGGCTCCGGCCACGACCAGCCGCACGACCGGCTCGGGAACGAGGTCGGCCGGTCCGGCGGCACGCTGGGTGACGTCCAGCAGGTAGTCGAACACCCCCACCCGGTCGGCGGACTGCTGGAGCAGCGCGGTGGTCGCCCGGCGGGGGCGGGTGGCCCATGCCCAGGCCTCGTCCGGTTCTTCCGGCCGCAGCCGCTCGCCGCCGCGCTGTTCCAGGTAGTGGGCGTGCGCGGCCTCGACCAGCGCGCGGGGCATCCAGGCCGAGTGCCCCGCCCGCCGGATGTCCACGGCGGCCGACACCAGCGCCGCCGCCCGGGGGTGCCCGGGCGCGTGCGCGCTGGTGTTCGGGCTCCAGGCGTCCTGCCAGAGCCGCAGCAGCTCGGGTCCGGCCGCGAGGTACTCGGCGAGACCGTACCCGCCGCCCAGGGTGAGCGCGCTGTCGATGCGCGGGTCCCAGGCGCGCAGCCGGGCCCGGTCGGTCTCGGCGGCGCTGAACAGCCGGGGCAGGTAGACCCGGTGGGCCTGGCGGATCACCTCCGCGGCCTGCTTGGGGGCGCCCCGGTCGTCGTCCTCGCCGGTCAGCAGGGCCTCCTCGGCGGTGCGCAGGGTGGCCAGGACGACGCGGTGGTGGCCGTCCTCGCCGAGCAGCCGTCCGAGGTCCTCCCGCCGCAGCCCGCCGGCCCCCAGATAGCCTTCGAGGTCGTTCAGCCACAGCACGCAGCGGCGTTCCCGCGCGGCCAGCGCCACGATCACCGGCAGGGTCTCGCGGTCCTTCGGCGCGAGCAGCAGGTGGTCGCCGAGCGTGGCCCGCATCGCCTCCCAGGCCGACCGCGACTTGCCCGCCGTCGAGTCCCCCACCAGCAGGACGAACCCGCCCCGGGCCAGCGACTCGCGCAGCTCGCCGTCGGCGTCCCGGGGCACATAGGCGGGGACCCGGTCGACGGCGCCCTCGTCGGACTGGAGGGCGAGCGCCGGATGCACGCCGAGCAGCACCGGGTCGGCCACGTCCCGGACCCGGACCAGCGAGCCGTCCGCCCGGGCCAGGGCACCGTTCAGGACCCGGGTGCGGTCGTCGTCGGCCTGCTTGACGGCCTGCTTGTAGCGCTCCTGCCACAGTGCCAGCACCGCCACGACGCCCGCGGCGGCGGCGCTCACCGTCGAGACCAGCCAGGGGCTGGTGATCCGGAACGCGAGGATCACTCCCGGAGCCGCCGTCAGCGCGCCCAGGCCCGCCACGATCACCATCAGCCGCCCGTGCCGCCGCTCCCGCATGCCTCCTGTTCTGCGCGGCGCGGGGCCGCCCAAACCTCCCCGGGCCCGCGCCCGGGGAGGTTCTGTGCCGGTCAGACGTCCGCCGTGCGTTCCTCCGGGTGACGGACCACGACCACCGGGCAGTGCGCGTGCTGGATCATCGCCTGGCTGGTGGAGCCCAGCAGCATGCCCGCGAACCCGCCCCGGCCGCGGGCGCCGACCACCAGCAGCTGCGCCTCCCGGCTCGCCTCGATCAGCGCCGGGCGGGCGTGCGCCTCCACCACCTCGGAGCGCAGCTCGACGTCCGGGTACTTCTCCCGCCAGCCGGCCAGCGCCTCGGCGAGCACCCGCTCCTCCTGGTCCGGCCAGCTCGTGCTCGGGTGCGCGATGTGCAGGGCGGTCAGCGGGGCGCGGCGCGCGGAGGCCTCGGCGAAGGCGAAGCCGAGCGCCTCGGCGCCCACGCCGGTGCCGTCCACCGCCGCCAGCACCGGCCCCTGCGGGTCCGGCCGGCCCCGGACGATCAGCACCGGGCAGTCGGCGTGCGCGGCGAGGTGCACCGCCACCGAGCCGATCAGCAGGGCGCCGAACCGGCCGAGCCCCCGGCTGCCGACCACCACCAGGGCGGCCTCACGCGAGTGGCGGGCCAGCACGGTCAGCGGCTCGCCGGTGACCAGCTCGGTCTCGACCTCCAGCCCCGGGTCCAGCTCCTCGGCGCGGGCCCGGGCGTCCGCCAGGAAGCCCTCCGCCTGGTGCCGCAGCCCGCCCTCGGGCGGACCGTCCTGGGCCGGCCCGAGCGGCACCCGCATCAGCGGCCAGATGAACGCGTGCACGATCCGCAGCCCCGTGCCGCGCAGCCGCGCCTCACGGACCGCGACGTCCACGGCGGCCAGGCCCGCCTCCGAGCCGTCGACACCCACCAGCACCCGGTCACGCATCGCCGGCCTCCTGCTCCCGCTTCTCGTCCCGCTCGTAGGGAACGACGGCGACCGGGCAGGGCACGTGGTGCAGGACGGCGTGCGCGACGGCGCCGACGTGCGCGCCCAGCGGCGAGCGGCGGACCCGCCGCCCGATCACCACCAGCTCCGCGCCCGCCGCGCGGTCGGCGAGCATCTTGGCCGGGCGGGCGTTCACGGCCTCCTCGACCACCTCCACCTGCGGGTGCTCCTCCCGCCACGGCTTGACCACCCGGGCCAGCTCGCCCTTGGCGTACACCAGCATCTCGCCGGTCACGTCGACGCTGGCCGCGATCCCGGCGTACTGGTACGTCGCCGGCAGCGTCCAGGAGTACACGGCCCGCAGCGGAAGGCCGCGGCGCTCCGCGACCTCGAAGGCGTGGGCGAGCACCGCGTCGGCGCCCTCGAACGGGTCGACGCCGACCACGACCTCGCGCGGACCGGCCGCTTCCTCGCCCTCCTCGCCCCGGCGCACCAGCACCACCGGGCAGTCCGTCCGGGCGAGCACCCGCTGGCTCACCGACCCGACCAGGAACCCGGCCACCGCGCCGAACCCGCGCGAGCCCAGCACCAGCAGCTCCGCCGGCGCCCCGTCCGGCTCCTGCGCCCCGCTCACCTCGTCCACCAGCGCCCGCACCGGGTCGTTCGGCACCTGCACCGCCTGGACGACCAGCTCGGACCACCGCTCCTTCACCCGCAGCTCGGCGTCCCGCAGCGTGACGTCCGCCTGCCGCCGCGCCAGATCCGCCGTCCCCAGCACCGACAGCGGCGTCACCACGGGCGGCCACGCCAGCACCACCTTCAACGGCACCTCGCGCCGCGCCGCCTCCTCCGCCGCCCAGTCCAACGCGGCAAGGCTCTCGGGCGAACCATCGACACCGACGACGACGGACCTTGGCATGACGACCTCCGGCAGTTCTCGAACAGGACGCGGCCGGGCGGGGTGGAAGCCCGGCCGCAACCACCACCCTTCCCGCCCCCGACCAGCACACCCAGGGTCCAAGGTCCCCGCAACCCGACCGACGGTCCCGCGCCGCGCAGGCAGCCCCCGCACAGGGTGTCAGCCGAGCGGCGAACCTTCGATCGGCGCCCAGGCCGGCTCGAAGACCGGCCATCCCGGGGGAAGCTCGCGCTCCGAGAGCACCCCGGCGATGAACCTGGTGAAGCCACCCTCGTAGAGCCTGACGCAGGCCAGCTGCCGAAACACGACGAGGATGTCCCACTCGCCCCCGTCACGTGGCACCAGGAGGCAGTCGTCGCCGTCCCAATTGGAGTAGCCCCAGGGAACCAGCCCCGCCGGATCGAAGTCGAGCTGCCCGACGTCCTCGACGTAGTCGGGCAGGACCGCCGCGAGCTTGCGCCGCCCCCGCCTCATGAAGTCGACCATCGGGTCGACGCCCTCCGGGTGCGGGACGGCGAGGTGCCCCGCCACGAGGCCGTCGCCGTAGAGGCCGACGAACTCCTTGAAGTCCTCCGGAAGTCCGACGCCCACCCACTCCTCGACCGCGTCCCACGACCTGTGACCCGGCTCCCGAAGCCTGGGCGCGACACCGACCAGCTCCCGGAAGCCGCCGTTCGTCATGCCAGTCACATCAACCTCCGTCGGGGGCGGGAAGAACCAAGCAGAGCACCCACCCGGTCCTCCCGAGCCGTCAGCCCTGCCGCAGGTTCCGGAATTCGTGCGGCGGCAGGTTCCAGGACCCGTCGCTGAACGGATTGGGCAGCGTACCGTCGAGCGCACCGGCGAGAAACTCGCCGAAGCCCATCCCGTACCGGCGCCACGGCTCGGTCCCGTACGGCACCTGGCGCCTGAAGACCGCGACGTCCCAGCTCTCGGGATCGAGCGAGTCGCAGATCCAGAACGCCACATCACCGTTCGCGGTCGTCGCGAACGGAAGCAGCCTGCCCTCCTCGGACAGTTCCTCCACGCCCGCTTCCCCCTCCGACGGCGGCGCGTCCCGCGGATCGAACCCCAGCCCCTCCAACAGCAGACCGTCGGGAAGGCCCTCCGCCGGCGGCACCCGCACCGCGAGGTACTCGTTCAGTTCCCCACCCCCGAACACCGCGACGAAGTCCCGGTAATCGGCGGGCAGGCGCAGACCCGTCTCCCTCTCCAACTCGGCCCAGTCGACAACGTTCCCGTGGGCTCCCGAACTCCCGAGGACATCAGCCAGCCGCCCGGCCGCCGGATTCACGCCATACATCCATCTTGCCGCCGCCGACACCTACCAAGAAGCCGCAGCCGGGCGAAGCGGGAGCCCGGCCGCGGCCACCACCCGTCCCGTCCTCGTCCGCCCAGCCAACGGGTTTCGCGCCGGTGCCACAGCGAAGCTAACGCACCCAGTTCCAATCGCCCTGATGCACCCAGAGCGGTTCCTCTGGACTCACCGGCGCAACCTCATCGGCATAAGGGTATGACCCATCGAGAACGCCGATGATGAAATCAGAGAAACCACCATCGAAGCGGTCCCATTCCCCCAGGCTTCGATACCAGGCAACAATCACCCAAGAGTCCGGATCATCGCCTTCGGGCAGCCAGAAGAACTGATCCGCATTGAGATTGGAACCCCATCCGAGGATCCCGCCGGGCTCCGGGTAGACCGGATAGGGACAATCCTCGTCGGCCGCCAGTTCGGCAGCGATTCCATGCGTTGTCATACGCACGAATCCCGAGAAACCGACATCAGGTCCACCGTCATAGGATCGGAGCGTAGGCACCAAGACCGACATCTCGCCGTTGATCCGAACGGATCCGTACCGATCGACAAATTCCCGATAGTCCGCGGGAAACTCGAAGCCGACCTCACTGGGCGAGCGTTCCCACGGTGTCCTCCCCAGCCCTCCCATGGCCTCACCCATCAGACTCCACAGCCGGTCACTCACCACAATAACCCCTCACCCAGAGTCAGTTGCCAAGATGGACAGTCGCGCCATTATACAGCCTAGAGTTGTCCACATAGGAATACTCCATCATGTCCGGAGTGCCATTCCGGAACTGACTATAGGCCATCAGCGAGAATCCGTACGGAATGGTACTTGCAGGAGTGCAGTAAAGCGGTATGACCGTGTAGTCAACAATCTGCTTTTCGCGCAAGAAATCCCCGACATGCTTCTCGAACTCCCGGAAACTGTTCATTTCACCCACATTCGTACCCTGCCGGAAGCATGGAGCGAGATTCTTTCCCTCGGTGCCGCTCCCGCCGAATTCCCGAGCAATGAAATGGCAGCGCGCCAGAGGGTTCGAAGCCGAGGGGAATCCGGCCGCGCTCGCGATAGCCTGCGCGTCGCTCCAGCCGGTGATGTTGCCGCCGGCACGGGTTCCGCGTCGGCCGCTGGGAGCGCCCACCAAACACGCGTTTGCCCCCGTCGGACGCATGACGCTGGGAGCGCCTCCCCAGGTTCCAGTAGTCGATCCACCCTCGCTGTCCGCCATTGTCACTCACCGCACCCGCAGGCCGACGACCAAGGCTCATAGGTGTAGGTGACGGCGCCGTCGCTGACCAACCATGAACAGGTGTGCGCGGGGACGGCGGTTCAGGGGAGGGTGAGGATGCGGGGGCCGGAATCGGTGATGGCGACGGTGTGTTCGATGTGGGCGGCTCGGGTGGAGTCGGTGGTGCGGAGGGTCCAGCCGTCGGGGTCGGTGGTGTGGGTGTCGGTGCCGCCGGCGATGAGCATGGGTTCGATGGCCAGGACCAGGCCGGGCTTCAGGGGGTAGCCGCGGCCGGGGCGGCCCTCGTTGGGGAGGTGGGGGTCCTCGTGCATGCGGCGGCCGATGCCGTGGCCGCCGAAGCCTTCGAGGAGGCCGTAGCCGGCGCTGCGGGCGACGGTGCCGATGGCGTGGGCGATGTCGCCGGTGCGGTGGCCGGCGACGGCGGCGGCGATGCCCGCCTGCAGGGCGCGGCGGGTGGTGTCGATCAGGTGGACGTCCTCGGGGCGGGGCGTGCCGACGGTGAAGCTGACGGCGGCGTCGCCCGCCCAGCCGTCCAGGACGGCGCCGCAGTCGATGCTCACCAGGTCGCCGTCGCGCAGCCGGTAGCCGTTCGGGATGCCGTGCACCACGGCGTCGTTGACGGAGGCGCAGATGACGGCCGGGAACGGCACCGGGGCGAAGGCCGGCCGGTAGCCGAGGAACGGCGAGGTCGCCCCAGCCTTCCGCAGCACCTCCCGGGCCACCTCGTCCAGCTCCAACAGGCTCACCCCGACGCCGGCCGCCCGCTCCACCTCCGCCAGCGCCGTGGCGACCACCCGCCCGGCCTCGCGCATCGCGGCCAGCGCCGCCTCCGACTTGAGCTCCACCATGAGGTGCTCCGACCTGCTCGATCCAATTCTTATACCGGTATTTGTATCACGGCCGTCGGATGGGGCCCTCGCGAGTGAGCGGGCGGCGGAGAAGGACGGCCGCCCGCTCCCCGGCGACCTGCGCCGACGAGGGCCACGAGGCGGAGCCGCGGCCGATCGACGTGATAGCGCTGGTGACGGTCCGGCGGTCGGTCCGCCGGCCGGCCGCCGAGGGCGGGTGCCCGACGGTGCTACGGATGACCCGTCCAGCGGAGCGCCCTGGCGGCCGTGGCCTACCATCGGGGGCATGGTGAGGACTCCGCTGACCCCCGGGGAACGCGAGCGCGGCGAGCGCTTCGGCGCGCTGCTGCGCGAGGCCCGGGGCGAGCGCAGCATGGTCGAGGTGGCGGCGGCGGCCGGGGTGTCGGCCGAGACCCTGCGCAAGATCGAGACCGGCCGGGCGCCGACACCCTCGTTCTTCACCGTGGCGGCCCTGTCCTACGCGCTCGGGCTCTCGCTGGACGAGCTCGCCGCCGCCTGCGCGCTCCCGGCCGAGGACGAGGGCGAGGCGCTGTCGGCCTGACACCGCGCCCGCGCCCGCGCCCCCGCCCCGCCCCGCCCCCGCCCCGCCCCCGCCGATGGTTCAGGCGGTGATGCCGCCGTCGAGGACGAGGTCGGCGCCGACGGTGAAGGCGGACTCCTCGGAGGCGAGGTGGAGGACGGCGGCGGCGACCTCCTCGACGGCGCCGGCGCGGCCGGCCGGGACGCTCCCCTTCATCCGGTCCGCCTTGTCGGAGGCGCTCTCGCCGGGCCGGGTGGACATCGTGGTGTCGATCGGACCGGGGCTGACCAGGTTGATCCGCACGCCGTCGGCGATGTGGTCGCGGGCGGCGCTGCGGGTCAGGGTGGCGACGGCGGCCTTGGAGACGGCGTAGGCGCCGAGACCCTCCGCCCGCATATGGGTGCCGAGGTTCGAGGAGATGTTGACGATCGCCCCGCCGCCGTTGGCGCGCAGATGGGCGATCTGGTGCTTCATCGCGTGCCAGGTGCCGTGGAGGTTGATGTCGATCAGCCGCCGCCACTCCTCGTCGGCGACGTCGGCGATCGGGCCGAGGCCGCCGAGGACACCCGCGTTGTTGACCGCGACGTCCAGGCCGCCGAGCCGTTCGACGGTCTCGCGGACCAGGCGGGCGGCGTCGGCGGCGTCGGACACCGAGCCGGTCAGGGCGACGGCGGTGCCGCCCTCCCGCTCGATCAGGGCGACGGTCGCGTCGAGGGCGCTCGCGGTGCGGCCGGCGACGGCGACCCGGGCGCCCTCGCGGGCGAAGGCGAGGGCGACGGCGCGGCCGATGCCACTGCCGCCACCGGTGACCAGGACGGACTTGCCGGTGAAGCGGGTGGTGCTGCGGGTCATGCGAGTGCTCCTCGATCGAGGGTCTATATTGACCGTTCGGTTCAGAATAGGGACAGAAAAAAGCGTCGAGCGGGACGAGCGGGGACCGGGGTCAGTCCAGCAGCGCGAGGGCCTGGTCAGCGGCGGCGCGCAGCCGGGCCGAGCCGTCGCCGGCCTTGCCGATCACCCGCATGCCCTGGAACAGCACCAGCAGCATCCGGGCGATCCCCTGCGGGTCGCGCCCCTCGGGCAGTTCGCCCTGGGCCTGCGCGCGGACCAGCGCCGCGGTCAGGACGGTCTCCAGGTGGAGCAGGTTGGCCTCCACCCGGCGGGCGGCGCCCCGGTCGTGCGGGGCCAGCTCGACCGCCGTGTTGGTGACGAAGCAGCCGCGCCGCGGGCCGCCCTCGCCGTCCGCGGCGGACTCGTCGGCGAAGCGGCGGACCAGGGCGCGGACCGCCGGCAGGACCGGGCCGGGCTGCGACAGCTCGGCCAGCAGGACGGGCTGCTGCTGGTGGCCGTAGCGTTCCAGCGCGCGCAGATAGAGCTCGCGCTTGCTGCCGAAGGTGGCGTAGACACTGGCGCGGGCGATCCCGAGGTGCTCGACCAGGTCAGCCATCGAGGTGGCCTCGTAGCCGCGCCGCCAGAACAGCTCCAGTGCCGACTGGAGTGCCGCGTCGGGGTCGAATTCCTTGGTTCGCGCCATGCCTGAAAGGTAGTCGATTCCAGATCGAACGGTCAAGAAAGAAGGAGCGAAGGCCGGTCCACCGCCGAGGGAGGCCGCCCGGCCCGGCCGCCCCGGGCGGTTCAGTCGCCGGCGAGGTGGCGTTCCACCGTGGCGACCTTGCTGGTCAGGCCGTCGGTGACCCCGGCGCGGTCGTCGATCTTGATGACGGTGCTGACCCGGTTGCTGTAGGCCTTGACCGCCTCGATCGCCTCCCGGATCACCGGCATCACCTCGTCCCACTCCCCCTCGATGCTGGTGAACATGGCGTCCGTGCGGTTGGGCAGTCCGCTCGCGCGGACCACCTTGACGGCGGCGGCGACCGCCTCCCCCACGTCCTCGCCGACCCCGAGCGGGGTGACCGAAAAGGCTGCGATCACGGCTCTTTCTCCTCCCAGTGCGGCCTGCCGGCCCGGTGGCCCGGTCGACCACCGGGCCACCGGGCCGGCAGGCGAGCGGACCACCAGGCTAGCGAGTCGCTCAGACCACGGTCGGCAACGGCGGGTCGACCGCCAGCGGGGCGGAGCTGCGGGCGCGGTGCTGGGCCGCCCAGGTGGTGAGCGCGACCGTGCAGGCGTGGTCGAGGTGGCGCAGCCCGGACCAGTCCAGCTCGACCGGACGGTCCGCCGGGAGGCGTTCGAGGGTGTCCAGCAGCCGGGGCAGCCGCAGGAAGGTGGCGTTGCCGCTCAGCCGGACCCGCAGCGGCCGCTCCGGCGCGCCGGGGACGGACGGCGGTTCCTCCACACCGATCTGCAGGTGGGAGGTCTGCCAGGCGGACTTGACCACGGCGAGGCCGACGCCGATCAGCACCCCCTCGAACAGGTCGGTGGTGATGACCGAGACGGTGGTGACGACGAGCACCGCCGCCTCCCCCCGGTGGTCGCGGCAGAGCGCGGCGATCCGCCGCACCGGGATGAGCTTGGCGCCCGCGTGGACCAGCACGGCGGCCAGCGCGGTCAGCGGGACGAGTCCGAGCACGCCCGGCAGCAGGGCGGTGAACAGCAGCAGCCAGCCGCCGTGCAGCACCCGGGAGGCCTTGGTGCGGGCGCCGGCCTGGACGTTGGTCGCGCTGCGGACGATCACGGCCGTCATCGGGAGCGCGCCGAGCAGGCCGCAGAGGGCGTTGCCGACGCCCTGGGCGGTGAGTTCGCGGTCGTAGTGGGTGCGCGGGCCGTGGTGCATCCGGTCGACGGCGGCGGCGCTGAACAGCGTCTCGGCGGAGGCGATCAGGGTGAAGGCGAGGATGGTGCCGACGCCCGCGGTGGTGGCCAGGGCCCCGAGCGCGGCGCGGTCGGGCAGCTGGACGACGTCCAGCAGGCCGGCCACCTCGACCCGGGCCACCGGCAGGTCGGCGACGGCGGTGACGGCGGCGGCCAGGCCGACGGCGCCGAGCGGGCCGGGCAGCGCGCGGGAGAGGCGGGGCGGCAGGTACTTCCAGGCGACCAGCACCAGCAGGGTGGCCGAACCGAGCGCCACCGCGCTGGGGTTGGCGGCCCCGGCGACGGCGTCCCGCAGCAGCGCGGGCAGGCCGGCGATCTTCTCCGGCCCGGCGCCGGGGGCGCGGCGGTCGGCGAGCGCGTACAGCTGGCCGAGCACCAGGGTCAGACCGATGCCGGCCAGCATGCCATGCACCACGGAGGCCGACATGGCGCGGAACCAGCGGCCCAACCGCAGGGCGCCCATGGCGAGTTGGAGCAGTCCGGTGAGCAACACCAGGACGCCGAGGGCGCCCGCGCCGTACTGCTGGACGGCTTCGTGGACGAGGACGGTCAGCCCGGCGGCCGGGCCGCTGACCTGGAGGCTGCTGCCGGGCAGGGCGCCGACCACCAGGCCGCCGACGATGCCGGTGACCAGGCCGAGTTCGGCGGGCACGCCGGAGGCGACGGCGACGCCGACGCAGAGCGGGAGGGCGACCAGGAAGACCACCAGGGAGGCGGGCAGGTCGTGGCGCCAGGGCACGGCGCGCAGGACGGCGGCCGGCCCGCGACGGGGGCGGACGCGGCGGGGCGGAGCGTTCACCGGCGCACCGCCCAAGGCGCGGCGGGGGCGGCGGGAGCCGTGGGAGCCGTGGGGCAAGCGGAAGCGGTATCGGTAGCGGCGGGGCAGGCGGGCAGGGCACAGCGTCGAGGCATGGGGAGGTTCCTTCCGCGCACCCGGCACGGCGGCGCGCCGCGGGCGGCGCATCGCTGCGGGTGCGTTGCTGCGGGTGCGGTGCTGCGAGATGCTGCTGGTGGCTGCGGTGCTGCGGTGGCGGCTGGGACGCGCGGGACGGGCCGGCCGGCGCGGCGCGGGCGTGCTGCCCGGGACCCGACGGCCGGAGCGACCCCCGCTCCTCCGACGGTCCCGGACCCCCTTGCCGTGACCCCCTGTTGAACATGGCAACCATGACGGGTCCGGCGTGCCACCGACGGTACCCAGCGGCCCGGAGCCGGCCAACCTCGCACACCATCCCTTCACGCGAGCGGCACACCGGCGGCGCTTCCGGGCCGGAATCCCGACCTCGGACGGGTACGGACGTTCGCCCGTCGAGCGGGCGGACGAACAGCGCACGCCCGCCGCCCCGCCACCGGCCCACCGCCGCCGGGCGTTCCGTCCGCAGGCCGTACGGGTACGTACCGAGAACCGACCGCGCGCGACGTCCGCGCGCGGACCTTCCTGCCCGGGAGGCCCCACCGTGTCCTTCGCGATGACCCCTACCGCGTGCGAGCGCTTCCTGGCCGGCGTGCACGTCGGCGTCCTGTCCGTCGCCGGTACCGCGCCCGGCCAAGCCCCGCTGACCGTACCCATCTGGTACGCCTACCGACCCGGCGGACTGGTCACCGTGCTCACCGGGCGGACGTCCGTCAAGGCGCGCCGGATCCGGACGGCCGGCCGGTTCACGCTCTGCGCCCAGCAGGAGGACCCGCCGTGCCGGTACGTGAGCGTCAGCGGGCCGGTGGTGGCGATCGAGGACCGGGTCGACCCGGACGAGCGCGCCGCGCTGGCCCACCGCTACCTGCCGCCCGCCACCGCCGCCGCCTATCTGCTGGCCACCGCCGAGCAGCTGACGGCGGACGTCACCGTCCGGATGCGGCCCGAGCGGTGGCTCAGCGCGGACTTCGCCGCCGTCACCGAGCAGATAGCCGCCCTGGAGCAGTCGGCTGCCCCGGAGCAGTCGGCTGCCCCGGAGCGCTCGGCCGCCCCGGGCCGGCCCCCGCTGGAACAGCCGCCGTCCGGGCGCGGTTGAGCAGGTGGGCGTGCCGGGCGGGATACCGTACCCGCGCGGGCCCGCCCGCCACCGCACCACCGACGACGACCTACGACCCGCTCCGAAGGGGACCCCACCGTGAGCCTGTACGACATCCCGCTGCGCACGCTGTCCGGCGAGGCCGCCTCGCTGGCCGACTACAAGGGCAAGGCGCTGCTGATCGTCAACGTCGCCTCCAAGTGCGGCCTGACCCCGCAGTACGCCGGCCTGGAGCGGCTCCAGGAGCGGTACGCCGGGCGCGGCTTCACCGTGCTGGGCTTCCCGTCGAACCAGTTCGCCGGGCAGGAGCCGGGCAGCGCCGAGGAGATCCGGACCTTCTGCTCGACCACCTACGGCGTGACCTTCCCGCTGTTCGAGAAGACCGATGTGAACGGCGAGGACCGGCACCCGCTGTACGCCCGGCTGACCGAGACGGCCGACGCCGAGGGCCAGGCCGGGGACATCTCCTGGAACTTCGAGAAGTTCGTGGTGGGCCCGGACGGCACCGTGGCCGCCCGGATCCGGCCGCGCACCGAGCCGGAGGCGCCCGAGGTGATCGCCGCGATCGAGGCCGTCCTGCCCGGCTGAGCACGGCCATGACCGGGGGCCCGGGGCGCGCGACGCGTCCCGGGCCCCGCCCGTCTACAGCAACAGCCGTGTCCCCGGCGGGAGTTCGCCGTCCCGGGCGGCGTCGTGCAGGTGCGCCAGCAGGGTCGCCCGCAGCGCCTCGGCCGCACGGGTCGGCGGCACCTCGTGGCCGTGCGCGACGGCGATGGTGCGGCCCAGGCCGGGGCCGGCGAAGGGGGTCACCGCGAGACCCGAGCGGTGGGCGACCATGCCGGGCAGGACGGCCGGCCCGAGCCCGGCCCGCACGAAGCCGAGCACCGCGTCCATCTCCCCGCCCTCGACGGCGAACTCCGGCTCGAAGCCGGCCGCCCGGCAGGCCGCCAGGGTGGCCTCCCGCACGTCGTAGCCCTCCCGGAACATCACCAGCGGCCGGCCGCGCAGCTCCGCCACCCGCACCGTGCGCCGGGCCCGCCGCTCCGCCGAGACCAGCACCAGGTCCTCGTGCAGCAGCTCGGTGACGGCCAGCGCGGGCGCCGCCTCCCCGCGCGGCGGGGTGATGATCAGCGCGAGGTCCAGCTCCCCCGCCGCCAGCGAGCGCACCAGGTCCCGCGAGCCGCCCTCGCGCACCATCAGCGCCACGCCCGGGTAGCGGTCCCGGAAGACCCGCAGGACGTCCGGCACCAGGCTGGTGCACAGGCTCGGCGGCGCGCCGAGCCGCACCCGGCCGCGGCGCAGCTGGACGGTCTCCTGGACGGCGAGGCGGGCGCTCTCGGTGTCCGCGAGGATGCGCCGGGCGAGCGGCAGCAGGGCGTCCCCGGCGTCGGTCAGCGCGATGTTGCCGCGCGTGCGGTGGAACAGCTCGGCACCCAACTCCCGCTCCAGCGCCCGGATCTGTTGCGAGAGGGACGGCTGGGCGACATGGGCCGCCTCGGCCGCGCGGGTGAAGTGGCGGGTCTCGGCGACGGCCACGAAGTAGCGGAGTTGCTGGAGCTGCACCCGGCCAGGATAGCCCGCGTCGATAGGTGGTACCTATGGTGGCCAGCCGCAGCATGTCTTGGACGCACCGTCGCCCGCCTCCTTACCGTTGTCGCCATGACAACCGCGACTCGGACGGCCCGGCACCCGTCCACCCTGGCGACCCTGTGGCGGTCGACCGTCGGCAAGAAGGCGGTCATGGCCGTCAGCGGACTGGTCATGCTGCTGTACCTGGTCGCCCACATGCTCGGCAACCTCAAGGTCTTCTTCGGCCCGGACGACATCAACGGCTACGCGGCCTGGCTGCGCACCCTCGGGCAGCCGTTCCTCGGGCACGAGTGGTTCCTGTGGATCGCCCGGGTGGGCCTGCTGGCCGCCGTCCTGCTGCACGGCGTGGCCGCCTACCAGCTGAGCCGGCGCGACCTCGCCGCCCGCCCGCGCAAGTACGCCCACCAGCGGCGACGGGCGAGCTACGCGACCCGGACGATGCGATGGGGCGGGGTGATCCTGGCGCTGTTCATCGTCTGGCACATCCTGGACCTGACCACGCTGACCGTGAACCCCAACGCCGAGCACGGCAAGGTGTACCAGAACATCGTGGCGTCCTTCGGCACCTGGTACTCGTGCGTGATCTACATCGTCGCGATGCTCGCCGTCGGCCTGCACATCCGGCACGGCTTCTGGAGCGCGGCGCAGACCCTCGGCGCCAACAACGCCCGCCGCGACCGCGCGCTGAAGCTCACCGCCAACGGCCTGGCGCTGGTGCTGACCGCGGGCTTCCTGTCCGTCCCCGTGGCCGTGATGACCGGAGTGGTGAGTTGAGCGAGTACCCGGACTACACCGTCGGCGACCCGATCGCCGACACCCGGGCCCCCGAGGGGCCGATCGAGCAGCGCTGGGACCAGCGGCGCTTCGAGGCCAAGCTGGTCAACCCGGCCAACCGGCGCAAGCACACGGTGATCGTGGTCGGCACCGGCCTGGCCGGCGGCGCGGCCGGCGCCACGCTCGCCGAACAGGGCTACCACGTCGTCCAGTTCTGCTTCCAGGACTCTCCCCGGCGGGCCCACTCGATCGCCGCCCAGGGCGGCATCAACGCCGCCAAGAACTACCGCAACGACGGCGACTCGATCCGCCGGCTGTTCTACGACACGGTCAAGGGCGGAGACTTCCGGGCCCGCGAGTCCAATGTGCACCGCCTGGCGCAGGTGTCGGTGGAGATCATCGACCAGTGCGTGGCCCAGGGCGTGCCGTTCGCCCGCGAGTACGGCGGCCTGCTGGACACCCGCTCGTTCGGCGGCGTGCAGGTCTCCCGGACGTTCTACGCCCGCGGCCAGACCGGCCAGCAGCTGCTGCTCGGCGCCTACCAGGCGCTGTCGCGGCAGATCGCCGCCGGGAACGTGGAGATGCACGCCCGCACCGAGATGCTGGACCTGCTGGTGATCGACGGCCGGGCGCGCGGCATCGTCGCCCGCGACCTGGTCACCGGCGAGATCACCAGCTACACCGCCGACGCCGTGGTGCTGGCCTCCGGCGGCTACGGCAACGTCTTCTACCTCTCCACCAACGCCAAGAACTCCAACGCCACCGCGATCTGGCGGGCGCACCGGCGCGGCGCGTACTTCGCCAACCCGTGTTTCACCCAGATCCACCCGACCTGCATCCCGCGCTCCGGCGACCACCAGTCCAAGCTCACCCTGATGAGCGAGTCGCTGCGCAACGACGGCCGGATCTGGGTGCCCAGGGCCAAGGGCGACACCCGGCCGCCGGCCGAGATCCCCGAGGAGGAGCGGGACTACTACCTGGAGCGGATCTACCCGGCGTTCGGCAACCTGGTGCCGCGCGACATCGCCTCCCGGGCCGCCAAGAACGTCTGCGACGAGGGCCGCGGCGTCGGCCCCGGCGGGCAGGGCGTCTACCTGGACTTCGCCGACGCCATCCGCCGGATGGGGCGGGACGCGGTGGAGGCCAAGTACGGCAACCTGTTCGAGATGTACGAGCGGATCACCGCCGAGGACCCGTACCGGGTGCCGATGCGGATCTTCCCGGCGATCCACTACACGATGGGCGGACTCTGGGTCGACTACGACCTGCAGACGACGATCCCGGGCCTGTTCGCGATCGGCGAGGCCAACTTCTCCGACCACGGCGCCAACCGGCTCGGCGCGAGCGCGCTGATGCAGGGCCTGGCGGACGGCTACTTCGTGCTGCCGCCGGTGCTCAACGACTACCTGGCGCGCGAGAAGCTGCCCGCCGTCCCGGCCGGCCACGAGGAGGTCGCCTCGGTGGAGGCCGAGGTCGCCGACCGGCTCAACCTGATCCTCGCGGTGGACGGCGACCGCACGCCCGACTCCTTCCACCGGGAGCTCGGCGAGCTGCTCTGGGACGAGTGCGGGATGGCCCGCGACGAGGCGGGGCTGCGCCGCGCGCTGGCCCGGATCCCGAAGCTGCGGGACGAGTTCTGGCGCCGGATCAAGGTGCCCGGCACCGGCCAGGAGCTCAACCAGTCGCTGGAGAAGGCCAACCGGCTGGTCGACTACTTCGAGCTGGCCGAGCTGATGTGCCTGGACGCGCTGCACCGCGCCGAGTCCTGCGGCGGCCACTTCCGCACCGAGAGCCAGACGGCCGACGGCGAGGCCGCCCGGCGGGACGAGGAGTTCTCCTACGCCGCCGCCTGGGAGTTCACCGCCACCGGCCAGGCACCCGTCCTGCACCGCGAGCACCTCGACTTCGAGTACGTCCACCCCACCCAGCGGAGCTACGCGTGAACCTCACCCTTCGGATCTGGCGCCAGGCGGGCCCCGACACGCCCGGCTCGATGACCACCTACCAGGTCAGCGGGATCAGTCCGGACATGTCCTTCCTGGAGATGCTGGACACCCTCAACGAGGAGCTGATCACCCGGGGCGACACCCCCGTCGCCTTCGACCACGACTGCCGCGAGGGGATCTGCGGCGCCTGCGGCATGGTCATCAACGGCCAGGCGCACGGCCCCGAGCGGACCACCACCTGCCAGCTGCACATGCGGCACTTCCAGGACGGCGACACCATCGACGTCGAGCCGTGGCGGGCGGCGGCCTTCCCGGTGGTCAAGGACCTGGTGGTGGACCGCTCCGCCTTCGACCGGATCATCGGCGCCGGCGGCTACATCACCGCCCCGACCGGCAGCGCGCCCGAGGCGCACGCCACGCCCGTCCCCAAGGAGGTGGCCGACACCGCCTTCGAGCACGCCGAGTGCATCGGCTGCGGGGCCTGCGTGGCGGCCTGCCCCAACGGCTCGGCGATGCTCTTCACCTCCGCCAAGGTGGTCCACCTCAATGTGCTGCCGCAGGGCGCGCCGGAGCGCAGGTCCCGGGTGCGCGACATGGTGGCCACGATGGACGCCGAGGGCTTCGGCGGCTGCACCAACACCGGCGAGTGCGCGACGGCCTGCCCCAAGGGCATCCCGCTGCCCAGCATCGCCGCGATGAACCGCGAGTTCCTGCGCAGTTCGCTGGGCTGACATCGCGGACGCAGGGCGCCCCTCCCTTTCGAGGAGGGGCGCCGTCCCGCGGTTACACGCCGTCCCGCGGTTACGCGCCGGCCGGCAGCGCGGCCAGGGCGCCGGCGAGGGCCTGCAGGTCCGCCGGGCGCAGCGACGGGCCCATGGCGGCGAGCCGGAACGGGGAGATCCCGCCGAGCATCGCCTGCAGTCCGGGGTTGTCCAGCATCGGCAGCCGCGCCAGGACGGCCTCGCGCGCCCCCTCGTCGGCCAGCAGCGCCCGCAGCGGGGTGTGCACCGAGAGCGGGCCCTCGGCGAAGTCGGCCGCCTGCGGCAGCGGCTCGGTGGCGGCGAGCGCCTGCGGGCGCTGGGCGCGGGCCAGCAGGTGCTCGGCGGTGACCGGCCCCTCCGCGGGCAGGCCGAGCCGTTCGAACTGGTCGGCGGGCGCGTCGCCCTCGCGCAGCGCCTCGGTGAGCAGCGCGGCCATCCGCAGCTCCAGCTCGTCGTCGACCAGCGGGTGCTCCTGCGCCGGGTCGGACTCCAGGTCGAACAGCAGGGTGCCGAAGGCGTACGGGTTGCCCCAGGAGGACGCCGGCATCCGCAGCACCGGCACGCCCTTGGTGAACGGCAGCGGGTCGGCCAGGGTGGCGCCGGCCAGCTCCTGCGGGGTGAAGTGGCCGCGCATGTGGGTGGGCATCAGGGTGTGCTCGAACAGCGGCCGGTTGGACGGGTCCTTGCAGGCGCGCATGTAGACGTGGCGGCCGTCGGTGATGCTGACGTGCCCGCCGAAGACGCCGAACAGGCCGTGCTCGCGGACCGGGGCGTCGTGGGCGACCGTGTCGACGAGCGGGCGGCCCTGCATGTCGGCGGTGCGCGGGACGTCGAAGTACTCCAGGAGCGTCGGGCCGAGGTCGACGGTCTGGACGAGGGATTCGCGCCGGCCGGTGGCCCGGCTGCGCGGGTCCCAGACGAACAGCGGGGTGTGGATGTTCTCGTCGTACCAGGGCTGGATGTTCTTGCCCCACCAGCCGCGCTCGCCGAGCAGCAGGCCGTGGTCGGTGCAGACGATCAGCAGGGTGTCGTCCCACAGGCCGTGCTCGTCGAAGGCGTCCAGGACGCGGCCGAGCGAGTCGTCGCACATGGTGAGCAGCGCGGCGTACTCGTTGCGGCCGTGCTCGACGGCCTCCGGGCTCTCGGTGACCCGCTTGTAGTCGGGCCAGTCGAAGTGCGGGCCGTCCCAGTCGTGCGGGTAGTGCTTCTTGTGCTCGGCGTAGGAGTAGAACGGCTCGTGCGGGTCGAAGCACTCGATCTGCAGGAACCAGTGGTCCTGCTCGCGGTTGGTGGCGATGAACTCCAGGCCCGCGTCGAAAGTGCGGGTCTGCGGGTGGTCGGCGACGTCGGCCAGGTACTGGCGGTTGACCCAGTCCTGGCGCCAGGCCGGGCCCTCGCGCCAGGAGAGCGTCTCGGGGATCTCCGGGTCGGCGACGTGGCCCTTCCACTTGTCGCCCTCCTGGCCGCGGAAGAACTCGTAGCTGTCGTAGCGGTTGTGGTAGGTGGCGCCGCCGTCCTCCCAGTAGTGCTGGTGGTCGGTGACCAGGTGGGTGTAGACGCCCGCCTTGCTCAGCAGGTCGGGGACGGAGTCGTCGAAGGGCTCCAGCGGGCCCCAGGAGCGGTGCAGGAAGTTGTAGCGGCCGGTGTGCATCTCGCGGCGGGCCGGCATGCAGGGCATCGAGCCGCCGTAGCAGTTGTCGAAGGTGGCGGCGCGGGCGGCGAGGCGGGCGAAGTTCGGCGCGACGGTCCAGTCGCAGCCGTAGGGCGGCAGGAACCGGCGGTTGAGGCTGTCGAACATGACCAGGACGGCTTTCACCGGGGCGTCTCCTCGGGGCTGGTGGTGCTGGTGGTGGGGATGGTTCCGTCGGCGAGCAGCCGGCGGACGCGCTCCAGCCAGTCGATCCAGGCGTCGACGGCGGAGGTGCCGTACTCGTGGGTGAGCTCGCGGATCATCCGCAGCCGCCGCACGTCCGCCTCCGGCGTGCCCTCGGCGAAGGACAGCGACCGGTCCCGGGGGCGCATGAGCGTCACCTGGCGGCGGCGGTAGTCGAGCTCGGTGTCGATCAGCGGGAGCAGCTGCTCCGGTGCGAGCTGGGCGGAGAAGTAGAACCGGGCCATGAAGTCCGGGTCCTGGAAGCGGCTGGCCGGTTCGAACGGCGAGCGGGCCTCACGGATCAGCTCGGCCCGGCCGGCGTCGGTCAGCCGGTAGACCTTGGCGTCCGGGCGGCCGTCGCGCGGGTCGGTCTCGAAGACCACCCAGCCCTGGTCGGCCATCCGCTTGAGCAACCGGTAGATCTGGCTCGGGTGCGCGTGGGAACGGACGAACTGCCCCTCCCCCGCCAGCCACTCCTTGAGGTCCCAGCCGCTGCGCGGATGGATGGCCAGCAGGCCCAGCAGGACGTGGTCGAACTTCACCGGTGCCCTCTCCCCGGCTCTCGCCGGTTCCTCGGATCTCGCTAGGTGCATTCTCACCTAGGTGCAAAGTGCTATAGGCTGGGCTCATGAGTCAAGCCCCCGCCGCACGCGCCTGCTGCCTGCCGTCGGCCCCGGCCGGCTCCGGACCGGCCCCGCTGCCGCTCCTCCCACGGACCGCGGCGCGGCGACCCGAGCACCCCGAAGTGGCGCTTCCCGGCGGGGTGTTCGCGATGGGCGACGGGTTCGGGGAGGGGTATCCGGCGGACGGCGAGACGCCGGTGCACGAGGTGGAGCTGGCACCGTTCACCATCGACACCGAGCCGGTGACCACCGCCCGGTTCGCCGCCTTCGTCGAGGCCACCGGCCACCGCACCGACGCCGAACTGGCCGGCTCCTCCGCCGTCTTCCACCTGTTCGTCCTCGCCGGCCCCGCCGACGTGCTCGGCCGCTCCCCCACCGCGCCCTGGTGGATCGAGGTGCGCGGCGCCGACTGGCGCCACCCCTACGGCCCGCTCGGCGACGCCGAGGACCTCCGGGACCACCCCGTGGTGCACATCAGCCACCGCGACGCGCTCGCCTACTGCCACTGGGCCGGGCGCCGGCTGCCCACCGAGGCCGAGTGGGAGTACGCCGCCCGCGGCACGCTGGCCGGCCGGCGCTACCCGTGGGGCGACGAGTTGCGCCCGGACGGCGCGCACCGCTGCCGGATCTGGCAGGGCCGCTTCCCCGACCTGCCGACCGGCGAGGACGGCTGGTACGCGACCGCGCCGGTGGGCTGCTACCCGCCGAACGGCTTCGGCCTGCTGGACGTGGCCGGGAACGTCTGGGAGTGGTGCGCCGACCGCTTCGACCCGGCGTACTACGCGCGCTCGCCGCGCTTCGACCCGCGCGGGCCCGCGGACGGGGAAGGCCCCGGAGACGGGCGGCGGGTGCTGCGGGGCGGCTCGTACCTGTGCCACGACTCCTACTGCAACCGCTACCGGGTGGCCGCGCGCACCGGCAACACCCCCGACTCCACGAGTGGCAACTGCGGCTTCCGCACGGTGGCGCGCTGAACGGGGGGCGCACCGGAGCGAACCGGGGGCGCCTTCGAACGGCCGTGCGCGGCGCACGGGTTCGGCACACGCGCCCCGCTTCTTCGACCCATCGTCAGGATCGGTGCTGACACCCCGGATTTCGCGCTACCGTGGTCCCCGCCGAGAAGGAGTGTGCATATGCCCGAGGTTCAGGCCTGCTCCGGGTGCGGCGGGTCCGGGGGGACCCAGAAGACCGAAGCCACGGTCGAACGGGACGAGGAAGGAAGCATGGTGCCCAAGATCCACGTCTTCTGGTCGCCCTGCGGTCGGTGCCACGGATCCGGGACGGTGATCGTCGGATGAGACTGGTCTTCGAATGCGTCGAGTGCGGCAGCCACTACCTGCCGCCGGAGGCGATGGCGTACCCGGACGGGCCCGCCTCGCCGATCTGGTGCGCCCGCTGCCAGGCCGCGAAGCGCGCGGCGGGCGTCCGGGAGGACCCGCTGCTGGCGCGGATCGCGCTGGCGACCGCCCGGGCAGCGCGCGCCGCGGGCGCGTGCGCCGGAGCGAGCGCCGAGGAGCCGGTGGGAGGACGGCCGGATGTCCGGCCGTCGCGGCCGCCGGTGTCACGCCGGTCCCGCTCCGGGCCGGGCGCGGTGCGCAGCAAGCTGGGCTAGGACCGGCCCCGGACCGCGTCGTCCGTCTCCGCGAGGAAGCGCAGGAGGTGGTCGGCCACCGCGTCCGGGGCGTCCTCCGGGCTGTAGTGGCCGACGCCCGGGAGTTCGACCACCCGGCCGTGCGGGAAGGCCTCGCGGAACAGCGGCAGGAAGTGCCGGGCGTTCAGCGTGCGGTCGGCGGTGCCCCACAGGGCCAGCGCCGGGAGGGCCGCCAGCGCGGCGCGGGCCGCCGCGTCCGGCTCCTCGAAGCGGTGCGCGCCGGTGGCGAAGCCCCGGGCCCAGCCGATCGCGCCGAGGCTCTCGGCCGGGGTCGGGAACGGCGCGCCGTACGCCCGCAGCCAGGTGTCGGTGGCGAGGGCGGGGTTCTCGAAGCCGTTGAGCCTGAGCATGCTGAGGACGGTGACGTCGAGGGAGCCGAGTACCGCCTCCAGCGTGCCGTCGGCGTGCGCCCGGGCGATCCAGCGGAACCACGGGGAGTCGGCGGCGTTGGCGGCCAGCGCGGCACCGAGGCCCGGCTGGCCGAACGGCGTGGGCCCGTTGACGCCGACCACCCGGGCGATCAGCTCCGGCCGGCGGGCCGCGAGGCCCAGGCCGACCGGCCCGCCGAAGTCGTGCCCGACCAGGGTGATCCCGCGCAGGCCGAGGTCGAGGACGAACGCCTCCAGGTTGTCGACGTGGTCCTGCAGCCGGTAGCCGCGGTCGGCGGGCGTGGCGCTCTTGCCGAAGCCCATGTGATCGGGGACGACGACCCGGTGGGTGGGCGCGAGGCGGCGCACGACGTCCCGGAAGAGATAGCCCCAGGTGGGCTCGCCGTGCAGGCAGAGCACCACCGGGCCGGCGCCCTCGTCGACGTAGTGCATCGGGAAGCCGGGGGCGGCGGAGAAGTGCGGGCGGTAGGGGAAGGTGCCGTCGAAGGTCTCGTGGGCGGGGATCATGGCGGGCCTCTCGCACAGGTGAGGTAGCAAAGTGAAACCAGGCATGCCCGAGCCTAGGGGTGACGGTTTTAATAGGCAACCGCCGAGGTCGACGGCTCACCGGGTCAGAACAGCGCCTCCTGGGTGTCCGGCTCCGCCGGCCGGACCCGCTCGGTCAGTGCCAGCCCCGAGGACGGCCGCCCACCCGCCGGGGCGAGCGTCCAGCCGGTGAGCAGCCGGGTGTCCAGGAGCAGCGGCGCGCCGCCGTCCGGCTGGTCGAGCAGCAGGTGCCGGCCGATCGGCGGGCGCAGCCGCCCGGCCAGCACCGCGCCGTCGGCCAGGGCGTCGACCGCCCGGTAGACGGCGGGGGCGCCGCCGGTCAGCCCGAAGACCTCGATGTGGTCGGTGACCGGGTGGTCCGCCAGCAGCTCCACGCCGTGCCCGCGGAGCAGCTCGTGCGCCCTCGCCCGCGCGTCGGCGAGCAGCGCGCGACGGTGCTCCGCGTCACCGTGCTCCCACCAGTGATCCACCTTCACCCGGCTCTTGAACCGCTCCCGGGCCAACCCGGAGGCGGCGACGGTCAGTTCGGCCCGGCGGACGGAGGGCAGCGAGCCCCGGGCGGCGAACGTCCAGGCGAGCGCGCCCTGTTCGAGCAGCCGGCTGGTGCCGCGCTGCTCGGCGGTCAGCCCGACCTTGAGCAGCCCCTCGCCGAACCAGGCGAGGTAGAGCCGGTAGGTGCGGCCGTCGTCGAGGATCTGGTCCCGGGCCAGCGCCAGCCCGCGGTCCACGCTCTGGCAGGACCCGCACTGCACGGCGGCACCGTCCGGCGCGATCACGGCGTGGTGCGGGCACGGCGTGCGCTCGTCCTGCCCCTCCAGCCACGCCCCGATGCACCGCCGCGGCCCGCCGAGCAGCCAGCCGACCTCCACCCCCGGCACCACCTCGCGCTCGTGCACCCGCCGCCCGTGCACCGCACTCAGCACCGCCCGCCCGTCCCGCCACCCCAACCCGGTGGAGACCCACCCACCCACCACGCTCACCCGCCACCTCACCGCACACCGTCCGACCCGCCGAGGCTACCGGGAGCCACCGACAGCCGGGAAAACCCGGCGCGGGACCGGCCGCGATAGGGCTACCCTGCCGCCCGACGGTTCTCCAGGGGGGTTGTGGCGACGGAACAGCGGCGGACGCCGGACGAGCGGCTGGTGGCGGCGGTCACGGCGGGGGACGCCGCCGCGGTACGGGCCCGCCTGGAGGAGGGCGCCGATCCGGACGCCCCGGGGCCCGACGGGCTGCCGCTGCTCTGCCTCGCGGTGGCGCGGTTCGACCGGGAGACCGCCGAGGCCCTGACCGACGCCGGGGCCGACCCCGACCGCGAGCTGCCGGACGGCACCACGCCGATGCTGCGGGCGGTCGACACCGGCTCTCCCGGGCTGGTCGCCGCCGTGCTCGGTGTCGACCCGGCGTTGCGGATCCCCGCACCGGCCAAGCAGCGGCTGCTCGACCTCGCCCGGTACTGGTACGAGGCCGGTGCGGAGGAGGAGCTGCGCCGGCGCACCGGGGCCGGCGGTCCGGCCGTGCGGCGGCGGGTGGAGGACGAGGACTGCTCGATGGTCGAGGAGCTCGCCCTCGGCGGGCACGTCGTCCGGGCCGGCCACGGCACCATCCTCACCCTCCTGGAGCTGTGGTTCGGCCTCTTCCCGCCGGTCGTGGAGGTGGTGGCCCGCGGCGTCCGCCGTCCGGACGACGACGGGCTGTGGTTCGCCGCCGCGTACGCCCTCGCGAACCGCCGGAGCGAACGGGCCCACTCCGAGCTAGCGCCACTGCGGCACCACCCGGACCCCGTCCACCGCCTCTTCCTCGCCGATGTGCTGTGGCACCGGCTCCTCCTGCCCGGCGCCGCCGTGGACGGTTCCGCCGACAGCCGGGACGTCGGGTTGCTGACCGCCTGGGCGCTCGACGAGCCCGACGGCCGGGTGCTCGGCAAGGTCCTGTCGGCGCTCCTCGGCCGCCGCCACCCCGCCGAGGAGGCCGTCGGCCTGCGCCACGCCGATCATCCGGATCCCCGGGTGCGCCGCGAGGTCCCGTACCTGCTGAGCCCCGAGCGAACCGAACCCGGCGAGGCCGCCACCGCCGCCCTCCTCGTCCTGGCCGGCGATCCGGACGCCGCCGTCCGGGTCGCCGTAGCCGAGGTCCTCGGGACCCCGGGCGAGTTCGCCCCGGAGGTCCGGGAAGCGCTGCTGCGCCTGCTCCAGGACCCGGACATCGATGTGCGGGCCCGCGCGGCCGCCTCCCTCTCCGGCTCGGGCGACCGGACGGCCGTGGTGACCGAGGCCCTCGCCGCGCTGCTGGACGAGGAGCACCGGTCGCTGCGGTTGGAGGCCGCCTGCGCGCTGGCCCGGCGGGACGATCCGCGCACCGAGGAGGCCTACGCGCGGGTCGGCCCGCTCGGCCCCGGGTTCGAGCACGACCACCGGGTGAGCGCCCACTGGCAGTACCGGGCCCGCAAGCGGTCCGGCGAGGGCTGACGGCGGGGGCACGACCGACGCGACCCCGCCGCCGGCCCTCGGGTGAGGGTCGGCGGCGGGGCGGCGGGGTCAGCGGGCCTCGGCCAGGGTGGCGAGGGTGGTGTCGAGGTCCTGGGTCTGGCCCGGGCGGGGGCGGTTGTGCGGGAGGCGGGAGAGGAGGTTGCCCATCGCGCAGGTGTTGGTCACCGCCGAGAAGACCAGGCCCGCGCCGACCGCCGCCGAGACCCAGCGGGTGCCGGGCAGGGCGAGGTCAACGAGCAGGCCGGCCAGGACCAGACCGCCGGCCGTGAAGCGGACCTGCCGGTCCATCACCCACGGCGCCCGGGCCGGGGCGCCCTCGGGGCGCTGGACCTCGTGGCCGGCGGCGGCCCAGGCGCTGGTGCCGCCGACCAGGGTGGCGGCGGGGATGCCGGCCGCGGCCAGCGACTCGCAGGCCCGGCCCGAGCGGTTGCCGGAGGCGCAGACGATGAGGAGTTCGCCGCGCGCGGCGACGGTGCGCAGCGCGGGGAGGGCGCGGTCGAGCTGGTCGAGCGGGACGTTCACGGCGCCGGGGACGTGGCCCGCGGCGTACTCGCCCGGGGTGCGGACGTCGACGACGGTGAGGGCGGCGAGGCGGGGGTGCGCCTGGGCCGGGGTGATCTCGGTGAGCGTGGCCATGGGGTCTCCTTGCGAAGGGAAAGAGGGGGGAAGGGAGTAAAGAGGGGGGGAAGGGGTCAGAGCACGGCGTCCGCGCCCATCACCGCGGCGACGGCGAGCAGCAGGCCCGCGAAGGTCCGCTGGAGCACCGCCCCGGAGAGGCGGGCGGCGAGCCGCTTGCCGTCCCAGGCGCCGAGCACGGCGGCGGCGGTGAACGGGGCGATCACCGCCCAGTCCAGTCCGGCCGCGCCGCCGCCCCGGGTCGCCAGCGAGGCGGAGGCGTTGACGGCGATCACCGGGAGGCTGGTGCCGACGGCGGCCTCCATCGTCAGCCCGACCGCGCCGACCAGGGCCGGCACGGCCAGGAAGCCGCCGCCGACGCCGAGCAGGCCGGTGAGGGCGCCGAGTCCGGCCCCGGAGGCGACCGCCCGGCCGGGGCGGGCACCGGGCGCCGGAGCGTCGGCCGCAGCCGGGCGCGGCGGGCGCAGCATCCGGACCGCGGCGAGCGCGGCGACCACCGCGAAGGCGGCGGTGAGTACGTTCTGCGGCAGCTCGGCGGCGGCCGCGCCGGTGAGGGCGGCGGGGAGCAGCCCGGCGGCGGCGAAGGCGAGCGCGGTGCGCCAGCGGATGGTGCCGGCCCGCATATGGGCGACGATCGCGGAGATCGAGGTGGCGAGGACGATCAGCAGGGCGGCGGTGGTGGCGGCGGCCGGGGAGAGTCCGAGCAGGTAGATCAGCGCGGGGACGGCGAGGATGCCGCCACCGCCGCCGAGCCCGCCGAGGACCAGCCCGACCACCGCCCCGGCGGCGAGCGCCAGCAGCAGCGTGGTCATCGGCACCACCCCGGGAGGCGGGCCGTCGTCCGGTGGGGGCCTGCGGGGTGCGCGGGTATGCGGGTGGTGGGTGCGGGGTGGTGCATGGTGGTGCTCCTGCGGGGGTGGTGCCGGGCCGGGCGGGGAGGTCAGGCGGTCACGACGGTGAGGCCGGCCTCGGCGGCGGAGGTGAAGGCGTCGTCGACGGCGATCACCTCGCGTCCGGCCGCGTCCAGCAGGGAGGCGGCGATGGCGGCCCGCATGCCGCCGGCGCAGTGCACCCAGACGGGGCCCTCCGGCAGTTCGGTGCTGCGGCGGTGCAGCTGGTGCAGCGGGATGTGGTGGGTGCCGTCGAGGTGGGCGGCGGCGCGTTCGGCGGCGCGGCGGACGTCGAGCACGACCGGGGCCGGTCCGCCGTCGCCTCCGTCGCCTCCGTCGGCAGCGGCGGCAGCGGCGGCAGCGGCGGCCGTGAGGGCGGCGGCGAGCTCGGCGAAGGTGGCGCGGCGGAAGGTGCGCGGCTGCTCGCCGGGCGGCAGCCAGTCCTCGGGACCGCCGGTGGCGGCCGCGGCGGGGCAGTCGATGCCGACCCGGGCGAGTTCCCGCTGCGCGGCGGCGAGCTGTTCGGGGCTCTCGGCGAGCAGGGTGACCGGTTTGCCCCACGGGATCAGCCACGCCAGGTAGGTGGCCAACTGCCCCTCGGCCTCGATGTTGAACGACCCCGCGAGGTGCCCGGCCGCGAAGGCGGTGCGGGCGCGCAGGTCGACGACCCACTCGCCGGCGGCGAGGCGGCGGGCGAGTTCGGCCGCGTCGGCGGGGGCCGGCGGGGTGAGGTCGAGGGGGGCGGGGCCGGCGGCGTTGACCGGGCCCATGTGGGCGTAGTAGGCGGGGATGTCGTCGAGTCCGGCGAGCAGGTCGGCGACGAAGGTGTCGATGTCCTTGACCAGGGCCTCGTTGCGGTGCCGCTCGGCGCCGATGGTGGTGGCCGCACCCGCCGTCCGACCGGCGGAGCAGAAGCTGCCGAAGCCGTGGGTGGGCAGCACGGCCACGTCGTCGGCGAGACCGTCGGCGAGCCGGTGGGCGGAGGCGTGCTGGGCGCGGGCGAGGTCCTCGGTGAGCCGGGGCTCGACCAGGTCGGGGCGCCCGACGGTGCCGATGAGCAGCGAGCCGCCGGTGAACGCGGCGACCGGGCGGCCGGCCTCGGCGAGCACGTAGGAGGTGTGGTGCGGGGTGTGGCCGGGGGTGGCGACGGCCCTCAGGGTGAGGCCGGCGGGGTCGACGTCGAACTCGTCGCCGTCGTGGACCAGCACCCGCCGGTAGGAGACGGCGGCGTCGGCGGGGACGAGGTAGTGGGCACCGGTGACCCGGGCGAGTTCCAGGCCGCCGGTGACGTAGTCGTTGTGGACGTGGGTCTCGGCGACGTAGGCGATCCGCACGCCCCGGCGGGCGGCCGCGGCGATGACCTGGTCGATGTCGCGCGGCGGGTCGATGGCGACCGCTCCGCCCGGACCGCCGGCCAGGTAGCTGCGGTTGCCGAGGCCCTCGATCTCCAGGGTGTCGACGAAGAACACGTGCCTCTCCTTCTCAGAGCCGTTGTACCCCCCGGGGTATCTGTCATCGACTGTAGCAGAGATACCCCCCGGGGCATCGAACAGCGCCGGCGCACCCGACCGGGTAGCGTCCCGCGCATGATCACCACCGATCCCGAACCGACGACCGGGCCCGCGACCACCGACGGGCCGGCCCCCGCCGACCCCACCGCCGCCGGCCCCACCCCCGACGACCTGGCCGCCGTGCTCCGGCTCGCCGTGAACACCCTGCGCGCCGCCCCCGCCGACGCCGACTGGTCCCGCTCCGCCGGCGCCCTCGACTGGGACTGCTGGAACACCGTCGAACACCTCGCGGACGACCTGCTCGCCTACGCCGCCCAGCTCGGCCCGGAGCGGCCGCCCCGCGACCGCTACGTCCCCTTCGTCTCCCGGCGCCCGTTCCCCGGCGGCCCGAACAGCTTCGTCTTCGCCCGGCGCGAGGACGGCCCGCAGGGCCTGCTGGAGGTCCTGGAGGCGAGCGGCGGGCTGATGGTCGCGATCGCCCGGACCAGGACGCCCGAGGTTCGCGCCTTCCACCCCTGGGGCCTCGCCGACCCGGCCGGGTTCGTCGCGATGAGCCTGGTGGAGACACTGGTGCACCTGCACGACGTCGCCGAGGGGCTCGGGCTGCCCTGGGAGCCGCCGGCCGAGGCCTGCCGCCGCACCCTCGCCCGGCTCTTCCCGGACGTGACCCCCGACCCGGCCGACGACCCCTGGCCGACCCTGCTCTGGGCCACCGGCCGCGCCGCACTGCCCGGCCGCCCGCCGCGCACCGACTGGCGCTGGTACGCGGACGTGCGGGAGCCGACCGCGTAGCGCCCGCCTGACGCCGCCTCAGCCCCGGCCGACGCCGCAGGTCGCAGGGCCTTTGCGCACTCCCCCGGTGCACGTTCTATTGTGGCGGGCGCGGCGGCGCCGCGGCCGGGAGGCGGGCGCCGCGGCGGACCGGCGGTGGAACGAAGGGGTGGACGTGGCGGGGCGGCGGAACGACGGGGTGCTGGCGGTCTGGGCGGAGACACAGCGGCAGGAGCAGCGCCGGGAGGAGGCCCGGTGGCGCGCCCAGGCCGCCGAGCAGCGCCGGCGGGAGCGGGAGCAGCGCGAGGCGCAGAAGGCGGCGGCCCGCACCGAGCGCGAGGCGCAGAAGGCGTACCAGCAGTCCCGGGAGGCCGAGGCGGCCCGGCGGACGGCCGAACTGGACGGCCGGGTCGAGGAGTTGCGCGGACTGCTGGCGGCCGGGCTGGGCGGGCCGGCGTTCCGGGCGCAGAGCCTGCTGGCCCCGCGCCCGGTGCCGCCGTTCGAGCCGGGGCGCCTCGGCGAGCCGGTGCCGATGCCGGACCAGTCCCGCTACCAGGTCCCGCCGCCGGACCCGGTGCAGGCCCGCAACCCGGGGGTGTGGCAGCAGTACGAGCAGTACGTGGCGCAGGCCCGGGCCCGCTTCGAGCAGGACTGGTACGCGGCCCAGGCGGCGGAGGCGGACCGGCAGCGCCGGCTGGCCGAGTACCACGGGCAGTACCTGGAGTGGGTGGCCCGGTTCCGCCGGGAGGACGAGCAACGGGCCGCGCGGACCGAGGAGTTGCTGCGCCGGCTGCGGTCGGGTGAGGCCGAGGCGGTGCAGGAGTACTTCACCGCCGTGCTGTACGCCTCGGCGGGCTGGCCGGAGGGCTTCCCGCACCGGCTGGTGGCGGCCTGGGAGGCGTCGAGCCGCCAGCTGGTGGTGAACTGGGAGCTGCCGGGCGCGGACGTGGTCCCGGCGACCGCCCGGGTGCGGTACGTGAAGTCGGACGACCGGGAGGCCGAGGTGGCCCGCCCGGCGACCGAGCGCAAGGCGCTGTACCGGGAGGTGCTGGCGCAGACCGCGCTGCGGGTGGTGGCCGAGCTCTACCGCGCCGACGGGGACGGGATGCTGGCCTCCGTGGTGCTGAACGGCTTCGTGCGCGGCATCGACCCGGCGACCGGCCGGGAGGCCGAGCGGTTCCTCACCACGGTGACCGTCGACCGGGGCGAGTTCGCCGGGCTGGCGCTGGACCGGGTGGCGGCGGTGGAGTGCTTCCAGGGCCTGGGCGGGGTGCTCTCGGCGCGCCCCGAGCGGCTGGACGAGGTGCGGCCGGACCGGCTGCCGGAGACGGTCGGCGGCAGTGTGGCCGGGCAGGGCGGCGAGGACGACCCCGACCTCTTCGCGATGGACCCGATCGAGTTCGAGGAGCTGATCGCCGAACTGTTCCGGCTGCGCGGCTTCCGGGTGATGACCACGGCGCGCAGCGGCGACGCCGGGGTGGACGTGGTGGCCGAGGACCTCGATCCGGTGACCGGCGGACGGATCGTCATCCAGGCCAAGCGCTACCGCTCGACGGTCTCCCCCACCGCGGTGCGCGACCTCGACTCGACGGTGCGCCACCACGGCGCGATCAAGGGCATCCTGGTCACCACCGCGGGCTTCGGGCCGGGCTCCTACGAGTACATCCGCAACAAGCCGCTGACCCTGGTGAGCGGTCCGGAGCTGGTGGAGCTGCTGGCGGAGCAGGGCCTGCGCGGACGGCTGGGCGAGCGGCCGAACGGCGGCGACGCGAACGGCGGCACGAACGGCAGCGGCGCCAACGGCAGCGGCGC
Organism: Kitasatospora sp. NPDC097605; assembly: GCF_040302725.1. Classification (NCBI taxonomy): domain Bacteria; kingdom Bacillati; phylum Actinomycetota; class Actinomycetes; order Kitasatosporales; family Streptomycetaceae; genus Kitasatospora; species Kitasatospora sp. NPDC097605. The sequence continues at coordinate 874 of NZ_JBEOSF010000001.1, read as the reverse complement.
GAACGGCAACGGCGCGAACGGCAACGGGTCGGCGGCCGGACGGGCACCGGGCGCGACCGCCGCGGCCACCACCACCCTGGCGCTGTCCTGGCGCAGCCGCACGGCCGGCGGGGACCCGGTGGAGCTGGACGTCTCGGCGTTCCTGTGCGCCCACGGCCGGGTGCTGGACGACGAGCACTTCGTGTTCTTCAACAACCCTCAGGACCCGCACGGCGCGGTCCGGCTGCACCCCACCCGCTCGGTGCCGGGCGAGCCGGTCCGGCGCGCCGAACTCACCCTGGAGCCGGGCCGCTTGGCGCCGGAGGTGGACGAGGTGGTGGTGGCCGTGTCCACCGAGGAGGAGGAACCGCCGGTGCTGCCGCTCGGCTATGTGCACGGGCTGGCGCTGACCGGCGCGTACGGGCCGGAGGCGGAGGGTCCCGCCGAGTGGTCGGCGCAGACCGGCGGGGTGTCGCAGAGCGCGATGGTCCTCGGGTCCTTCCAACGGCGCGGCGGTGGCTGGCGGTTCACGCCGAGCGGGACGCCGGTGCAGGACGGGCTGGCCGGGCTCGCGGTGCGCTGGGGCGTCGCGGTCGAGTAGTCGCCGCACCGTATCTCAGGGTCGGAGGTCATACCTGAGGAGGAGGATCACCCCCGCCGGACCGCCGGGACGGCGGGGGGAGCCCGTACCCGGGAGCGACAAACCGGACGGGGGCCGGTGGGGAGAATGTAAAGGGAAGGCAATCTTCCGCATTCTTGTACGTCCAGCTTCAGGGAGCCCCCTCGTGACGATACCCACGACCGCCGTCCGTACCGGCCGGGCGGCCGCCCGCGCCACCGGCCTGAACAAGGTCTACGGGGAGGGGGAGACCCGCGTCGTCGCCCTCGACAACGT